>NZ_JBJGED010000012.1:0-192718 GCF_045062745.1 Paenibacillus sp. HJGM_3
CTGTCAGAAGGCTCGGTAGGAGCCGCCCAACTCGCCGACGGTGCGGTGAGTGCCCGTCACCTGGCAGAAGACTCGGTGGGAGCCGCCCAATTAGCGGACGGAGCCGTGAGCGCCAACCACCTGTCAGAAGGCTCGGTAGGAGCCGCCCAACTCGCCGACGGTGCGGTGAGTGCCCGTCACCTGGCAGAAGACTCGGTAGGAGCCGCCCAACTCGCCGACGGTGCGGTGAGTGCCCGTCACCTGGCCGAAGGCTCGGTGGGTACCGCCCAATTGGCGGACGGAGCCGTGAGCGCCAGCCACTTGGCCGAAGGCTCAGTTGGCGCCGCCCAATTGGCGGACGGCTCAGTCTCCTCGCAAGCGATCGCCCCTGAGGCTATACAGTCCGGCCATCTCTCGGACGGCTCCGTCTCGCCGCAGAAGCTGAGCTTCGCTCCGATCCAGACGTCGTCCGCGACCCGGAGCGCCTTGCAGCAATTCGGCATCGCGCCGTTCCGGTTCGGGATGCAGGATGAGCGCATCGAGCTCAGCGTCTCGTTCGAAGAGCCGTTCGCAGATATGAATTATGTGATCGTCGCGATGTCGAATCATGAGGCGTACAGCGTCACCCTCCGGGAACAAACGGCATACGGAGCTACGTTCAGCTTATTGCGGACCCGCTTCTCGCCGGAGCTCGCCGGAATCGTTCACTGGATCGCCATCGGCCGTAAAGCTTAGGCCGGGCATCCGGCCAACAACCGACACCCTTTCGCTTGCGAAAGGGTGTTTTTGCTTTGTCTATGGCAGGGAGTCGGAAACATTCCGGAGGCGGTCGATTAATTGTGGACGGCTCATCGAATCGATACAAACGCGATTTAGTTTGATTTCGCCAACTTACAGAAGTCTAGATTTCATTTGGACGAGCTCTAGTTATGATTCGCCGAATTGGAGCGCACGTTTAGAACACGGACCCTGGAATGCCGCCAATTAATTAGGCAAAATCGAACTGCATAGCGTGGACTTCCCTTAGGCACCTGCTCCAGTTGGGCAAAATCGAACTACTCGTTATTCGGATTCACGAAAGGGCTTCTTAAGCTCGAAATGATACGATCCACAATGAATCGACAGCATCCGAAATCGAAGTACACAAGGACAGCGGCTCTCTCTCGCTGCTTGCCTTCCCACCTCACGCGCTAAGGCGATTGCGGAGCCCTTTTTGCCCTCCATCCACTCACGCCCTTTCCAACGGGATGAAAGTACATAAGATGGGTTGTAGAGACATAGCCCGTCACAGTACCGGAGGTGAGGAAGAGGTTGAAGCCAAGACGCATTAGCAGAAAATCGCTCGCAGGAAGAAGCGGGCCCGCCCCTTCGAAAGTGGCGGCATCTCCGACTGTCTCAGTCGTTATTCCGGCCGTCAACGAACGTCGTACGATCGGCGGAGTGATCCGGCAAGCGTTCCGCGTCCATCCGAATACGGAAGTGATCGTGGTCGCGAACGGCTCCACTGACGGGACGAAGGAACTGGCCGCGAAGCTGGGGGCTCGCGTCATTCCTTACGACCGCCCCCTCGGGCACGACGTGGGTCGCAGCGTCGGGGCACGGCATGCTCGGGGCAGCATCGTCCTGTTCACCGACGCCGACATCGTAATCCCGGCCGGGAAAATGAAGCCGTTCGTGGAAGCGGTGGGGGCCGGGGTGGACGTAGCGCTCAACGAATACTCGGGCCCGACCTCGAAACGTCGCGTGCACAGCGTTGTGCTTGCGAAGCATGCGCTGAATACCGCCCTGATGCGTTCGGATCTCGGGGGAGCGTCCATGACGACGATCCCGCACGCTTTGAGCAGGAGCGCCCTCGAGCGAATCGGATTCGAGGCGCTGGCCGTTCCTCCTCTCGCCCAGGCGATGGGCGTAGCCAAAGGGTTAACCGTTAAGGCGGTGCATCCGATCGATGTCGGCCGGCTGAATCCGATCCGGCGGCGCCGGTCGCGCGGCAAGGATCCGCTCGAGGACTTGATCGTCGGGGATCACATCGAAGCGATGCATTGGCTGGCGGAGGCCACGAACGAGCGGGCGAATTATCCGGATTTGATCCGGCAAAGAGATTTGGTGAAGTAGATGAACCGACACTTGAAAACGAGCAGACGGTCGCGCCCGCAGCGAAGAAGAGGGGCGCTAGCCTCCCGGATTCGGGCCCGCGGACAAGGGCGAAGCCGAATCCGTGCGCGGAAGCGAATCCGAAGATGGCTCCAGGCGCCGCGTAGAACGATCGGCGGCACCCGGAAGACGAATCCTGCCTCCCTGGCTTCCAAATGGGCGGCGCTGGCCGCCCAAGCGGGTCGGGAGCTGGCAAACCGCCACCCGGTTCCGGATGGAACGGATCCGCACCAATGGATGAACCGGTTGTGGAACGAATGGCGTCAGAACCGGCTTTGGCCGGCCGAGGCGCATATTGCGGCGGCTGCCCGCTTCGTGAAAGGTTTCGGCAGCGTGATCGGAGCCGTGCGGGACGATACGGTACTGCTGCCTACGGCCAAGTCGGTCGCAGTCGTCATTAGCGTAATGAATGAAGAAGCCACGCTGCCTTTCATCCTGCGGGAAGTGGGACGGCTGCCGGTAGACGATTGCATCATCGTTATCAACGGGACTTCCGATACGAGCTTCACCATAGCCAGGGAATCGACGAATGCCATGATCGTGCATTATGACGAACCGCTAGGCCACGATGTTGGACGGGCGCTGGGCGCGAAGTTGACCGATGCCGAGATGGTGGTATTCCTGGACGGCGACATGCCCGTACGCGCGGAGCAGCTGATCCCTTTCCTGCAGTCTATCGAGCGGGGGGCGGACGTGGCATTGAACGACATCGATCCGTTCCTCGGCCTGTTCGCCCATCGCGATTCGGTCACAGTGATGAAGGAGTTCTTGAATCGGGCGCTCGGCCGCGCCGATCTCGCCGCCAATTCAATGACGGCGGTCCCGCATGTCCTGTCCCGGCGCGCGATTCGCGCGATCGGGCCCGCGCGGCTCGCCGTCCCCCCGTACGCTCAGGCGCTCGCCATCCGGGAAGGGCTGAAGGTGACCGCGCCCGCGAGTGTAGATGTCATCCGCAACAACCGGCCGCGGAAGAACAATATGGGCTTTAACAATGAAGTAGCCGGACTCATTATCGGCGATCACGTCGAGGCGTTGGTGCGGTTGACGAAGCAGGCCGGTCCCCGTCTCCATACTCCGGATCGGATGCGGGACCGAAACGCGGCGAGAGGGGGGGAATCGGGTTGAGCTTGACCAGCATCATTATCCCGAACTACAACGGAGCGAATCTGCTCGCAGGCTGTATCGCCTCGATCCGCCAATACACGACCGTTCCCTTCGAGATTATCGTAGTCGACAACGGCTCGACCGACGGCTCGCTCTCCCTGTGCATGCGGGAGAAGGTGAAGTTCCTCTCGCTGCCGGATAACCGAGGGTTTCCCCAGGCATGCAACTTGGGGCTGCGGATGGCGAGCGGCGAGGAGCTCGTGCTGCTCAACAATGATACCGTCGTGACGCATGGATGGCTTACGCATATGCAGCGCTGCTTGCGCGATGACGATTCCGTAGGCATCGTGGGCCCGTACACCAATTATGCGAGCGGCCGCCAGCAGGTAGAGCCCTTCTACCAGACGATAGATGAAATGCACGCCTCGTCCGCTCGTCAGTACGCGCCCGACCCGAGCCGGTGGACTTCCGTGGACCGATTGATCGGCTTTTGCATGCTGTTCCCTAGAGCGCTCTATGACCGGATCGGCGAACTGGACGAACGCTTCTCGCCGGGCCACTACGAGGACGACGATTATTGCTATCGGGCCAGGACGGCCGGTTATCGGCTCATGATCGCCGGGGACGCCTACGTGCATCATTACGGAGGATCCAGCTTTTTGACACGCGACCCCGGGCAGCTCGAAGCTCTGATCGAGCGGAATCGCCGGTTGTTCACGGAGAAGTGGGGCGTCGATCCTCGAGCCTTTCATTAGTCGGTTAGGAGAGGAGGCAGCGGAATGAAAGGCATTATTTTGGCGGGAGGCCATGGAACCCGACTGTATCCGCTCACGAAAATCACAAGCAAGCATCTGCTCCCTGTCGGACGATTTCCCATGATCTATTACGCGGTCAAAACCTTCCGGGATGCCGGCATTACGGAAATCCTGCTCGTAACGGCCCAGAAAACGGCCGGAGCCTACATCGAGTTGTTCGGCAGCGGCAAGGAGTGGGGGGTTCGATTGATGTACAGCGTTCAGGACGACGCCGGCGGCATCGCCCAAGCGCTCGCTCAAGCGGAACCGTTCATCGCTTCCGGAGAGAAGCTGGCCGTTCTGCTGGGGGACAATTTGTTCGAGGAGCCGATTCTTCCTTATGTGCAGCAATTCGACCGGCAATCCGGGGGTGCCAAAGTAATCCTGAAGGAAGTCGCCGATCCGAGACCGTACGGGGTGCCGGTGTTCGAAAACGACCGCATTGTCTTCATAGAAGAAAAGCCCGCCCAACCGAAAAACAATTACTGCGTCACCGGGCTGTACATGTACGACAGCGAAGTGTTCGACGTCATCCGGGGCATCCGTCCTTCCGCCCGCGGGGAGCTGGAGATTACGGACGTGAACAATACGTACGCCGCGAAGGGCGACCTCAGCTACAACCTCATCTCGGGTTGGTGGACGGATGCCGGCACGTTCGAATCGCTTCACGAGGCCTCGGGCCGGTACCTGCGAGGAGGGTCTTCATGATGCGGAACGTTCTCGTGACGGGCGGACTCGGATTTATCGGGAGCAATTACATCCGGTATATGCTGGAGCGTTATCCGGAGCTCAACATCGTCAATCTGGACGCACTGACTTACGCCGGCCATCCCGGCAATTTGGCGGATGTATCCGCATCGCCCAACTACCGGTTCGTCCAGGGCGATATTACCGATCAGGCTCTCGTGGGAGAGCTGCTGGGCGAAGGAGTGGAGGCGGTCGTCCACTTCGCGGCGGAGACACACGTCGACCGGAGCATCGATCATCCGCATCGATTCGTGCAGACGAACGTCCTGGGCACCCATGTGCTGCTGGAGGCCGCCCGCCGCTCAAGGGTTCGTCGCTTCCTGCACGTCTCCACAGACGAAGTGTACGGCTCCCTGGGACCGACGGGTCTGTTCACCGAATCGAGCCCTCTTGCGCCGAACAGCCCTTATTCCGCCAGCAAAGCGGGCTCCGATCTGCTCGCGCGGGCTTTCTGGGAGACATACGGACTGCACGTCATGACGACCCGCTGCTCCAACAATTACGGGCCGCGCCAACATCCGGAGAAGCTGATCCCGCTCCTCATCCTCCGAGCCCTGCAGGATAGGCCGCTTCCGCTGTACGGCGACGGGCTGAATGTGCGTGACTGGCTGCATGTGGAGGACCATTGCCGGGCGCTGGATCTGGTGCTGCGCAAGGGTCGCCCGGGCGAGGTGTACAACGTAGGCGCATCGGGTGAACGGACCAATCTGGAGGTAGCGCGGCTCATCCTGCAGGAGTTGGGCCTTCCCGATACGCGCATCGCCTTCGTACCCGACCGTCCGGGCCATGACCGCCGGTATGCGATCGATGCGGGGAAGCTTCGACGGGAGCTGGGCTGGAGTCCGAAGTACGCGTTTGAACAGGGAATCCGGCAAACGATCGCCTGGTATGCGGCATCCGCCGACTGGCTGGCCGGCCTGGCGGACCCATCGGGCAAGCCGCAACCATGAAGAATGACAACGGCAAGGGGGACTCATCGTGAGAATCGTCATTACAGGGGCAGAGGGCCAGCTCGGGCGTGATCTCGTTCGGGTGCTGGGTCCCTCGCACAAGCTGTTTGCACTCGGACGCCGGGAGCTCGACGTTACGAACCACGATCGCGTGCTGCAGCTGCTGGGAGAGATAGAGCCGCACATCATCGTGCATGGAGCCGCCTATACGAAGGTGGATCTCGCCGAAGCCGAAGCGGAAACGGCGTTTCTCGTCAATGCGTTCGGAGCGCGGAATGTGGCCGTTGCGGCGCGGAAGACGGGGGCGAAGCTCGTCTACGTCAGTACGGATTACGTATTCGACGGAGAGAAGACGGCGCCGTACAACGAGTTCGACCGTCCGAAGCCGATCAGCGTATACGGCGCCTCCAAGTGGGCGGGCGAGAACATGGTGCAGCGTTTTTGCGACCGCCATTTCATCGTCCGCACATCCTGGCTCTATGGGCTCCACGGCGACAATTTCGTCACGAAGATCGTGGCGCGACTACGAAGCGGCCTCCCCCTCACCGTCGTAAGCGACCAGTTCGGCTCCCCCACATACACGCTCGATTTGGC
The DNA here is from genome assembly GCF_045062745.1 of Paenibacillus sp. HJGM_3. Lineage (NCBI taxonomy): Bacteria > Bacillati > Bacillota > Bacilli > Caryophanales > Paenibacillaceae > Paenibacillus > Paenibacillus sp. HJGM_3. The sequence goes on from NZ_JBJGED010000012.1 coordinate 6,323, forward strand.
CGTGTTCATCAGCCGCTTGATGGAACAGGAGCAATACGGAGTGTACCACGCGTCGAACGAAGGCGGCTGCTCGCGGTACGAATGGGCGGCCGAGATCGCCAGACTGCTGGACGCCGAGCATGTGCCGATCACGCCTATCTTGACCGAACCGTTGTCGGCTCAGGCAGCGCGTCCCGCGTATTCCGTCTTGGACTCCATGGCCATTCGGTTGAACGGGCTGCCGAGGCTGCGAGGCTGGCGCGAAGCGTTGGAAGAGTTTATCCGAGGGGAGCTGATCCGGATATGAGCCTTGCCGGCGTGCAAGTCAAACCGCTCGTGAAGCATTATGACGACCGGGGCTTCTTCATGGAGCTGCTCCGGGAAGACGACGCCATCTTCGGGAAGTTCGGGCAAGCTTCGATCTCCCTATCGTACCCCGGCGTCATCAAAGCGTTTCACTATCACCGGCACCAAGACGACATTTGGTATTTTCCGGCCGGTCATGCCCAAGTCGTCCTGCACGACATGCGTACGGATTCCCCGACCCTTGGGCAGACGGCCGTGTACTACATGGGGGAAGACCACCCCTATTTGCTGTTTATCCCGAGAGGCGTCGCCCATGGGTACCGTGTGCTGGGCGAGAAGCCGGCGACCATCGTTTATTTCACCAATGAAGTTTACGATCCGTCTGCGCCCGATGAATACCGGATTGCTTACGACGACCCGGCTATCGGCTTCGACTGGCGGACGCGGAACAGGTGAGCCCATTACTGGAGCAACAGGAGAAGGAGGAAAGACCGGTGAAGACGAACCAACATCATTTTGCCGAAACGGAAGGAAAAAGAGACGGCTACACCGATGGACTGAGTTACGGCTACCATCACGGCAGGTGCGAAGCCATCCTGAGCAATACGCCGCGGGTCAGCCCCATTAAATGGGAGCTCAACGTTCTCTATGTGGGCTCCAATAACGGGCTTCCCTATGTACCAATCGATCACGGCATTGTGGAAGCACTGGGCAGTCTCGTTCGCGAAGTGCGGCACTGCGTGCCCACAGACGATATAGTCGGACTCGTCCAGGCATGGCGTCCGCATCTCGTGCTTGTGCTGGACTGCGTCCATTCGGTTACCGTCGACAGGGTGGATGCGATCCGGAGCCTGGGTGTGAAAACCGCCGTCTGGTTTCCGGATGATCCTTATTACACGGACGTGACCGTCCATGTCTCCCTGCATTACGATTATGTGTTCACGAGCGAGCTCAACATGGTGCAGTTTTATAATGAGCTGGGCTGCCCGCAGGTTTACTATTTGCCGTTCGCCACGAGTACTGCGGTCTTCCGTCCTTCGAAGATGGAGCCGGCTTACCGCTCGGAGATTTGCTTCTTAGGAACGGCCTATTGGAACCGGGTCGCCCTCTTCGACAGCATCGCCGATTATTTGGCCGAACGGAATGTGGTCATCGTCGGCTATTGGTGGGATCGACTCAAGAATTATTCCCGCTTGAAGGATAAGATCCGCCTCGGAGCCTGGCTCACCCCGCAGGAGACGCTCAAGTACTACTGCGGCGCCAAAATCGTCATGAACCTCCATCGTGAGCCCGGCGATCCCTCGATCAATCAGAACAGCTTCGCCATACCGGCGCTTTCCGTCAATCCGCGCACCTTTGATATTTGCAGCAGCGGAGCCTTCCAACTGACGGACGTTCGGGACGATCTTCACAGCCTGTACATGGCGGGGCATGAAGTCTCCACATTCTCGTCAACCTCGGATTTGATTTATAAGCTGGATTACTTTCTCTACCATGAAGAGGAGAGACGGCAGATCGCGCTGCGGGGGCTCTCCAGAACGCTTCAGCAGCATACCTTTCTCGCGAGGCTGCAGCAAATGCTCCAAGCGGTATGGACATAGGAGGGGGGCTCGATGAGGGTGCGCAAAATAGCAAGGAAGGGGAAGGTTAAGAGGAAAAAAATTAAAGCAATCCGTCGTGCTACGAGAAAACGGCATGCGCCGGCCAATCGAGGCTATGACGAAGGGTATAGCGACGCGCTAAAGCACGCCCAGGCCTTGAACAAGGCGGAATATCAGAATGGCTACGAATCGGGGTATAACCAAGGTTTGTATGCCGGTGGCGAGGGCATCGTGGAAGCCGCGCTGCCTCCGCTCATGACGCTGCCCAACTGCAAAGCGGAAGATGTCGTCACAGCCGGCGTCGAAAAGCTGATTCCGGCCCATGGCCGTCCGCTAGCCGATCCCGCAGCGGTATTCGAGAGGCTGATGGCCGCTATGGACGGCCATGCCCCCCTATCCGTCGTGCGCTTGGGAGACGGCGAAGCGCTGGCGCTCGCACAGGATGCGGCGATGAGCGTGGAGCAAGTGCAGCGGGAGGGGCATTTTCTTCCCTACGCGGGGGTTGACGTCCCTGATCTGGAAGCGCGGAATGCACTGGCCAACGCCATCCGAGGCGCCCATCTCGTAGGCATTCCCATTTCCCGGAAGCCCAACTTCCAGCCCTTGCTGTCGGCGGCTTTCCGGGCCCACGGCATCGACATCTCCGGTATGCAGCTTACGTCGTCCGTGATCAACTATCAGCTCTATGAGCGGGGTTTCCTCGGCCGGCTGCTGGACCGGAGAAAGGTGCTGCTCGTCGGGGACAAGGCGCCTGCGTTCGCCGAATGGCTGCATCCGTATGGGGTCCATGTAGTCGGAGCGATTGCGCCGGTGAACGGCGTGAAGGACGTCCCGCGGGTCATGAAGGAGATCGAGCCGATCCATTTCGATATTGCCCTGGTGTCCGCGGGAATCGCGGCCGTACTGATCGCGCAGCAGATCGCTGGGCAGCTGGGCAAGGTGGCGATCGATTTCGGACACCTGGCCGATCGGATGATGCTCGGGGAAGCTCCCTACCGCTAGCGCTTCTTCCGTATTTTCGGCCCCGCAGGGAAGAAGGGAGAGAAACCATCATGAAGGGCAGGAAACGAAAGCGCACGAAGCCGGGCGCCGTCCTGGGGCGCGAGCATGGCTATCGGGACGGCACGGCCAGGGGGATCGAGAACGGCCGAAGAGCGGGCTTCGAGACATTTCAAGCCGTTTTCCCGGGTACGAGCATCGTGATCCCTACCTACAATCAGCTGGACGTGCTGAGGGAGTGTATCGCCAGCATTGAAGCGTACACCGACTTGCCGCACGAAATTATCGTGGTCGACAACGCTTCGGAAGACGGGACGGCCGAATACTTGCGGTCGATGGCCGGCCGGGTGCGCGTCCGGCTGAATCCGACCAACGCCGGATTCGCGGGTGCGATCAACCAGGGGCTGATGATGGCCAAGGGAACGACGATCCTGCTATTGAACAACGATACGGTCGTGACCCGGAGCTGGCTCGGCAATCTGCTCGCCGTGCTGAATTCGAGTCCGAAGATCGGCTTGGTCGGCCCGGTGACGAACTACATCGGCAACGACGTGCAGCTCATCCCGACCCGCTATCGGACGATGGAAGAGATGCAGGCGTTCGCCGGCGAGTACAACCGGACGGATCCGTCGAAGTGGACGATTACCGGGCGGTTGACCGGGTTTTGCGTCCTTATGCGCAGGGAGACGTTCCGGAGGGTCGGGTATCTCGACGAAGGCTTCGAGGTGGGGAATTTCGAGGACGACGACTTTGGGCTGCGTGTCCGGCTGCTCGGCCTCGACTTGGTCGTGGCCAAGGACACGTTCATCCACCACTACGGCAGCGTCAGCATGAGAACGCTCGGCTCGCAGCTGAAGGAAGTGAACGGCAGGAATTCCGCATTCTACGCGAATAAGTGGGCCGGCCAACAGAATACGCTGCTGCCTACCCCCGTCGCCATCGCCGAATCGGTCGGTATGCTGCACATGTATCCGACCGGTGTACTAGTCCGTGGAGCGGCCCCGACCCTGTATTGGATCGAACGGGGAGTCCGCCATCCGGTCGAGTCGGAGACCGGCCTCCCGTATACGAGGCTGTCCCAGATCGATCTGGCGAACTGGCCGATCGGCCCGAGCGTTAGCGCCGCCCAGGTGAAGGAACGCGTCCACGGGGCGGGATCCGGCGGCGACCGGCCCTTCGCGGAGGGAGCATTATTGAGCTCCCCGGATGGGGCGAAGTATCAATACAAATCCGGGCGGCTCCACCGCTTCATGGGAGACATGGCCCTGTCGGCGTGGAACATGACCCGCCGGGAGACAGCCTCCGTGTCGGAGGAGGACTTGAAGCGCCACGAGCACGGCGAGTGGATCGTCGCCCCGCCGGTTCTGCGCGCCGACAATCTGTGAGTGGGGGGAAGAAGGAGCATGGGGATTACCGTCATCACCGGCGCCGCCGGATTTCTAGGTTCCCATCTGGCTCGGCGGCTTGTTGAGGCCGGCACGGAAGTCGTCGGCATCGATAATGGCTCAACGGGCCGCGAGTCGAACATCAAGCCGTTCGCCGGCTATGCCAATTTCCGTCTCGTCCTCGGCGACGTAACGGTTCCCTCGACGCTTGAAGCGCTCGCGGACTTAGACCCGGGGCGGGTGACGGAGATTTACCATTTGGCGTCGCCTGCTTCCCCGGTCTACTATCAAGCCCATCCGATCGCCACGATCGAGGCCAACACGACCGGCCTGCGGCACATGCTGGAGCTGGCCCGGCATCACGGCGCCCGGCTGCTCTACGCCAGCACGAGCGAAGCGTACGGCGATCCTGAGGTCCACCCGCAGCCGGAGGAGTATCGCGGCAATGTCAATACATGGGGGCCGAGAGCCTGTTACGACGAGGCGAAACGGCTGGGCGAAGTGTACTGCTACGAATATTATCGCTTGTACGGAACCCGGGTCCGCGTGGCACGGATTTTCAATACTTATTCGGCCGGGCTCCGAAATGACGACGGGCGCGTCATCTCCAACTTCGTAACCCAGGCACTGGCAGGGCGGGATATTACGGTGTACGGCGACGGCAGCCAAAGCCGCTCCTTCTGCTACGTCGACGATACGGTGGCCGGCCTGCAGCTGCTGATGGAGAAGGAGGCTGCGGAAGGCCAGATCGTCAATATCGGCAATCCGGCCGAGTATTCGATTCTCGAAGTGGCCCGCCTGGTCAAGCGGCTGACCGGTTCGGCCAGCGCCATCAAGTTCCTGCCGCTGCCCGCAGACGATCCGAAAGTACGCCGGCCCGTGATCGACAAGGCTGTCCGCTTGCTCGGCTGGACTCCGAAGATCGGGCTCGAGGAAGGGCTTAAGCTCACGGTCGACGCTTACCGGCAGGCTATGCGCGAGGGGGAAAAGCCATGAATGTAGTCTGCATCGGAGCGGGTTATGTCGGCTCCGTCACCGCCGCGGCCTTCGCGGAGTGGGGGCACCATACGACCGTCGTCGACATCGACCCGCGGAAGATCGAGCTCATGAACGCCGGGCAAAGCCCGATCTATGAGCCGGGGCTCGAGACGCTCATCGCCCGGCATGCCGGTACCCGCCTGTTCGCGTCAACCGCCTATGACGGGATCCGCGATGCGGACGTGGTGTTCATCGCGGTAGGGACACCGTCCACCCCGTCCGGCGGCGCCGATACGACCTATGTCGCGGCGGCCGCCCGGCGGATCGGCGAGCACCTGAACGGCGAGCGGTTCACGGTGATCGTGAACAAATCGACCGTTCCCGTCGGAACGGCTGATCTCGTAGCCTCCCTCGTCGAAGAGGCGTCCGGTCTGCAGGAGGGCACGCATTTTGCCGTGGCCAGCAATCCGGAATTTCTGCGGGAAGGGTTCGCGGTACTCGATGTGCTAGGGCCGGACCGGATCGTGGTCGGCACCGGTCATGACCGAACCCGGTCCGTCCTTCGCCAGCTGTACGAGCGGCTGCTATCGGCAGCCCCGGCGACCGTTTATTTCGAGACCGACGTCCGAACGGCGGAGCTGATCAAATATGCCTCGAACGCGTTCCTCGCCATGAAGATCAGCTACGTGAACGAAATGGCCCGCCTGTGCGAAGCGGTTGGCGCAAACGCGCTGGAGCTCGCCCACGGCATGGGCCTCGATTCCAGGATCGGCGGCAAATTCCTGCAAGTGTCGAGCGGCTGGAGCGGCAGCTGCTTTCCCAAGGATACGCAGGAGCTCGCTCTGCTGGGGAGGCACTACGACTGCGAGCTGAGTCTGGTCGAAGCGGCGATCGCCTCGAACGAGCGCATGCACCGCTACTGCATCGACAAGCTGCGGCGTCGGCTGAAGACGTTGAACGGCAAGCGGGTCGGCATCCTGGGCCTCACTTTCAAACCCGATACGGACGACGCCCGCGTGACCCAAGCCGCTGCCATGATCCGGGCCCTGCTGGAATTCGGCAGCCAGGTCCGCGTCCACGATCCGCAAGGGATGGAGATGTTCCGCCGGTATTACCCGGAGCTGTCCGTCCGGTACTGCGGCAAGGCGGAAGAGACGGCCCACGGCGCAGACGCGCTCCTGCTGCTGACGCATTGGGAGGAGTACCGCTCGCTCGATTGGCCCGGCATGCATGCCGCCATGCGCCAGCCCTATATTCTGGATACGCGCAATTTCCTTCACCCGCCGGCCCTGCAAGCGCTCGGGTTTCGGCTGGAAGGTTTGGGCGTGGAACGGAGTGCATTTGGATAGCTGTTCGGGTTGCTTCGGACCAGCCGGTTCATATGATATTGGAACCGAACGCGATCCATCGCTTGGCTGAATGACGAATAGTCGGGAGGGACCTATGGATATTGCGCACAAACGTATCGTCGTGACCGGGGGATCCGGATTTCTCGGGCAGCACGTAGTCATGAAGCTGCACGAGCTGGGTTGCGGGCTCGTCTTCGTCCCGAGAAGCAAGGAGTTCGATTTGAGGGTGGAAGCGGACATCGTCCGCATGCTGCATACTTATAAGCCGGATCTGATTCTGCATTTGGCGGCGGTCGTAGGCGGGATCGGGGCGAATCAGAAAAACCCCGGCAAGTTTCTGTACGACAACCTGATGATGGGGACCCAGCTCATCGAGCAGTCGCGCTTGTTCGGGGTGGAGAAATTCGTAGCCATCGGGACGATCTGCTCTTACCCCAAGCATACGCCAGTTCCGTTCCGGGAAGAGGAGCTGTGGAACGGATATCCGGAGGAGACGAATGCCCCCTATGGGCTCGCCAAGAAAATGATGCTTGTCCAATTGCAGGCGTACCGGCAGCAATACGGGACGAACTCCATCTACTTGCTGCCCGTCAATTTGTATGGCCCCGGCGACAACTTCGATTTGGAAAGCTCTCATGTCATTCCTGCGATGATCCGCAAGTTTCTCGAAGCCGGCGCCAGGGGAGACGACTCTGTCACGTTATGGGGGACGGGCAGCGCCACCCGGGAATTCATCTACGCCGAGGACGCGGCAGAAGGCATCGTCATGGCGGCCCGCGACTATGAGGAGATCGAGCCGGTGAACATCGGCTCCGGGCAAGAGATCTCGATCCGCGCGTTGGCGGAAACGATCAAGGAGCTGACCGGCTTCGGGGGCGGCATCGTCTGGGATACGTCCAAGCCGGACGGGCAGCCGCGGCGCCGGCTGGATACGTCGCGGGCCAAGGCGGCGTTCGGATTCGAGGCGCGGACGGACTTGCTCACCGGGCTCAAGCGCACGATCGCCTGGTACAAGGACTGGAGCCGATGAAGATCGGCGTTCACTTGGTGCATCTGCGTCCGGGCCGGATCGGAGGGGCGGAGCAATACGTTCGGAATCTGATCGAGTTTGCTGTCCGCAAACGATCAAATTGCGAAATGTATTTGTTCCTCCATCCGGACAATACCTCCACATTCCGGGAGGAGAACGGCAAGCTGCGAAAGATTGTAGTCAGGACGGATCGGGACTTGCATTCGCAGCTGCACCACTGGATCCGGGTACTGGAACTCGACATCTGGTTTTGTCCTCTGGCGGTGGTGGAACCCTATGCGGCCATTCCGACTGTAGTGACGATTCACGATATCCAGCATGAAATTTACCCTCGTTTCTTCTCCCCTGCGGAGTTGCAGAGCCGGAACCGCTACCTCCGGATGTCCGCCCGGTATGCCGACGCCATTCTAACCGTCTCGCAATATTCGAAGAAGACGCTGATCGAACAATACGGACTGCCGGACGATCGTATCCATGCCGTCCATTCCGATGCCGACCGGGTGTTCCAGGCCCGTCCCGACGAGCCAATGAATCGTCTTGTCAAGGCCAAATACAGGCTGCCGGAGCGGTACGGCTTGTACCCCGCCAACTTCTGGCCGCACAAAAATCACTTGAACCTGTTAAGAGCCCTTGTCGTGCTCCGGGACCGGGACAAACGAACGGTCTCGATGGTATTTACCGGGGATTGGCAATTGTCTGCCGAAGCCAAGGAGTACATTCAGGAGATCAAGCACTATATTCAGGCTCATGGACTCGGCGCTCAAATTTATTTCACCGGGTATGTCCCTCAGGAGGAAGTCCCTTATTTATACCGGAATGCGGAGTTCCTTGCCTTCCCATCGCTCTTCGAAGGGTTCGGGATCCCGCTTGTCGAGGCGATGAAATCGCGTTTGCCTATCGTATGCTCCAATGCCGCCAGCCTACCGGAGGTCGCGGGAGATAGCGCGCTGTTGTTCGACCCGGAGGATCCCTTCGATATTGCGGCCAAGCTGGTTGAAGTCCAGGACCCTTCGACCCGGGAGAGACTGATCCGAAGCGGAGAACGGCGCGCAGCCGATTTTTCTTGGGACAACACGACGGAAGTAACCTTTCATGTGTTCGACTCCTTATTGTCTGGAGGTATCGATATGCGAATCGCAAGAAAGCTGCAAATGATTTTTCAATTGGAAGGGTATGAGTTCGTGACCGAGCTATACAGGGAGTTCCTGAACCGGGAGCCCGATCCGGGAGGCCTTCAGGATCACGTGAACCTGCTCGCTTCCGGCATGCCCAAGATTAATATCGTGCTCGGCATTATGATGAGCCAGGAGGCGCAAAGCCTGTACAGCCGGGGTTACTAGTATTATCGCCGTGAGACTCGCGGCTCGGGGGAGGCCATCCGCATGCGTATCTCGGATAACCTGAAGCAGCTTTTGTCTCTAGAAGGCGCCGCTTACGTAGCGGAGCTGTACCGGCAATTGCTGGACCGCGAGCCGGATCCGGGCGGACACGCCCATCATACGGAGCTTCTCGAGGCCGGCATGAGCAAGCTGGAGCTGGCAGCCCGGATTTTGCAAAGTCCGGAGTCCATCGACCGCAATCATATGAATGACGAAGCCCCTCCGACCGGTTGGTACAGGGCGGTGGAGGATTGGTACAAGCATGCGAATCTTGCCTCCGCCCGATACATGCCGATCGAGTCGGGGCCTTATCCGGTTCCGGCGCATCCGAGAGGACTCGACGACCGGTATTTGGACAACTTCCAGGATTACCTCAGGCAGCGCACGCCATGGCCGCAGTTCGTCTGTATCGTTCCAGGGGGGAGGGCGGTAGGAAATCATGGGTCGGTCCTAACGCCGGATAGGAGGCTGCTGTGGGATATTTCGGCGGAATACAACATAGCGCCCGAGAGCCATTCCGTTCTGCAGCTTCGGCGGCTCCCTCCCATGACCTATCGGGCCGATACTGTCGCCGTTGTAACAACGGCCGGGCCCTACAACTATTTCCATTGGATGTTCGATGTGCTTCCCCGGTTCGAGCTGTTGAGACGATACGGGATCCACGTCGACGCCTATATGATCAATCGCGGTGACGGAGTGTATCCTTACCAGGACGAGACGCTGCACGCGCTGGGGATTCCGATCGAGCTGCAGATCAATTGCCGGTCAGAGACACACCTGAAGGCTAAACAACTTGTCGTTTCCTCGATGGCCGGATATTCCGGGCATCCGCCGGAGTGGGCCAGCCGGTTTCTTCGTCAAAAGCTGATGGTCGATCGGAACATCCAGCCTTTACCCGGCCGGCGCCGAATCTACGTCAGCCGCTCGGGCGCCGGTTATCGGCGTATTCTCAACGAAGCCGAGCTGGCCGGGACGCTCCAGAGTTTCGGGTTCACCACCGTATGGCTCGAACGATTAAGCGTGGCCGAGCAAGCCCAGTTATTCGTTTCGGCGGAGATGATCGTCTCCCCGCACGGGGCCGGGTTGACCAATCTGATTTTTTGCCAGCCGGGCACGAAGATTGTGGAGCTGTTGTCGCCTAACTACATCAACGGACTGTACTGGATCATAAGCGGGCATATGAAGCTGGAGTATTGGCATTTGGTTGGCGTTGCCGCATCTAATCTCTCGTACGAGGATTATTCCATTCCTATCGGAGCCGTCGAGCAAGTGATGCGAGCAATCGGTTGCCGGTGTTAGTGAAGGCTAGCTTACCCCAAATGAAAAACCTAGTACAACCCGGTTACTGAAGGAGGGGAGCTTGGTTGAGAATCGTAGAAGTCATGCGCGAGGTCCTGCAGCTTGACGGCCATGCCTTTATTGCCGAGCTGTACCGAGAGCTCCTATGCCGCGAACCGGATCCGGGCGGCCACCAGCACCATGTCGATTTGCTGGCAGCCGGAATGCCCAAGCTCGAGATGGTTGCAAGATTGCTGCGCAGTCCGGAAAGCATGGAACGCAACGGCTTTGAAGAGCTGCCACCCCCCACGGAGCTTTATCGCTCGACTCTGGATTGGGTGGATACGCTCCACTTGCCTCCCAGCGGGATTAACGCTTCCTACAAGAGCTTCGATTGCGGGCAAGAGGGGCTCCGATCCCAGCCGAAGGGAGAGGACGTTTCGTTCAAATGGAAATTTGAAATGACTCGGCAAACCAGCATGCCGCCTCCGCAATTCGTTGCCGTTATTCCGGGCGGACGAGTGATTGGGGAAAAAGGGGCGGTGATCAGCCCGGACAACAAGCTTCTGTGGGACGTTTCCATTGATTTCGACAAGGGAGGGTTCGATCATTCGATTTTCTCGGAAATACGCACCCCGCCCGTGAGGTATACAAGCGAGACGGTTGCCGTTCTCACCTCGAGCGCGAGCTACAATTACTATCACTGGACGTTCGATGTGCTAACCAGGATCGAGCTGCTGCGCCGCACAGGAATTCCGATCGACAAATATGCAATCAGCCGCCGTGGCGGCGACTTCTCCTTTCAAGACGAAACATTGGCGATCATGGGTATCCCGAAGGAAAAGCTGATCAAATGTGACGCCCGCACTCACTTGAGAGCGGAGACGCTCGTCGTTCCTTCTATGGCCGGCTATACGGGGCATATGCCGAAGCAGCTCTGCCAAGCGCTTCGCGAGCGCATCGTCTTGGATCGCGGACTTCAGCCGGTGAATGAATTCAAGCGGATCTTCATCAGCCGCTCTCGGGCGCCCCGGCGGAAAATGCTGAATGAGCCGGACGTGTTCCGATTGCTGCAAAACTATGGCTTTCGCAGCGTTGAATTGGAAGGGCTGACGGTCACGGAGCAGGCGAGGATCTTCCTCTCGGCAGAGATCATCGTGTCCCCGCACGGAGCCGGATTGGCCAATCTAGTCTACTGCACGCCAGGGACCAAATTGTTGGAAATCTTCTCGCCTAAGTACGTGCACCCTTGCTACTGGATTCTTAGCGAGCAGGCGGGGCTGGACTACTACTACTTAATGGGTGACGGAGAGTCGTCCATTCATAATTTCGGCAATGAGGATATCGTGGTGAATATGCGCGGTTTATCGGGTACCTTGGCCATGATGGGGCTGCATTAGCGAAGGCAGGTTCACCTTGTTTTGAAACTTACCTCTAATTGAAGCGGGAGGAATCGGGATGAGAATCGCAAGAAAGCTGCAAATGATCTTTCAATTGGAAGGGCACGAGTTCGTGACCGAATTATACAGGGAATTCCTTAATCGGGAGCCGGATCCGGGAGGCCTGCAAGATCACGTGAATTTGATGGCTTCCGGCATGCCTAAAATTAACATAGTCCTTGGAATCATGCTAAGCCAAGAGGCGCAAAACTTATACTATCGCCGCTAGTTTGTGGGAGGAGGGACCAACTTTGCGAATTAACGGGATCCTCAAACAGCTCATTGCTCTGGAAGGTGAAGCTTTCGTATCGGAAGTATACCGGCAATTGCTGGATCGCGAGCCGGATCCCGACGGACTGGCTCATCATACGGAGCTCTTGGCTGGGGGAATGAGCAAGATGACGCTTGTGGCCAAAATCCTTCAAAGCCCGGAGTGCAGCGACCGCAACCGTTTGGATGACCTCGCTCCGCCCAACAAATCGCTTGCATCGACGATAAATTGGGTTCACCAATCCGGTACAGGCTCTTGCACCTTATTCGAGTGGCACGCATACGACCAACCGGTCGAACCCAAGACAACGAGTGCCGAAATCCACCAAAACTTTCGGATTCCGATTGATTGGCCGCAATTTGTCGGCGTTGTCCCGCGCGGCAGGGTAGTAGGCCACCATGGATCGGTCATCACGCCGGACGGCGAACTGCTATGGGACGTTTGCGCCGATTACAGCAACCACACGCCTGAACTTCATCCCGTGATGAGCATCCCGAAGCTCCCGCCCATGACCTACCGAAGGGAAACGATCGCTTCGGTTTCGATCCCCTGGCATGCGAATTATTATCATTGGATGTTTGATGTCCTTCCCCGGTTCGAGCTGATCAGACGAAGCGGCATCCGTGTCGACTCCTATTTAATCAGCTCAGACCCATCAGTCGCCTTTCAGCAAGAGACGCTGAATGCGCTTGGGATTCCTCGCTCTGGGCTGATCCAGTGCGGGCCGGATACCCATATCAAAGCCGACAAGCTTGTGGTAACCTCTATGCCGGGTTTTGCGGGAAAGCCCCCGCTCTGGGCATGTCTGTTTCTTCGTCAAAAACTCATGCTCGACCGTCACGTCCACCCCGCACCAGGCCGGAGCAAACTGTATATAAGCCGGGCGGGTTCTACTTCACGGCGGATCCGCAATGAGCCGCAGCTGGCCGCCGTCTTGCAAGCCTATGGCTTTCAAGTTATCCAATTGGAGAAGTTGAGCGTCTCCGATCAAGCGAGGTTGTTCGCATCTGCGGACGTGATCGTCAGCCCACACGGAGCAAGTCTTACCAATCTGGTATTTTGCAGCCCCGGTACGAAAGTGATCGAGCTGTTCTCTCCTATTGCCATTCTTTCGTTGTATTGGCACATAAGCTGCAGTATGCGGCTGGACTACTATTACTTGATTGGGACCGCCGTCCATGGGCAGCACGGTGCCGATTACGACATCGATCTGAATGAAGTCCAAGTCTTGCTGAATAGGGCGGGATGTCACGTATGAGTCGATGCGCTGTTATTTTACAGTCCCTTTTCCGTTTGGACGACAGAGGATTCGTGACGGAGCTTTACAGGGAAATTCTCGAACGCGACCCGGATCCCGGAGGTCTGGCCCACTATACATCGTTATTAGCGGGAGGCCTATCGCGCCATGATCTGGTTGCCCGATTCCTTGTGAGCGAGGAATTCATTGCCCGCAGCGGGTTGCGGGATACGCTCCCGGTGCAGGGTACGTTTTGGACCACCGCCGAATGGTGGCAATCCGTGATGGGCTGTTCCGAGCATGCGGGTTACATGGAGTTTCCTAATGAAGAAAGCGTGCTTGTCACTCAACCCCAAACGATCGAATCCCGGGAACACCCGATGTTCGAGATTGTCCGGTCATGCAGCCGGCCGATGCAGCAATTCGTCGCATTCGTGCCGGGCGGCAGGGTTGTAGGGGCGAACGGGTCCGTGCTAACCCCGGACCACAAGCTGCTCTGGGATGTCTCCGTGGAATTCGTCAAGCCGAGGGTCCATACTCTGCACAGCAAGACGGAGCTGCCGAGGGCGACCTATATCCCGGAAACGGTGGCGGTGCTTACTTCCGACGTAAGCCAAAATTACTACCATTGGATGTTCGATGTACTGATCCGTGTCGTGCTGTTGAGACGGAGCGGGATGAAGATTGACCGATATGTGATCAGCCGGCGCAAGCATCTGAGGTTCCAAGACGAAACGCTTGCCGCGATGGGGATTCCTCCCGACAAGGTCATCGATTGTACGGAAGGTACCCATATCCGGGCCAAAATGCTGGTCGTGCCGTCCATGGCCGGTTATATGGGCAACCCGCCGAAATGGCTCTGCCGAGCTTTCCGCCAATTGATGGTGGAGGGGCGTGCGCCTGCGGCTGCAGGATATGATCGAATCTTTATCAGCCGTGAAGATGTTAACTACCGCAGAGTTGAGCACGAAGACGATCTTCTGGATGTCTTGGAAGGGTACGGGTTTCGGAAGGTCGTCCTTGATCGAATGTCCGTCTTGGAGCAGGCCGCCCTTTTCTCCTCGGCTCAAGTCATCGTATCCCCGCATGGAGCCGGATTGGCCAATCTGGTCTTCTGCAAACCGGGGACGAAGCTGCTGGAGCTGTTCGCTCCCGAATATGTGAATGCTTGCTACTGGTCCTTATGCGAGAAGGCGGGGATCGACTATTATTATTTGGTCGGGAATGGGGCAGTCCCCCCTGAGAATACGAATTCGCAAGCAAACATCGATGTTGATTTTCTCTCCGTCATACGGCTGTTGGACCGGATGGGCGTAGAACCGGCGGGACGAACGATCGCCGATATTCTGCAAACTGCGTTTCAAAGGGACGGATTTAATTATATAAAAAAATTGTACCGGGAGTTGTTAGGCCGGGAACCCGATCTACCGGGACTCCAGGATCATCTGCAGGCGCTCAGCACGGGCAAGTCCAAGCTGGCAACGGTTGAATCTTTTATGCGCAGCGAGGAAGCGCGCGAGCTATATCGGTATTAAGACCCTAAAAAAACGGAGGTTCGCTATGACGATTCAAGAGCGGATATCGGAAATCAAACAGAAGGTGGCGCCGATCCAAGGCTGGGTGTTCGATGAGGCGGGCGCGAAGCTGTATGAACTGGTACGCTTCCATACGCCTAACGGCACCGTAGTCGAGCTCGGATCGTGGAAAGGCAGGTCAACCGTCTGGTTGGCGCATGCGGTAATGGATCGAGGGGACGGCGTCGTGTACGCCGTGGATACATGGAAGGGCACGGCTACCGAGGAAGGGCATCAACAATTGTTAAGCGGGTACAAGGAAAATCAGCTGTTCGAGGAGTTTCGACGGAATTTGACCAACGCCGGCGTCTATCCGGGCGTGATTGCGATTCAAGGCGATACGGTGGAAGTGTCCAACCGGTTTCCCAAAAACTTGCCCATAGGATTGTTGTTCATAGACGCCTGCCACGATTATCCGGCGGTCAAAGAAGACTTCGAGAGATGGAGCCCTATGGTGGCAGAGGGGGGCTACATCGTATTTGACGATGTCCCTTCCTGGGAAGGTCCTACGAGATTCGTGGCCGAGCTGCCGCCTTCCTATAAAATCAGATCCATTCAGCATAATCAATGCATCGTGAAGAAAATGAAGGAATCGGACATCCGAATCGCCGACATCCTCCAGCATTTGTATCAAAAAGAAGGGCCGGCGTTCGTGGCAGAAGCCTACAAAGAGCTGCTGAACCGGGAGCCGGAAGAGGAAGGCTTGCTCGGACATGTGCAGTTGCTTGCCGGAGGCATGGGGAAGCAAGGGATTGTATCCGGCATTGTGCAAAGCGCGGAAGCGGCGCAGCTGTATCATCGGGGAAGATAAGGCTGTAAAGTCCCGGGATAGCGGCGCGGATCCTCCAGCTTGATTAAGCTTTTCACTGTCCACGAATTGGGGCTGGAGGATTCGCTTTGCTTTGCCGGTTCACATATATACCGAAAGACTGGCGGTGAGACCTATGAGTTGTGGGGACCGATTGCGGGAACTGTTTCAATTGGATGATGTAGGCTTCGTGACTGAACTATATAGGGAGTTTCTTGAACGTGAGCCCGAAGCGGAAGGCTTGGAAGGACATCTGCATTTGCTCCGATCCGGATTAACCCGCTACCAGATCGTCGCAGGTATAGCGGGAAGCCAGGAAGCTTTGCAAAAAATGAATGGATCCGAGCTGCCCGTTCTAGCGATGTCTACGTTGGGAGCGAATGGGAGATTCGGCAATCAGCTGTTTCAGTATGCGTTTCTTCGAGTGTATGCCAAACGTCACGGGCTCCGGGTCGAAACCTCCCCATGGATCGGCAGGTATCTATTCGGTTGCGCCGACCCTCCGATCTCAAGAGCTTGGCCGATGGTCACTCAAAGCTGGCAGGCCCCTCAAGACGATCACATCCCGCATTTAGTCCCGCCTCTCAGCAACGTGGATATATGGGGTTATTTTCAATATCACACATCGTATTACGCGCCCGACCGACAATTCATTCGATCTCTATTCGTCCCCACGCCGGCGGTGCGGGACCGGCTTCAGCCGGCGGTCCGACAGCTGAGATCGCTCGGCAAGACGGTCGTCGGCATCCATCTCCGCAGAACCGATTGCTATGTATTCACAACGCCCTCCGGATGGTACAAGCAGGTGCTGGCGGACCTTTGGCCTCGATTGGAATCTCCGGTTTTGTTTCTCGCGAGCGACGATCTGGACGCCGTCAGGTCCGACTTTACGCCCTTTCATCCCGTTACTTCCTGGGACCTGAACGTCTCCATGCCCGAGGCGGACTTTTATCCGGATTTCTATTTGTTAAGCCAATGCGACTATATGGCCATCTCCAACAGTTCCTATTCCTTCACCGCCAGTTGGCTGAACGATCGGGCGCAGTTGTTCCTGAAGCCGGATCCGAGAGCGGGCAAGCTGGTCCCTTACGATCCATGGAACTGCGAGCCTTTGTGGCATCCATTTACTTTTTAGGAAAGCGAGTGACGATAAAATGCATGAAGAATATACAATATGGGAGCAGCAAGGCAGGCCCGTTCCGCCTCCGCATGGAATCAAAATATGGGTTGTAAGGGAATACGGCGCGCGGTTCGGCTTGCGTACGCTTATTGAAACGGGAACGTTCCATGGGGACATGCTGCACGGAGTCAAATACCTCTTCGACCCCATTTACTCGATCGAGCTCGATCTTCATTTGCACGAAGCTGCTAAGGTCCAATTTGCTCCGTATGGGAATATTAAGCTGCTCCAAGGGGACAGCGGCGAAAAGCTCGGCCCGCTCCTCGCCAATCTCAGAGAGCCTGCCTTGTTCTGGTTGGACGGACACTATTCCGGAGGGATTACGGCCAGAGGCTCACGAGACACGCCGATCGTTCAGGAGCTGGAACACATCTTCCGCCATCCGATCAAGGATCACGTGCTGTTGATCGACGACGCCCGGTGCTTCGTGGGACAAGACGACTACCCCACAATCGACGAGCTCCGGGAAATCATTCATGGCTATGATCGGACCCTCCATTTTGAAGTAAGAAACGACATTATCCGAATTCATCGGCAGGAACCGGCAATCTCAGAAAAGGCGTTTCAACCGATGAGTCATCTTTTGCAGCTGGACGGGTATCCCTTTGTGACGGAAGTGTACAGACAATTTCTCAACCGGGAGCCGGAGCCTGAAGGGCTGCACATTTATGCGCAGCTATTGGCCGGCGGGATGCCCAAGCTGGAGATCATTGCTTCCGTCTTGCTGAGCGATGAGTCGAACTATCTGCTGCGTTCGTATCCCTTGTAGAGTTGCTGCTGAGCCAAATCTGAGACAAAGGAGTAATGTCATGATCTTGGATATTAGACAGCTGTTCCATGATTTCCGGATTACCCCCAAGGGGGTCATTCATATCGGAGCCCATGAGGGACAAGAGCTTCCTATCTATCTCGCCATGGGCTTTAACCGCATCTTGTTCGTGGAAGCGAACCCGAACGTATTCATTCGCCTGCAAGCCAACATTGGCGCCTTTCCCCAAGTAAAAGCCGTCCAATGCGCTATCAGCGACCGAAACGGCACGGAGGTCCTGCACGTCACGAATTTTGATGCCAGCAGCTCCATTCTGCCCCTGAAGCGGCATCTGGACATCTATCCAAGCATTCAGGAAGAGGCGCAAGTGGCCGTCACTTCTCGGACGTTGGATCTGCTCCTGCATGAGATCAATGAGCCGGCCGACCAATACAACTTCATCAACATCGATATCCAGGGCGCCGAGCTTCGCGCTTTGTCAGGGGCCTTAGCGACGCTGAAGCACATCGCGGCGATCAATTCGGAAGTGAATTTCGAAGAGCTCTACGCTGGCGGTGTCTTGATTCACGACCTGGATGCATTCCTGGCGTCCCAATCGTTTCACCGGGTCGCTGCCGCAGCGCCTCATCACCCTTCCTGGGGAGACGCTTTTTATGTAAAAGGTAGATAGGAGGAATTCTATGAGCGAAATGCATAGCTATGAACGTTCCTACCACTCCCAGAACGGCGAGGACGGAATCTTGCAGGAGCTCTTCACCAGAATCGGAGAGACGAATCGCTATTTTGTGGAGTTCGGGGTGGAGAACGGGCTTCAATGCAACACCTACTTTTTGGCGGCCCACCGAGGATGGTCCGGTCTTATGATGGAAGGATCGCCGCTCCTGTTCCCTCAACTTCAGGTTCATCTCGCTCCGTATCCCCAGGTCAAAACCGCTCATCATTTCATTACTAGAGAAAATATCGTTTCCTTGTTTGGCCTCTATGGGGTACCGCCCGAGCCGGATCTGCTGTCGATCGACATCGACGGCAACGATTATTGGGTCTGGCAGGCGCTGAGCGGCTACAGGCCGCGGGTTGTGGTGATCGAATATAATGCGGCCTACCCGCCGCCGCGCAGGATGGTTGTCCGCTACAATCCCGATTTCCAATGGAACGGGACCACCTATTACGGAGCCAGCCTCTCGTCGCTCGCCGAACTCGGCAAGCAGCTTGGATATGCGTTAATCGGAACCGACTCCCGAGGGGTAAACGCCTTTTTTGTGCGCAGGGACGTGCTGCCCTCCTCCGGCTTTCCCGAATTAACCGCAGGTCAGGCCTACAATCCGCCCGGCTATGGACTGCCCGGCATCGGTCACCCCCACGGGTCTGGACCGATTGTGGATGGATAAGGTTGCCTATGTAAGGCTGTTGATCACCCTCAACAGCCTTTCTTCCATAATGTGAGGCGGCTGGCGACGATTCGCTCGAAGTCTGCCTGTGTGAGCGACGGCCGATTGAAGTGCAGGCTCATGGAACGTGCCATATCGGCATTGCACGCGATCTCGAATACAGAAGGAGAGATCGAACGAGGCGTTAACAGATGCAGAGATGTCCCGTTGGAGTAAAGATTCAATCCGAACCGCTTCGCCAAATGGAATAAGGAATCGAGGGTATAGATCGAAATATGCTGTCCGCCGTCCAACGCATAGTACCACCATTCGCTAGGCAGCGGGCGATGAGCAGGCAGCAGCTCGGTGCTGAACAGAATGGAATCGGAATAGGCGAGAAGACGGTTCAATTCCGCGATCGGATGAGTGAAATGCTCGAACAACTCGAATGCCGTGATAAGCTCGTAACGCTCTCCCGTCGACAGATCGGCCTCCGCGCCCTTCGCGAACAGATTGGGGCAGAACGGATCATAGTGGCGGAAGTGGTACCCGGCATCCCGCATCAATCTAGTGAGAGTCCCATACCCGCCCCCATAGTCGAGGTACATCGCACCCGGATTCAAGAAAAGACCGATCAGCAGCTTGGTAATATCCGCATTTAGTATATTCCGGCTGAGCAGACCGATATCGCTGTCGATGATGGCGCTCGAGTAGGCTTCGTCCAGCCAATACGGAGCTTCGGTCTGGACGAAGCCGCACTGGGAGCATTGAAGATACGAGATTTGGTGTTTCTTCATGATGACCGCGTCCGCCATCCACCCGGACGGCGCCCCGCAGATGTTGCAGGTTCCCCCTTTCGACATGCAATCCCCTCCCTGACGATTTCAATGAACTTGCTCGTCCCCCGCACTTTCCTCAAAACGAAGCTAAGTTTAGTGTATGCCGGGTCTTCCCCGCTTGCTTGGACAAATCCTTCGCAACCTGTGGACAATAGCCAATTTCCCGCCAATCGGGTCAGTGTCCTATATCGTGTCCCAGCCTGTGCATAGTATATAAACATCTCGCATGCTACTAGAGCCAAGGTATGGATTGTGAGGCGAATCCGGCGAGGAGGATACAGGATGAAGATTCTAATCATGGCCGGAGGGAAGGGCACGCGCTTTTGGCCGAGAAGCGTGTCGGGCAAACCAAAGCAGTTCCTGGCCCTGACCGGAACCGAAACAATGATTCAACTCACCTATCGGAGGTTCCTCAAGTGGCTTCCGCAAACATCCGTCTACGTCGTGGCTCCGGTGTCTTACTTGGACATGATCGCTGAGCAGCTGCCTGAATTGAACCGAGAGCAAATCATTGTGGAGCCGGAGCAGAGGGACACAGGCCCCTGCATCGCCCTGGCGGCGATGCACTTTCTGAGCGGCGGACAGGATGAGGTGCTCGTGACAACCCCCTCGGATCAATACATTCCGGAAGACGGTCCGCTCCTGGAAGCTCTGAAGCTGGCGGAGGAGACGGCGAACGCCGGCCGCAACATCGTCACCCTCGGTATCGTGCCTACTCGGCCGGAGACCGGGTACGGGTATATCGAGGCGGAGGAGGAGGGCCGGGAGGCGAGGCCCGTCAAAGTCCGATCGTTCGTGGAGAAGCCTACTCTGGACAAAGCCGAGAAGCTTTTCACACAGTCGAACATGTACTGGAACAGCGGCATTTTTATATGGAAACCGTCGACGATCGCCCATTACATGCAGCTCCATCAGCCCCGGCTGTGGGAGCTCTTGAACCGGGATCCCGCGCATCCGGAGCTGGTCTACGGCAAAGTCCCGAAGCTTTCCGTCGATTACGCCATCCTTGAGAAGGCTGAAGCCATTTATACGATCCCCGTGTCGTTTCCGTGGGACGACGTCGGCACGTGGACCTCGCTCGAGCGCATATTCCCGCCCGATTCCGAAGGGAACGTCTCGATGGGGCACGTGCATACGCTCGCCACATCGAACAGCATTCTGTTCTCCGAGCACTTGCAGTCGGTTGTGATCGGGGTGCGGGACCTTATCGTCGTCTCCACGGAGGCAGGGCTGTTGATCTGCCATAAGTCCATGGAGCAGCAAATCAAGGACGTTATACATGCACTGGAGCACAAGGAGGAATAGCGATGACAAAAGCGTTGGTCACCGGCATCTCGGGATTCGTCGGCAGCCATATGGCGGAATTCCTGCTCGAGAGGGATATCGAGGTGGTCGGGACGATCCGGATGAGAAGCCGAATGGACCATATTAAGAATTTGAAGGATGTGCAATTGGTGGAATGCGAGCTGCGCGATCCGTTCTCGGTAGAGAAGCTCATCCAAGAAGCGAAGCCGGATTTGATCTTCCATCTGGCTGCCCAGAGCTTCGTTCCGACGTCCTGGAATTCCCCGATGGACACGATCTACAACAACATCGCCGGCCAGGTCAACATTATGGAAGCGGTCCGCCATATCAACTTGGATTGCAAGATCCAAGTGGCATGCTCCAGCGAGCAATACGGGCATGTCGAGCCGGACGAGGTGCCGATCAAGGAGACGAATCCGCTCCGGCCGCTGAGCCCTTACGCCGTCAGCAAGGTGGCTCAGGATTACTTGGGCTATCAGTACTACAAGAGCTACGGACTGCATATCATTCCGACCCGCACGTTCAACCACACCGGCCCGCGCCGGGGCGAGAACTTCGTAACATCGAACTTCGCCAAGCAGATCGCGGAGATCGAGAAGGGGAAGAAGCCGCCGATTCTGTATGTAGGCAACCTGCAAGCCAAACGGGACTTCACCGATGTAAGGGACGTCGTTCGCGCCTATCATCTCGCACTGGAGAAGGGCGAGCCGGGGACTACGTACAATATCGCCTCCGGAACCTGCTATACGATTCAGGAAATGCTGAATCTGCTCCTCTCCTTCAGTTCCATTCAGATCGAGATCCAGGAGGATCCCGCGCGCCTTCGTCCATCGGATGTGGAGATCTTGCTGGGCGATTACACGAAGTTTCATGAGAGGACCGGATGGAAGCCGGAAATTCCTTTCGACCAAACGATGAAAGATTTGCTCGATTATTGGAGAGCGCGGGTCTAGCGCTCCTCCATATATGGAGCTTGGAGGCGGCCCGCTCATTCCACGGAGAAAGGGGAGAAGCTGATGAGGCGCAAGGTGACCGCGAGGCGAAAAAAGAAGCAACGCGCTATTGCACGAAATGCACGCAAACGTGCGATTTCGCGAAAAGCGCTTAGAAAAAAACGGCACCTGATCGGACGCAGCAATGCAAGAAGGAACTCTCAACAAAGGAAACCTCAAAGTAGGAAACGGCTGATACGCGCAGTTAAAAAAAATCACCTCAGAAAAAAGCTGAGAGCCCGCCGCAGAAGAACAAGACACGTCTCTGCTCCCGTTCCGGTGCCTCAACCGCTCGCGACCGGGGTGAATCTGGTCGCCTTCAACCGGGCGGAGATCGGCATCGGCGAATCCGGCCGGCTGGCGGCGAGGGCGCTCGCCACAACGGACGTTCCGTTCGGCATCATTAACTTCCCGATGATCGTGGCGCCCGGAATGGATGATCGGACTTGGGTTCATAAGGAGATGCCCGATCCGATCTACAAGGTGAATTTGTTCCATATGAACGCGGACAGCATGCAGCAGGCGTATCAGCATTTCGGCCCCCGCCTGTTCGGCGGCAGGTACAACATCGGGTACTGGCACTGGGAGCTTCCCGACTTTCCGGAGAAGGATATCGCCTCCTTCGCCTTCGTGAACGAGATCTGGGTGCCGACTACGTTCGTCCTGGAGAGCGTCAGGCGCAAATCGCCCGTTCCGGTTCTTAAAATTCCCCACGGCATCGAAGTTCAAGTGATCCCGGAGTTGACCCGGGAGACGTTCCAGCTCCCCCGGGACCGGTTCTTGTTCTATACGATGTACGACGTGCAAAGCTTCCAAGCGCGGAAAAATCCGCAAGGGGTACTCGAGGCGTTCAAACGGGCGTTCTCCCGGCACGATCCGAGCGTCGGGCTCGTAATCAAGCTGAACAATTCCGTCTTCAGTTCGCAAGACAGCGAGCTGCTGCATCGAATGATCGACGGGTACCCCAATATTTATATAATCGACCGGATTATGAACCGGCTGGAAGTCAACTCGCTCTTGAATTTGATCGATTGCTACGTCGCGCTTCACCGCTCAGAAGGGTTCGGCCTCGGGTTTGCGGAAGCGATGTATCTGGGCAAGCCGGTGATCGGAACGAACTGGTCCGGCAATACCGATTTTATGAACTCCGCCAACTCTTGCCCGGTCGATTACCACTTTACGAGCGTAGGCAAGAATTATGGCCCCTATCAAGCCTATCAGACCTGGGCGGAGCCGAGCGTGGATCATGCCGCCGGCTATATGAGGGAGCTGGTCCTCAATCCGGGATGGCGCCGGCAGATCGCCCTGAACGGATTCAATACGATCCGAAACGAATATTCGCCTCAGCTCGTCGGGCAGCAGATGAAGGAGCGGCTCATGCAGCTCGGCTTGATCTAATCTCGTGCCAGGTGAGCAGCATGCGGTTGGCCTAACGGCGACAATCATGCTGTTTTTTTATAAACCTGGGGCCCCCGCAAAGGGGCTCTGCCCTGGAATAAACTTCAAAGGCCCACATCACTTTGTGGGGTTATTTAAAACTGCAACGCATGCTGGATGAACCTTCGGCCGAGCGTATCCGGAGCGGCATGCACGAGCTGCCGGAACTCCTCCGACGCCATGAAGTCGGCGGCCAATGCGACCGGATCATACCCGTGCTGCAGCCGCTGAAGGTGGCCTTGAAACCCCCCCGGATCCGGCATGCGGGTGAGCAGCTCGACGTAGTAATGATGCACGATATGCGCCGGAGGCAGCGTGAGCAGATGCCGGAGCTTATTGGCAATGGTCGGCATCTCGTGCAGAACCGGCGGCCCGTAGTAGATGGCGCGCGCCTCAACACCCTGGATCAACCCACTTAACATCTCTATTCTAGTCATCCCGGCTGCTAGGAGTCCCATATGGGCGTGCAAGCTTCCCGGATCCGCCTCGCGATGCAGAATATAACGGAAGAGCGATTGGATGAACGCTTCGTCAGGCTTGTTGTAGGCAAGGTAGACCAGTTGCAAAATCTTCAAGGCTGTCACCGCCCTTGTGTGGGATCAACAGGAAGAGGTATACGTTTCTAGAATACTAGTGTATGTATTCGATAGAAAATGGCTTGGACATCTGAACCTCTAGCAACCGTGGAAGTTTCGATCAGATGCTTGCTAGAGGCCGGTTCTTCCGAAATTGGACGACTTGCCCGTGTGACCTGCGGAGGAACAATCCGCCTCCGGTCATATATTGTTCATAGACTGCCTGGGAAAGGATGCGTGGCCGTGAGTACATTCGAGAACATCGTCAATATCGTCAGTGCACCCGACCCTGCCGAGTTCGTGCGGGGCGTTTACCGGGAGCTGCTGCAGCGGGAAGCGGAGCCCGCAGGGTTAAGCGGTCATCTGGAGCTGATGCATGGGGGAACGACACGGCTGCAAGTTATTGCCGGAATCATGCTCAGTGCGGAATACCGCTCGGTCCTGAACAGCGGGGCGCCTTCCCAGTATCCGGGTCCTACGCTGCATGACCGGATCCGACACTTGACCGGCGGCTCGTACGCGCATTACGTAGTCAACTTGTATCAGGAGATGCTGGGCCGGGCTTGCGGTCCGCAGGAACGCATCATGCTGCTTGCACACTTAATGAGGGGCCATGACCGTCTCTTCATGCTCAGCGAGGTGCTGCGGGCGCCCGAATTTATCGAGAAGCTGCGGACCCGCGTTCCCCACATCCCTATCTAGGAAGCCGTGCCGGCTCATGCTGCCGCGGTGCGAGGAGGTCGACGCATGAAATTATCTCAAGATAACGAGGAATTGTTCCATGGCATTGGCCCGGGCGATGTAGCGATCGATTGCGGAGCGAACATCGGAGTAGTTACCCAGAAGCTTGCAGACCTGGGGGCTTTCGTGTTCGCGTTCGAACCGAACCCGAGCGCGTTCGCTTACTTGAGCAACCGGTTCGCCGCTTATCCGAATGTGTTCTGCATCAACAAGGGCGTCTGGGACCGCAACAGCAGCATGCGATTATACCACTTCGTGGAAGCGCATCTGGACCCGCTCCGGTACTCCTACGCCTCCTCCATCTTCGACACCAATCCGATCGTGAACACGGGGAATTACACCGATATCGAAGTCGTTGATTTGTGCGAAATCGTGGAAGCCCTGGATCAGCGCATCAAATTCCTCAAGGTCGATATCGAGGGCGCGGAGTTCGAGTTGATCGAGAAGCTCATCACGTCGAACATGTACCGGTATATCGACTTGACGCTCGTGGAGACGCACGAGGGGCTCGTCCAGAATCCGGTGGAGAAGATGGCCCGGCTCCACAGCCTGATGCAGGAACGGAACATTACGAACATCAACTTGAATTGGAATTGACCTTGGTCGAAGACAAAACACCCCCCAGCCTGCAAGATAAGGTCGGGGGGTGTATTCATACACGAATCCATTGGCGGGTTGGGTAGTGGAAGACGGCCATCCCGTCGCTAATTGTTGGCGTCATATGAAAGTAGGGCATATACATTTTGGCGCGGCCCTGAAAATGAAGCGAGTTTAGCTTAATGAACGAATTGGAATCCATTCGCCGGCTATAGAGCGTATCGCCGGACAAGTACACTTTTCTTAGACCGTCCATCATTTCAAAATCGTAGTATTGGACATTGATATTGGAATCGAAATAGGAGTCGCTGAAAAGTCCGTGGCGGGTGTCGGTATAAAGGTGGCTGATGACCATATCCGAGAGGGCCGGCTGGCCGATCTCGTAAGTGAACCGGACCAGACCGCGGAAGACATCGGGGTCGTCGAAGCCGATCAAGATCAGATTGCAGAACGCCTCCAAGGATTCGAGGTCGCAGATCGACGTCCACGTGAATTCGAACGTGAATTGCTGGAACTCTGGATTGTTCACATCGGTATATAACAAAACATCCGAATCCAAGTAACAGCATTTGGCGAGCTTATGATGCCGCATGAATTCCCGCAAAATGAGCCAGCGTTGGAAGCAAAACAAGTTGTAGTTGTAATCGTTCTCGCTGACATGCTTGTATGTCGTCGCCAGCTGTCTCGCGTCGTGCATGAAATTTTCCATCCGGGTGTGGTGCACCAGGTGCGAGCCCAGGACGGCATTGTCCTCGGTCCCGATCAGCACGACGGTCGATTGCGGATTGCTCCGCTTGGCCTGATGCAGGCTGTAGATCAAATATTCCTCATAGTTTTGATGGATAAATACAATCGGCATAGCCACTAGAAGCGTCCCTCCTTCAGCCGCATCGATCCGACGCCGCAATAGTTTCTACTAAGGTATGTCCGAAAGAAGGTTCCGAAACGGCCCTTGTACAGGAGACTTGCCTATTTTGCGTGGACATGTGGAATTCGTGGATACGCGGTTATCCCCCGGCTCATACGATGTAGGAGCTAGTCAGCAATCCTAGGACAACAGTTCATGTCCAGTTGGGTGGGAAACGATGATCGACCAAGCGTTCTGGAACGGAAAACGAGTGTTTGTAACAGGGCATACGGGGTTTAAGGGCGCCTGGCTCAGTCTATGGCTCCACTCACTTAGGGCGGAGGTGACGGGCTTCGCTTTGCCCCCTCCGACAAAACCAAGCTTGTATGAGATTGGCGGGCTATCCGGAATCGTCCGCTCCACCGTCGGCGACATACGTTTGAGGGACCAACTGCAGGAAGCGGTCAGGCAGGCGAAGCCCGACATCGTCATTCATATGGCCGCACAGCCGCTGGTGCGGGCCTCGTACCGGGCGCCTGTGGAGACTTACGAGACGAATGTGATGGGAACGGTCCATCTGCTGGATGCCGTCCGTACCGCCGTTGCCGATGGAATCGCCATTCGAGCCGTCCTGAACGTCACTACGGACAAATGCTACGAGAACCGCGAATGGCATTGGGGATACCGGGAGCAAGACGCGCTCGGCGGGTATGACCCTTATTCGAACAGCAAAGCGTGCTCCGAACTTGTGACCGCTTCGTACCGGAGCTCTTTTTTCGGCGAGAGCGCGGAGCCGGACGGGGGGCTGCCGGTGGCGATCGCGACGGCCCGTGCGGGGAACGTCATAGGGGGAGGGGACTGGGCCGCGGACCGGCTTATTCCCGACAGCATGAAGGCATTGTTAAATGGGCAACCGATCGTTGTCCGTCACCCTAGCTCCATCCGGCCGTGGCAGCATGTGCTGGAGCCGCTAAGCGGCTACCTGCAGTTGCTGCAGCACATGGTCCGGGATCCGAAGCGGTACAGTGAATCCTGGAACTTCGGTCCGGACGATGCCGATGCGAAGCCGGTCGAGTGGATCGTGCAGCACCTATGTACGGCATGGGGTGAGGGAGCCGCGTACGAGATCCAGCCGGTACCGGACCGATCCCCCCATGAAGCCCGCTATCTGAAGCTCGATTGCTCCAAAGCGAAGCAGGAGCTCGGCTGGGCGCCGAGATGGAGGCTGCTTCAGGCGATCGAGCAGATCGTCCGCTGGAATAAGGCTTACCGGGACGGGCAGGACATGCGGGCCGTGTGTCTGGAGCAGATCCGGCAGTACAACGGCGAAACGCTAAAGGAGGATGGCGGGTGAAAGTAGTCATTTTGGCGGGCGGTTATGGCACGAGAATCAGCGAAGAGTCCCATCTGAAGCCGAAGCCTATGATTGAAATCGGCGAGAAGCCGCTCCTCTGCCATATCATGTCGATTTATTCCCATTACGGCTTCAACGATTTCATCATTTGCCTGGGTTACAAGGGCTATGTGATCAAAGAATATTTCGCCCACTATTTTCTTTACAAGTCCGACGTAACGTTCGACTTCAGGGTCTCCGGCGAGGAGCAGATGACCGTGCATCACCAGGCGGCGGAGCCTTGGAAGGTGACGCTCATCGATACGGGCAAAGACACGATGACAGGGGGAAGAGTGAAGCGAATTAGGCCTTATATCGGAGACGAACCGTTCATGCTGACATACGGGGACGGCGTCTCCAGCGTGAATATCCGGGAGCTGGTCGAATTCCACCAGGCCCACGGCAAGCTGGCGACCGTAACCGCGACCCAGCCGACGGGAAGGTTCGGGGCGCTAAGCTTAACGGACGACGATACCGTAGCCGGCTTCCAGGAGAAGCCGAAAGGGGACCGGAACTGGATCAACGCGGGATTTTTCGTGTTGAACCCCGGCGTGTTCGACTACATTGCCGGCGATGCGACCGAATTCGAGAAGGAGCCGCTCGAGCGGCTTAGCCGCGACCGTCAGCTGAAGGCGTTCAAGCATACCGGGTTCTGGCAGCCGATGGATACGCTGCGCGACAAAAATTACTTGGAACAGCTCTGGAAATCGAATCAGGCCGAGTGGAAGTACGGGTGAGCGTAGAGGGCCTTCATGTGCTGGTGACCGGCGCCACCGGATTCCTGGGCAGTCATCTCATTCGAGCGTTGCGGGCGGCTGGGTACGAAGTTAGCATTTTGAAGCGAAGCTCCTCCGATTGTTCGCGGATCGCCCCGCTGCTCAGCGAGCTGGCGGTCTTCGATCTCGATCGGGACCGGGTGGAGGCTCCATTTCGGCAAAGGCGCGGGATAGACGCCATCATTCATGCCGCCACGCTCTATGGCCGCCAGAACGAGAGGTCCGGGGAGCTGCTCGAGGCTAACGTGGCTTTCCCCTTGAATCTTCTGGAGATCGGCCTCCTCCACGGCACGCCTCTGTTCATCAACACCGATTCGTTCATTCATAAAGGAGCGGGCGATTACGCTTACTTGCAAAGCTACGCGCTCACCAAAAAACAGTTCGTCGAATGGGGGCGTCTCCTAAGCCGAGGGCAGCCGATCCGATTCGTGAACGTGAGGCTGGAGCATCTCTATGGCCCGTTCGACAGCGGGACGAAATTCGCGAGTCAGGTTATCCGCGCCTGCCTGAACAATGAACCGGAGCTGCGCTTGACGGCCGGGGAACAGCGGCGCGATTTCATCTACGTAGAGGATGCCGTCCAAGCATACATCCGGTTGCTGCAGCCTGCGGCGGGAGCCGGTTTCGCCGAATACGAGCTGGGCACAGGCCGCTCCATGACGATCCGGACGTTCGTCGAGCTGGTGAAGGAAGAGACATGTTCGAAGACGGTGCTCAATTTCGGCGCTTTGCCTTACCGATCCAATGAGATCATGCAATCCGAGGCTGACATCGGACCGCTTCAGGCGCTCGGCTGGTCATGGTCGTTCGATGTCAGGGCGGGTATCCGACATTTACTAGAACGTGAATACGGGAGGTGCCATCCATGATACGGAGGAAAAAGAAACGGCGGCTGAAGAGCGGGGAGTCTCGCCGAAGAAGGCTGCGGCGCCGGAGGAGCGCATCGCGGAGGAAACGGCTTCGAAGAGTCGCGCCGCGTTGGCGGGATGCAGACGGTTCCACTCCGGTCCGCGTCAGCGTCATCATCCCTTCGTACAATCAAGCGGCTTATATCCGGGACACGATCGAGAGCGTGCTCCGCCAGGATTATCCGCATGTCGAGATTCTCGTGATGGACGGAGGCTCCACGGACGGAACGGTCGACATCCTGCACCAATACGCCCAATCGGTCCCGGAGCGGTTTCGCTTCGTGTCGGAGCCCGACCGGGGCCAGGCTCACGCGGTGAACAAAGGGGTGGCCATGGCGGCGGGGACGATTATCGGGTGGCTGAACTCGGACGATACGTACCATCCGGGCGCGATCGCCAAAGTGGTTCGAAAGTTCCGGACACATCGCAACGCTTCGGTGGTGTACGGGAAAGCAAATTACGTCAATGAGCGCGGCGAGTTCCAGTATCCTTACCCCGTCAAACCGTTTAACCGGGATCTTTTGATGACAGAATGCTTCATCTGCCAGCCCGCCGCATTTCTCAAAAAGGACGCGTTCGTGAGAGTCGGCGGTGTGAAGGAAGACTACAAGTTTATTTTGGATTATGAATTGTGGCTGAGGCTGCTGCCTTCGGGCGGTTTCTATTATATGGATGAGCTGATTGCCGATTATAGGCTGCATGAAGCCAGCAAATCGATGTCGATCTGGAAGGACGTTGGGCTCGAGGAAGTATTGTGGGCGTTTCGCGTTCACTATGGGGAAGGCGCGGTGGCGGCCAAATGGGTGGCGGAGTATGCGCACCATCATTGGCCGAAAGGCGTGTTCTGGCTGCTGAACCGCTACAAGGCGAACCGCGTATTCGGCCGGTCGCCGGAGCTGCTCGCCATCGACCGCTATGAGGACGGGTGGGTGCCTGCAGAGATCGGAATCGTGATCGGATCGGGGGACCCGAACAGCGTGATTCACTCGCTCCTCATCAAAGGGCGTCATGCGATCCCAGACGCGGTGGGCACCCTTCACCTAACCGTCTACGTGAACAAGGATTTGCAAAAAACCTACGAAGTGAATGCGGACTCCTTCGTCCTGGTCATCCCGATTCATGCCGCGGGTCAGTCGATCGTCAACATCCGGACGGAGGAAACGATCCGGCCGCTGCAGCATGGGCATCCGGAAGATGACCGTGTCGTCGGGTTCATAGCGGAGGAGATCGTCCCCTTATCGGCCAAAGAGTATGAATTTTATGAGGCTTATAATCGGGAGCCGGCTACGATTCCGACGTGGCTGCTGCATCATAAATGAATGCGGCAGCGACATTCGAGTTCCGCGGGTACCTTTACCCGGTTCGATTCATACAATGAGGGGGAGAAAAGTTACGAGCTCTAACAGGAGGTTCCGGTATGAAGCGAAAGAAACGGCGCGTTTCCGGGAAGAAGGGCAAAAAGCCGGCCAAAGGCAAACGCCTCTCCATTGGAAAGCGCAGCAAGTTAAGAAGAAAATGGGCCAAGCGAAAAAAACGAGGCAAGAAGCGGATCACGCCGCATAACCCGAGCTATGCCGAAGTCTACGAAAAAAACTATAACGCCGCGTATGAGAAAGGGTATCAGGTCGGATTCGCCAAAGGGTTCGAAGAAGGCCATGAGCAGGCTTACACGGCAGGCTGACACGGCCGGCTGATACGGCCGGCTGACACGTACGAAGGAGGATTGCGCCGGTGCAAAAGCGAGTGACGTCCATCATCGGGCATATGGCCAAATCGCATATGGAGCTGGCCCGAATACTTGAAGCGAAGCGGCTCAATATCGTCAACACGGCGCATGTGATCGGAGCCCTGCCGAATACGAACCTGCAGTTCGACGGGGCTATCGCCGTAGGGAGCCAGGCAATCGACATCGCCAAGAGCGTCAGCCAATATTTGACGTCCCTGGCGGACTTGGAGGAAGCGATCGCCGAGAACTTGGAAGTCGTGATCAAAGAGCTGACCGACGGAGAAGAGGAAGAGTAAACCGGCCAAACCGGGGCTGGGAAAGGGGGGGGAATTCATGAAACGCCGAGACGCGTTCCTGCGGATTTTGGATGCTTCGGTCAAGCTTCAATACAACATCTCGCTCATCCTGGAAGCGAAGGCGAACGAGACGGAGAAATCGCGCGATTGGATCTGCGGCCATATTAATCACAAAGTTTTTTACAGCCACGAGGATCAAGTGAAAGGTCCCCTCGAATATCATGAGCAGTTCCTTGAAGTGATTGACGGGCTGACGAAGATGGAGTACGCGCTGGCCAAAAATTTGAAGGTGATCTTGAACCGGAGCGAGGATGACAACTCTTCCGGCATGTCCGGGTCGGATGTTGGCGGCTTCATGAATTAGGGGGATAAGGAAGCATGGGTCTGATCCGCAAGCATCATGAACTGCAATTGGACATTCTCGACTCGCTCGCCAGAAGCCAGAAGGCGCTCGCCAGAATCATCGAGAGTCTGGCCGACATTTCCGCTGCCTCCGAGGAAACGGCGAGGAGAGTACAGGCGAATATGGAAGCGATCACCCGCTACCAGGAGTCGCTCATGGTGAAGCTGTGCGGGATTCGACCGAATCGAGTGCGGACTTCGCCTCCATCGAAGCCCTGGATCAATCGAGCCATGCATGTAGTGGGATCGGCCGATTGCTCCGTCCCGAAGACATCCGGTTAACTGAACGTAACCCGGATGTCTTTTCTATGTTACAATATGGAAGGGACAAGGAAGCGCAGCACGTACATATATGTGGGATGGAGGATTCGGCTATGCAGTGGGAAGCGGAATTGGTTGTGGACGCGAAGTCCTTATTGGGGGAAGGACCGCATTGGGATGCCGGGCGGTCAAGCCTGTTGTGGGTCGACATTACGGGGAAGCGCCTGAACGAATACAAGCCGGAAGGCGGGGAGCTGCGCGCTTATCCGTTCGAGGAGATGGTGACGGCGGCCGTACCCGCTGCGGACGGCGGCATCCTGCTGACGTTCCCGCATTCGATCGGCCTCTTCGATCCGGAGAGCGGCACGGTGCGGACGCTCCTGGACGGCATCGAAGCGGACAAGGCGGAGAACCGGTTCAACGACGGGAAGTGCGACGCGACCGGCCGCTACTGGGGCGGGACGATGTCCATGAACGATGTACGGGGACAAGGGTCCGTCTACAGCCTGGATCCGGATCTCCAGCTTCGCGTGCGCGAAGAATTCGGCCCGGTTACGTGCTCCAACGGATTGGGATGGAGTCCGGATAACCGGACGATGTATTACATCGATACGCCGACCTACGAAGTGGTTGCGTTCGATGTGGACCTCCAGAACGGTGAATTGGCCAACCGGAGAACCGCGATTCGCATTCCGAAGGAATTCGCTTATCCGGACGGGATGACGGTCGATGCGGAAGGGATGCTGTGGGTCGCGCATTGGGGCGGCTTCCGGGTCACACGGTGGAATCCCGCAACTGCCGAATGCATCGGCACGGCGCATGTGCCGGCCCCGCAGGTAACCTCGTGCACGTTCGGCGGCCCGAATCGCGACGAGCTCTACATCACCTCGGCCCGTGTCGGCTTGTCCGACGAGGTGCTGGCCAAGTATCCGCTCACCGGCGGTGTATTCCGCATCAAGCCCGGCGTAAGCGGGCTGCCGAACCACACGTTCGGGTGAGCGCATCCGAATATGGCAGAACGGAAGACGAAAGACCTTCAATCCGAGGATTGAAGGTCTTTGTGCGCTTGGCCATGCCTACAGGCATGTAACCATGACAAGCATTGATCCATATACTGAACCATCCCTGCCTCATCATTTCCGGCTCAGGTAGTGCGCGTATTGCATCGGTTGCTTGTATACGGCAGTCTGGCTCTCGAATTCTTTATACAAATCCTTCTGCGGATTTCCGTTCAATTCGATGATCCAAAAATGGCGGTCGTTGTCCAACGCAAAATCAACGCTCAGTTCACCCAAGTGGAGTCCGGACCGCGTTTCCAATTGCTGAGCGGCCGTCACACTGACGGATTCTATGAATAGCCGGACCACCTCAATCTGTTCGGGCGCGTAGAAGGGCCGAAGCGCCTCTTCCGATAAACAAATGGTCTCGCTGATGCTTGTATTGTAGCAGCCTTTATGGGCGATCCGGCTGACTACATTCGTGACGCTCCATTCGCCGCTCCCGTTCTTTTGCACGAGCACGCGTAAATCGAAGGTTTGCTCGTTCACTTGCTGGATCGGGATCCCTTGCTGGATGATGTAGGGTTTCTTGCGGATCAGACCTTCAAGATGTTTCAATAATTTCCCGCTGTCAGGCAAGATAGTATTAGGCGAGAAATGATGATAGCCAATATGGATTTCCCCGGATTCCTTCCGTTCTACGCGATATACCCCTTTTCCTTGTAGTCCGTACACAGGCTTTAAATAGATGACGTTGTGCTTCTCCAGGAAAGAAACGACTTCTTCGGGACGATAAAGGATCGTTTCCGGCAAGTAGGGGGCCAGACTTTCCAGCAGGTGCGTATGAACCTCGAATTTGTTGAATTTGTTCGTATGGTTGAAGCAGGTTTGGCGGCCGATTACGTGCTCCAGGCGCCGCATGACCTTGATCCGTTCCAAGTCGTAACAACGATTG
Organism: Paenibacillus sp. HJGM_3; assembly: GCF_045062745.1. NCBI lineage: Bacteria > Bacillati > Bacillota > Bacilli > Caryophanales > Paenibacillaceae > Paenibacillus > Paenibacillus sp. HJGM_3. The sequence goes on from NZ_JBJGED010000012.1 coordinate 40,300, forward strand.
TATACGGACCGGGGAAAAGCAAATCTGCGGAACATCCACTTCCCTTTCGAACGATGAAGGCCAATAATCGTCCTTCGCTTCCAGTTGATCGATGAAGGCGTAAAGCTGTATAGCGGCATATTGGGAGGTGAGAAGCGCATGTAATGCTGCAGGACATGCCTTCTTTGCTTGCCGGCGGCTACCATAATGCCTACATAACCTTTTTTGGAGTTCAATCGGCTTCCTCCTTCTGTGGCGATAGCAGGGTCGTATTAGGGTATGTACAAGAAAGTGAAAAGGCATGGACGATAATACAAGCCGGCGGAAAATGGGTTCGTATGGAGCGCACCGATTATTTCAAACGGGAATAAGTTGTTCTGTGGGTGTATTACACCCCGCAAATGGTGTGGGAGTACACGAATAGTAAATAAGGAGTGTGTGATTATGGGAAGAGTAGGACCTCCTGGACCTCCCGGGCCTCCTGGACCGCAGGGGCCTCAGGGACCACAAGGACCTCAAGGACCTCCGGCGGTTACATCCTTTGCCTTCTTTTGCAGATCGACTGATCAAACGCTTGGGCCGGCTTCTTCAGGCGGAGGATCGGACGGCGGCATCGTACAGTTCACCAGTCAGCTCGTGAACGGTACAGCCATTTCGTTCACTTCTCCATCCAGTATTAACATTCTTCAAGACGGGATTTACGAAATTACCTGGGAGGTATTCCCCCAACAGGGCAATACGGCGTTTGGATTGTTTAGAGATCCAGCCGGGCCGGCCCCTAAGACGCTAATTCCGTGCAGCAATTATGGAGCAGGTTCGGGCAACCAAACGATTCCAGGGCAAGTCGTGACACCATTATCGGCGGGCGACGTGATTACACTGCAACGAATTGACCAAACCGGGATGAACGTGGTAATCCAAGGGAGCATCGGAGGGAACACTCCGACGACCAGCGCTTCCCTTTTTATCGAAAAGCTGGCATAAGGAGAAAAGCCGCCGGATCACTCCGACGGCTTTTCTCATTCGGTTCTTATTATGTACATAACTTCGGTCAATCAGATCGTGAACTTGCTGAGCGATTCCTTGAGCGAGTTCGACAGCTCCTCGAGCTTCTCGGACAGCCGGACGAGCCCGCTGCTGATGCTGAGCTGCTCGGTGCTGAGCGAGGCGACCTCCTGCGAGGTTGCGGACGATTCTTCCGCTACGGCGCTGACGTTGCTCATCGCATCGGCCAGTACAAGCTGCGACTCTTTCAACTCCTGGATCGAGCCGGTCACGTCGCGCAGCTGGACGGTGAAGCCGGTCACGCGCTCCTGCACTTGCTTGAAGATTTCATCCGTATGCTTCACGGAGGCGATCTGCTCCTGGAAGAGCGGGTACGCTTCCGTCAAGACGGATACCGTCTCCTGAATCTCGTGCTGAATCGTCTCGGTGATCTGCCCGACGACGTCGATCGATTGCTTCGACTGGTCCGCGAGCTTGCGGATCTCGTCGGCGACGACCATGAAGCCTTTGCCCGCGGCACCGGCTCGGGCCGCTTCGATCGTGGCGTTCAGCGACAGGATGTTCGTCTGCTTCGTCATCGTGTTCAGCACGTCGAGAATTTTGCGAATCGAGCGGGTGCTCTCTTGCAGCTTCTCGACCTTCATCACCATGGAGCGGGTCATTTCTTCGGTCGTGTTCGTCTTGGTGATGAGCTCGGACATGTAGATCTTGCCTTGGTTGCTCGACTTCAACACTTCGGAGCTGGACGCTTCCATCTGCTGATTGGAGGCGACCACTTGGTTCACCTTAAGATTGATGTTGCTCGTCAAGTCGTTGCCGCGTTCCGCCTCCATGGCCAGACTCGATGCGCCGGAGGCGATCTCCTCGGTGGCGACGGCGATCTCCTTGGCCGAGAGCGCCGTCTTCTTCGAGGCGTCCGAGAGCTCGGCCGCGGTGTTCAGCACTTCTTGAGCCGAATCGTTCGTCTGGCGAACGAGGTGCGTGATCTGGTCCATCATCAGGTTGAAGCTGTCGCCCAGCTGACCGATCTCGTCCTGACGACCCGTGGCCCGCATCCGCACGATGAGGTTCCCGCGCGCGCCCTCGTTCATCAGATTGCGCATCGCGACGAGCGGGGAGCCGATCATCCGCATGACGAGCAGGCCGAGCCCGATCGCCACGATGGACGCGATACCGACCATGACCCACATCACGGTCGAAATCTTGTTCGCTTCCTTGACGAGCTCTTTGACCGGTACGTTCCCCGTCAAGTACCACTTGGAGCGGCCGAGCACATCGTAGGCGACCAGATGAGTCTCGCCGTTGACCTTCGACTCGAACGTGTCGGTCTCGCTCGACGCGGATTTGGCCCGGCCCGCGACATCGATCGGATAATTCGCTTCCATGTTCTCCGTCTTGGCCGACCAGACGATCTTGTTCGTAGGGCTGACGATTGCGATTTCGCTGCCTTCTCCGATCGTGAGACCGTTCAGCACTTCCTTGAGCGCCGATTCCTTCACTTCGATGACGAGGATGCCTTCCACGCTGCTGGACTTGATGTTGCGAAGCACGCGTGCGATCGCGAACGTGTTCGGCGACGTTACATAACCGGCTTTCAGAGCGGGCAGCCAGATCCCCTTGCCGTCGCCTTCCTTCACTTCCTTGAACCATTCGCTCGTGAAGACCGTATCCTTCATGCTCGTGGAAGTCTTGTAGCTGTCCGATTCCGGAGCCATCGGGATAATGTTGATGTCGGCGATCTTGTTATTCGCCATTACGTAGCTCTTCAGGCGGTTGTTGACCGCCGAGCCGGCCTGGAGCTTGTCGAAGGCGCTGAGCGTCTTGTCCTTGTATTTGGTCAAGTTGTCGGCCACCGTATCGTCGGACATCAGCTGTACGGAGATCGTTTCGAGGCTTTCCAGGAAAAAGTCCAGCTTGTCGGCCGACTGCACGATCGTTTGCTTCGAGGCGTCTGATACTTTGTCGGTAATGATTCCTTTGGAGATTTGCGCCGACAAGAGGCCTACGATGACAACGATGGCGACGATGCTGACGAAAAATAACAGGAACAGCATGACGCCGACGGAACGAAACGGATTTTGCAACGTAAGCTTCCCGCCTTCCTGATTGGATTCTGCGTTCGTCATTGGCCGCTTGGCTTGGTTCATCGTCCCTTTGAAGCGGGACCGCCATTGCGTCAACTTGTCCTTCATGAAAAAGCCCACCTTTGCCATTTTGTCATTGCTGCTTTGCTGTATAACCGTATTCGACATGATTTTCCAATCTCCTCCGAGCGGGAAGGAAGGAAAGGGGAAAAATATCGGAAAATCTTAACATTTAGTCCTAAAGACCTATGAAATAAACATGAAAAAACCCCGGATAGGTCCGGGGTTCCTCATGCATGTGTACTAACAGCGATCCGTTAGTTTACGTACCGGCGATAATCCGGATCATCCGGTCGGCGAACGAGTCGGCCGACTCGAGACCCGTCCAGAACAGCTCCATCTCCGCTTCGAGCTCCCCGATAAGCATCGGGTCTTCGAACATATCGCTCAAGTAATGGCAATTGATAATCTGATCGCCGACGATGTTCAAGGCGCGAAGGTCCTCTTCCTCGCATACCTGGTCGTTGACGGTCAGGCAGGACAGGAAGCTCGTCGTCTTAGCCAGCTCGACCTGCAGCTCGGGATCGAGCGCCGTCTCCAGGAACTGAGCGGTCAGGTCGAAGTCGGGGCAATGGGTCGGGATCATGAACCCGTTGGCCACGAGAAGCGAAGCTTTCTCCGGCCCGAACGGCAGGGGCGCGATCTGCGGCTCGAACGACAGGTCCGCCGCCCATCCTGCGGCTTCGATGGCGGTGGTCAGCACCATGGCGGTCTTCTCGTAGACGAAGGCCTTCGAATTGGCGCCGTAAGACGGCTGGCAGAGGGTCACCGAGCGCTCGCGGTAAACGGCATTGTGGATGAAATCGAGCGTCCTCACGAGCGCCTCCCGGCTCGAGCCGGGTTGGAAGTGGTAGCCGTTCTGCAGCGCGATGACCGGCCAGCGGCTCGAGGACGACGAGAAGAGCAGGCCGTATTGGTTCGTGATGCCGTCCGCGTCCGTATCGAGGGTGAGCCGCTTGGCGGCCGACAGGAAATCGGACAACGTCCAGTCCGGCTCCGGCCGGGGAATGCCTTGCTCCGCGAACAGCCGGGCGTTGTACGCCAAGTAGACGGGCGAGAACGTGGCCGGCATCGCCTTCACTTCCCCGTCTCGTCGGAAACCCTCGACCAGGCGAGGGTACATCGCGTCGAGCGTTCCCTGGAACCGGTCTTGCAGGCTCGCGAAGGAGGCGAACTGGTTGAGCTCGTCGAACTGCCGATCCGTGACGATCAGCAGGTGCGGGGCGTGGCCAAGCTCCATCGCCGTTCGCATCGATTCGCGGAAGTTCGTGCTGGGGAAGCTCAGCAGCCTCACTTCCACATTCGGGTACTTGCGCTTGAACGCCTCGATGATGATCGGCAGGCAGTGATCGACGTAATGCGAAGGAGCGGGCGCCATGATGCGAATCACCTTTGTCGCGCTCTCCGGGATGACGAGGTCGGGAGAGACGATCGTGCCTTGGCCGACTTTTTTGATTATGAGTCCTTCTTTTTGCAGTTGTTCAAGCGACTTGCGGACGGAAGTCCGGCTAATCCCGTAATACCGGCAAAGCTCGTTCTCCGACAGGAGAAACTCTCCGGGCTTGATGTAGCCGGATAAGATTTGCTCTCTCAAAATATGGGCCAGCTTGGAGTAGCGAAATTCACTTTCACGTCTCATGTCTGTCGTCCAATCCTTCAAAAATGGTTTCAATCTTCAATTATAGCCGAATCTTCAACAAATTGATACAGGCAATGTGTTGTCTATCCTACCGTCGGCCTATCCCTCGGACCCTCTGAAAAAAGTGCTGGTCACATTCCGTTCTCCGAGCTAGAATACAGGTATGATACAATTAAAAAATTCTAACTTAAAACAAGGAGAGTCGGCTACTATGCGTATGGCAAAATTGGCGGTATTGGTGGATCGGCAAGAAGCGGATTCTCGTCGAGCGCAAGGCGTAAACGTATTCGAATCGTATATTGCGGAGCTGCTCGGGCAAGCGGGCGTTCCGTTCGTACTTATCGACAGTGTGGAGGAGCTCATGAAGGTGAACCCGGATGTGGCGATCGCCGCTTTCGTCCGGGAGGGGGCCGCGTCCGCGGAGGCGCTATGGAGCTATGCGGAGAACGGAGGCTCGCTTATCGGCCTCGGGAATTTGGGAGGTTTGAGCAAAAAGCTGAAATGCACGGCGCTTTCGCCGCTGAAGCCGGGTTATGCTCATCTGCCGGAAAGCTGGGTCGACGAGCGTCCGCTGCGGTTTATGAAGGCGACGCCCTGGGCGACCGGGAGCGATAATGAATATGTAGCGGAGCGCATCGGCTCGGTGAGCGGCGGGGTTCAAGTGCAGGCCGACGGACCTGCCGCGGTGCTGCAATTCCGCGTAGGGACCGGGACGATCGACCGCTGGTCCGTCGATCTGGTGAACACCGTCGTACAGCTCCAGCAGGGCACGCAGCCGGTGTTCGAGGACGGCATCCCGGCCCCGGACGGGTCCGGATCGCTGGATGACGGCTGGCTTAAGGCCGATGACGAGACCGCCGTGGATTGGGTGGCGGATCGGGCGGCTACGCAGACCGGGCAGCCCTATTATCCCCATCCGTATGCGGACCTCTGGCGGGAGGCGCTCGTGGGCCACGTCATCCGGACCGCCCTGGCTAAAGGACTGACGCTGCCGTTCCTCGGTCATTGGCCGGACGGCTTGAGCGGCGTGGCGCTCATCTCCCATGACAGCGACGGCAACGAGGACGAGGCCGGTCTGGCCACTCTGGAATTGTTGAAGGAATGCGGCGTCCAATCAACATGGTGTATGATCGAACCGGGCTACAGCCCGTCCTTATATGAAGCGATTCGGGCAGACGGCCATGAACTCGGCTTTCATTATAACGCGATCGATCATCCTTGGACCCGGGAACAGTTCTTGTCGCAATTCAAGTGGCTGCAAGGGGCGATCGGAAGCGAGACCGTCATCTCGAACAAAAACCATTACACCCGCTTCGAGGGATGGGGCGAGCTGTTCCGCTGGTGCGAGGAGACGGGCATCCAATCGGACGAGTCGCGCGGGCCGAGCAAGCGGGGCAACGTAGGCGTACCGTTCGCGACTTGCCATCCGTACTTCCCGATCGCCTGGTGCGACGAGCGCAACCGGTTTTATGACGTGCTTGAGCTCGGATTTTTCACGCAGGACATGGATCTCGGGTCGTGGGCGGACAGCAGCATTATCGAGCCGTGTCTCGCGATCGCTAAGCGCGTTGAAGGCGTCGCTCACTTCCTGTTCCACCAGTACCACATATTACGGCGGGAGGAAGTGCGGGCTGCGTTCCGCAAAGTAGTGACCGAGGCGCGCCGACAAGGCTTTGAATTTTGGACGGCGGATCGGATCAACGCTTGGACGCGGGCGCGCCGCCAAGTCCGGATCTCGGCTTGCGAGGGCGGACAGGTCGAGCTCGAGGGCGAGCTGAACGGCGTGGTCGTGTGGGTGCCGGTTCGTTCGGATGAGCAGACGGGAAGCGAAGGGCTTGAGTTCAAATATGGAGTCGCTTGCCGAAAAACGACGGCGTTCAGAAAACGCGCGGTGGTATAAAAGGAATGTTATCGCTCCTGACCTAGTTCCGGGGCACTCAAAAAATTTTGATACTCGCATCGAAAGAAAAGTCAACATTTCCCCCGGGAAACTTGCTATAGTCAAACAAGATGCGTAAACCGAAACCCCGCAAAGTGACGTGGGCTTTAAAAAGGGAGTGGAATTTGTGGTACTGGACCGATTGGGTGTACTGACCGACGAAGTATCGGCCCGTTTCGACGAGGCACTGGATTGGATAACGGAGCAAGGGTTGAAGCACGTAGAGATTCGAGTAGTGGACGGTGTGAACATTGCCAATATGAACGACGAGCAAGTGAAGGAAGTACGCCGGAAGGTGGAGGCGAAGGGCTTGTTCATCTCGGCGATCGCATCCCCGCTGTTCAAGTGCGCGCTGGATCCCGAGCGGCCGGTCGCCTCAGGCGACATGTTCGGCCAGAAGGAAGAGAGCGTGGAGGCGCACTTCGCCAAGCTCGACCGGGTGCTCGCAATTGCGGGCCTGCTCGGGACGAAGCGCATCCGCATCTTCTCGTTCTGGCGCGAGAAGGAGCCGGAGCGGTACACGGCGGAGATCGTGGCTCATCTGAAGCGGGCCGCCGCGGTCGCGGAGCGGGCCGGCGCGCTGCTGCTCGTAGAGAACGAGCCGTCCTGCAACGGCGGCTTCGCGGAGGAAGTGGCGGCGATCGTGAGAGGTGTCGGCTCGCCGGCTGTGAAGGGCCTGTGGGACCCGGGCAACGAAGCGTACGGCGGGCACGAAGCGTATCCGGCCGGGTACGCTGCGATGAAGGATGTGCTCGCGCACGTCCATCTGAAGGACGCGTACGTGCGGCCAGACGGAACTTCGCGCTGCGTGCCGCTCGGTTCGGGCTCTGTACCGGTCATAGCGCAATTGAAGGCGCTAATCGCCGACGGCTACGACGGGCTGTTCACGATCGAGACGCATTATGTGCCGGAAGGCGGTACCCAGATGATGGGCACCCGCATGACGCTCGACGCCTTAAGGACTTTATCTCAGGGGGTATAACAAGTGGCTAAAACTTGGGGAATCGGAATAGTGGGCTGCGGCACGATCGCGGATTTTCATATGAAAGCGCTAAGCGAAATCGAGCAGGTTCGAGTCGCCGCGGTCTCGAGCCGAAGCGAGGAGAAGGCGCGCTCCGTGGCGGAAGCGCAAGGCTGCGCGTGGTATACGGATTACAAGGCGCTGCTGCACGATCCGAACGTAGACATCGTCTCCGTGACGACGTCGAGCGGCAGCCATCATCGGATCGGGCTGGACGTGCTGAACGCGGGCAAGCATCTCGTCGTCGAAAAACCGGCCGCCATGACCTCCGCTCAAGTGGCCGAGCTCATCCGGACGGCGGAAGCGAACGGCGTCACGCTGTCGGTCATCTCCCAGCGCCGGTTCGAAGCCCAGCACCAGGCCGTTCGGCAAGTGCTTGATGATGGGGCGCTCGGCAAGCTGCTGCTGCTGGAGATCTCCCTGCCGTTCTACCGGACGCAGGCTTACTACGACAGCGCCGACTGGCGCGGGACGCTCGTGGAGGATGGGGGCGCGCTTATGAATCAGGGCATTCATTCCATCGATCTGCTGCTCTGGTTCGGGGGGCCGCTGGCTTCCATCTACGGGAAAGTGGCTACGCAGACGCACCGGATGGAAGCCGAAGACATCGGGCTCGGCATTCTGCAGTTCAAGAACGGCGCGTTCGGCACCGTAATGGCGTCGACCAGCATTCAGCCCGGCTTCCAGGCCGCGCTGAACATTTACGGCGAGAAAGGTACGATCAAGCTGGAAGGGACGCAGATCGTCCATTGGACGGTGCCGGGTGTACCGGAGCCTGATTTCGGCGCACCGGCTGTCGGAGGCGGAGGCGTGTCCGATCCGAAAGCGATCTCGTATGTGAATCACAAGCTTCAATTCATCGATGTGATCGAGTCGATCGAGACCGGCCGCACCCCGCTCGTTACAGGGATGGACGGCTTGCGGGCCGTACAGCTCGTCGAGTCGATCTACGCTTCGTCCGAGTCCGGCAAGCCGGTCCTCCTGGAGGGATAACGATGAGTGCTTCCGCAATGCTGATGGGGGTGTCCAAAGTCGACATCACGCCGCTCGAGCCGATTCCGCTCGCCGGGTTCGGCAATCGCACCGGACCGTATGAAGCGATCAGCAGCCGCCTGTACTTGAGGGCCAATGCATTTCGCCAGCAGGTGAACGGACAGGACGTGACGGCGCTTGTGGTGGAAGCCGACATTATCTGGTGGGGACCGGAGCGGATGGCGGGCATTCGGGGCAAGCTGCTCGACCGGTTCGGCATCCGCCCGGAGCACGTCATCCTAAGCGCGTCGCACACGCACGGCGGGCCGCAGACGACGACGCAATTCGTCGATATGCTGGGCCTTCCGGACGCCGGTTATATGGACCAGCTCGAGGATTGGCTCTTGCAGGCGGTAGGCGCTGCGATCTCCACGCTGGAGCCGGTGTCGATCGAGCGTGGATCCGGCACTTGCCAAGTCGGCATCAACCGGCGCAAGTGGGTGAACGGGGCGATGGTAATGGCTCCGAATCCGGACAACTACATCGATACGAACGTCGAAGTGTTCCGGTTCACCGCCGAGTCCGGAGCGACCAAGGCCGTATGGATGCACTACACGTGCCATCCGACGGTGACGAACCTCAATCAGGTCAATTCCGATTACTCCGGAGCGGCGATGGCGATGCTCGAGCAATCGATCGGCGGAGGAACCGTCGTGTCGTTCCTGCAGGGGTGCTGCGGCGATACAAGACCCGCGCTCTTCCGGGACGACAAGTTCTACTCGGGAGACGCCGAAGACGTCCGGCGGCTCGGCCGGATGCTCGCCGACGCGGTGACCACTGTGCTGGGCCGCCCGATGAAGCCGGTGCCTCCGGGGAAGCTGGGCGGCCGCCTGATCGGCGTGGATCTGCCTTATCTGTCTCTGCCGAGCGAGGAAGAGATCGCGGCGACGGAGAACGCCGAAGGACTTCCAGGCCAATGGTCGGTCAAGCTGCGGCGGAATCCGCAACTGCTGACGCCTTCCATCCCGCTGCAGCTGAGCCGGCTGGATATCGCGGACGGAATGAGCTTCATCGCCATGGACGGCGAGATGGTGCTGGAGTACAGCGAGAAGGTGAAGCGGCTGTCAGGCGGCCGGGCGCTGGCGCTCGGCTATAGCAACGGCATGATCGGGTACGTCCCTACCGCGAAGCAGGTGGAGGAGGGCGGCTATGAAGGCCGAGACTCTTCGAAGCTGTTCATGCTGCCGGCCGTATTCGACCCGAGAGTGGAAACCGTCATTGAGCAAGGGATACAGGAACTGCTGCAGGGGACAGATCATCATTGAATCGAACCGAGGAGGAAGAACTATGCCATTGCAAGCGCAACCGGTATTGGCGGAGAATGTCGAGGAATTGAAGGTGAACGTATATGCCGATCGGAGGCAGCTCGGTTCCGCCGCGGGGGGGGCGGCGGCGGCCACGATCAAGAGGCTGCTCTCCGAACAGGAGACGGTGCGGATCATCTTCGCCGCGGCACCGTCGCAGAACGAATTCCTCGAGACGCTGGCCGCCGACGCGGGGATCGATTGGAGCCGGATTACGGTGTTCCATATGGACGAATACATCGGACTGCCGAATGACGCCCCGCAAAAATTCAGCCGTTTCCTGTGCGACAAGCTGTTCGACCGGGTCAAGCCGGGCCGGGTGAACTTGATCGACAGCTCGACGACGATCGAGGAGGAATGCCGCCGGTACGGAGCGCTCATCCAGGAAGCTCCCATCGACATCGTGTGTCTGGGCATCGGCGAGAACGGCCATATCGCGTTCAACGATCCGCCTGTCGCCGACTTCAATGACCCGCAGGTGATCAAGGCGGTCGAGCTCGATGACGCTTGCCGGCAGCAGCAAGTGAACGACGGCTGCTTCCCGACGTTCGATGCTGTCCCTACGCACGCGCTCACGCTCACGATTCCTACGATGATGGCGGGACGCCATCTGTACTGTATGGTGCCGGGGCCGACGAAGCGGGCGGCGGTGCAGCGCACCCTGAACGGATCTATCTCGACCGAGTGCCCGTCGACCGTCTTGCGCAGACATGCGGATTGTACGCTGTACGTAGACCGGGATTCTTATGGAGGCGGGCAATGAGGAGTTCTGAAGGAAACACTGTTGTAGAAGGCTTGCACTACCGCACCGGAGAGCCGATTCGGGTTACGCTAAGCGGTGGCGTCATAGAGTCGATCGAACCGAGGACCGCATCCGGTATCGCTGCGGGCCCCCGGATCGCGCCGGGGTTAGTGGATCTCCAGATCAACGGCTACCGGGGACTCGACTTCAACACGATCCCGATCGCGCCCGGTGTCGTAGAGCGCGCGACCCGCGAGCTGTACGCGGAAGGGGTGACGGCGTACTACCCGACGGTGATTACCAACAGCGAAGCCGGCATCGCCGAGGGAGTGAGGGCGATCGCGGCCGCGTGCCGGAGCGACGAGCTGTGCCGGCGGACGATCGCGGGCATCCATGTGGAAGGCCCGTTCATCTCGCCTGAGGACGGCGCGCGCGGCGCGCACGCCCGTGAATACGTTCAAGCGCCGGACTGGGACATGTTCTGTCGCTGGCAAGAGGCGGCGGACGGTCTTATCCGCATCATCACGATCTCGCCCGAATGGGATTCGAGCCCGGCCTTCATCCGCAATTGTGTAGCGAACGGCGTTACGGTCTCGATCGGACATACGCTGGCGAGCCCCGAGCAAATTCGCGCCGCGGTCGAGGCGGGGGCGACCATGTCGACCCACTTCGGCAACGGGGCGCAGCTGATGCTGCCGCGGCACCCGAACTACTTGTGGGAGCAGCTGGCGCAAGACGCACTCTGGTGCTGTCTGATCGCCGACGGCTTCCATTTGCCCGATCAGGTGCTCAAGGTGGCGATGAAGGTGAAGGGCGCGCATGCGATGCTCGTCAGCGACGCCGTCTACTTGAGCGGGATGCCCGCGGGCGAGTACAAGACGCATGTCGGCGGCCACGTCATACTCACGCCGGAAGGCCGGCTGCACACCGCGGCGAACGAGAAAGTGCTGGCCGGCTCCGCCCAGATGCTCTTGTGGGGCATCGAGCACGTCGTGCGCCGAGGACTCGCGAGCATGAGCGAAGCGTGGGACATGTCCTCTGCGCGCCCGGCGGCGTTCATGAACTTGCCGGAGCGTGCAGGCTTGGCCGCCGGAGCGCCGGCCGACCTGGCCCTGTTCGATTGGGATGGCGACCGCGTCCATTTGCAGCAAACTTACAAATCCGGCGAGCTCGTGTTCGACCGGACCAAGGAGAGTGACTAACATGAAATTCGCGGCATTCAGCGGAGTGTTCATCGAATACAGCATACAGGAAGCGCTTAGAATGACGAAGGAGCTCGGCATGGACGGTCTGGAGATTGCCGCCCGCGAGCCGCATCTGTCTCCGACGACCAGCGCGATCCGAATTAAGGAAATTCGCCGGGTGGCGGACGATCTAGGTCTGCAGCTGCCGGTATTGGCGGGTTACATGGGCGGCTTCTCCACCGCGAGCGACAAGGAATCCGAGCAAGCGTTCTCCGACTTCCAGCGGCTCCTTGCGGCGGCGGGCGAGCTCGGCTCGACGATGATCCGGGTCGCCCCGGGAGGACCGAATGCATTCCTCGCTCACGACTATCATTATGCCAAATCCGCATTTTGGATCGACAAATGCGCGACGGAGGCCAAAAAGCAAGGCGTGAGCATCGTGCTCGAGATCCACAACGTCTCGATCGCCGAGACGGCGGAAAGCAGCCACCGGCTGCTCGATTTGATTCATAATGAGAACGTCGGGATGATTCACGATGCGGGCAACATGTACATCACGGATACGGACTATGGCCGGGATTCCGTGATCCAGCTCGGCAAGCGAATGTTCCACGTCCATGTGAAGGACGAGTTGCGTGTGGACGCGGTCGGCGCGCCGGGGACGTTCACGAATTTGACCAAGCACGGGGAAGAAAAGTTCCTGCAATCGCGCCTCGGCGAAGGCGGAGCGGATCATCAGCCGCTGTTCGACGCGCTGGTGGAGACCGGCTACGACGGCTGGGTCACCCTGGAGTGTCATGCGCCGTTCCCGCCATTCGAGCGGCTGCAGCACGATTTCAGCTTTGTAAAGGCGATGCTCGACAAGGCGATCAGCAAAAGATAACAACACAAGATTTGTTTCCGAGGCCTCCTTTTCAGGGAGGCTTTTTTCGGTTTATGCCAAATTGTGCTATAGTAGTGGACAGAAGCCTGATCATGAGAAGCGGAAATGAGGAATCCATTTAGATGACCACCAGTTTTGAAACATTCGAACTTCGCCCGGAGCTACTGCAGGCCTTGGCCGAGAAGGGGATTACGGCCCCGTCCGACATTCAGGCACAGGCGATCCCCCTTGTCTCCCAGGGGCGGGATTTGATCGCGCAGTCGCAGACCGGCTCGGGCAAGACGCTCGCCTACCTGCTGCCGATTCTGAATCGGCTGAACCCTGCGCTGAAGGAGCTCCAGGCTGTCGTGCTCGCCCCGACTCGTGAGCTCGGAATGCAGATCCTTGGAGAGATGGAGCGCTACGGAGAGCCGCTTGGCCTGCGGTCGCAGGCGCTGATCGGCGGAGCCGCGATTAGCCGGCAGATCGAGAAGCTGCGGCTGCATCCGCATTTGGTCGTCGGGACGCCCGGCCGGATCATGGAGCTGATCCAAGCCCGGAAGCTGAAGATGCACGAGGTGCGCACGATCGTCGCCGACGAGGCAGACCAGCTCGTCTCGCTCAGCACGGTTGAGGACGTGAAGCGAATTCTGAAGAGCGCGCTCCGCGACCGCCAGCTGCTGTTCTTCAGCGCCACGGTGACACCGGAGCTGCAGCGCATCGCCGACCGCTGGATGCGGGAGCCGGCCCTTGTCGAGATTAGGCCGGAGCAGCGCACGGCGAGCACGATCGAGCATTATGCGGTTGTCTGCGAGGAGCGGGACAAGCTGGACGTGCTGCGTCGGCTGTATTACGCGCTGAAGCCAGCCTCGGCGCTCGTGTTCGTGAACGAGATCGAACCGATGGCGGAGGTGGTCGGGAAGCTGGAGTTCGGCGGCATCCCGGCGGCCGCTCTGTACGGCGACGCGCCGAAGCAGGAGCGTACGAAGGTGCTGGGCCGCTTCCGCGAAGGGAAGCTGAAGCTGCTGGTTGCGACCGACGTAGCGGCTCGCGGCCTTGATATCGAGAACATCACGCATGTGTTCCATCTGGATCCGGCGCCGGACGCGGACCATTACGTCCACCGCGTAGGCCGGACGGGGCGCATGGGCAAGCAGGGCGTGACCGTCTCGATCGTCGCCGAGCGGGAAGCGTTCATCCTCCGCAAGTTCGAGGAGCAGCTCGGCATTCGCATCGAGCGCCGCACGCTTGCGGAGGGCAAGCTGCTCGCGCCGGGGGCCGCACGGCGCGGCGCCGGGACCCGCGCGGGCGGGCGCCCGAGCCCGGGCCCGGACGCCCGCCGCGGCAACACAACCGTCGCCGACGTGTCGGCGACGCCGAAGCCTGCGGCGGCGGCAGCGGAGCGCCCGCCGCAAGGGCCGGCGCCGGCCGCGCGCAAGCGGGCCGACGGCTCCGGCGCCGCGGCCGCTCCGTCGGCGGCCGCGGGCAAGGCGAAGGCGCGCGAACGGGAGCGCGAGCGCGACAAGAAAAACAAAGGCGCGCCGAAGTGGCTGAAGGCCAAGCAAAGCCAGCGCCCCGACCCGCCGCAAGCTTAGCGCTATCGCTTGTGTACATGAGGAGATTCGATCTCGTGGGAGAGATGCGACCATGTTGAAGAAATGGCTCCTGACGCTCGCGATCCTGGCGGCGATTGCAACGGTGCTCGTAATCGCGCTGCTTTGGACCGTCCGGCCGACGGAAGCGCTCGATTTGAACTATAAGCCAATATCCGTCTCAGCGAAGATCAAAGAGATGATCGCTTCGCGCAGCCTGGAGCTTCGGCTGACGGAGGAAGAGCTGAACCAAATCCTGAAGCGGGAGCTCGCGGTTCGCAAACTGTCCTTGCCGAATGTGCAAATTCAGGGCGCGCGCTTCCAGCAGGACGGACAAATGGTCACGGCCCATGTGCAGGCGGAGCTGTACGGCCTGATCCGCACGCAGGCGGCGCTCTCGTTCCGTCTCAAGTGGGAGCCGCCCAATCTGGTGGCGGAGCATGTGAAGACGACGGCGGGCCCCTGGACCGTGCCGGTCCGCCGATTTCATTTGGATCCGATCGTAGTGCCGATCGATGATGAGCTGCCGCCGCTCGTAGCGATCAAAGATGTCAAATTCGAGCCGTCGGCCATCGCTGTGTCGTTCCGACTGAAATAGCGGCCGAATCGGAGAAAGTCAATCCATCCCCCGGCTTCCAGTGAGAAGCCTCTTCGTTAGTGAATGGGGCATCATCGGAAAGGCGCATCCTAATCCTGTTCGGCCAAATGGGATGCATCTTAACCGAAACGGGGGATGAAGAGCTTGACGAACAACGGGAAGAAGGCGGCGCTCGTATCCGTTCTAGCTGCAGGTATGGTGTTTGGGGCTGTAGGCTGCGGGAAGATGCCGGCTCGCGAGGGCACAGGAACGAACGACACGGTCAAGACGCGGATGCTGACGAACAACTACCGTCCGTTCAACTACGGGACGGGGAACCACCGGGATCTGCGTCTCGGGTATGACCGCTACCGCGGGACAGACCCCGATCTGATCCGGGATGCCGGGGACTTGAAGCTCGGACTGAACCGAGACAACGGCTTTACCGGCTACGACCGCGATGGGGTCAACAATTGGCGCGATTACAAGGCGGCGAACCGGGGTCACAACATCACGAGCTTCGAGACCAACGAGCAGTTGGCCAAGGAAATCACTTCCATGGGTCCCGTAGAATGGGCCAGCGTCATGCACGCGGGCAACTCCGCTTATGTGGCGGTGAAGCTTAAGCATGGGGCCGATCTCGAGGCGACCGGTCACGTGAAGACCCAGATCGCGGACAAGGTCCATACGGCGAGGCCGGAGGTGCAGAATGTCTACGTGTCCTCCAACCCGGATCTCGTCGGCCGCTTCCAGCAGTACGGGGAGGAGATTCGCCAAGGAAGGCCTGTATCCGGACTAGTGAATGAATTCAGCACGCTCGTACAAAAAGTATTCCCTACGAATGCTTCCTATGGCACGAACGAGGCTTACAACCAGCCGGGGCGATACGGCATACACGGCACCGACGGGGTAAGCGGAGACGGCATGCATGGAACCAAGACCGCTCCAGCGACTCCGTAGCTAGAACGAATCAGGCTGTCCTTGCATGCAAGGATGGCCTGTTTCACCATTCTCACCTAATTTTCCCCCAAGCCGACCTAATCGCACTCTGTACCATTATGCCCCAGGGGATGCTATACTATCAGAAGCATGTACTTCTATTCGGGGAGTGTGGACGGTCATGTTCATTCAAGCTTCGCACATCGCATTCGAGACGTTAGAGCCTGGACTCGAGCGGCGCATATTGGGATATACCGAGCAAATGATGGTGACGGAGGTCCGGTTCGCCAAAGATGTCGTAGGGGCTTTGCACCATCATCCGCATCGGCAATCGGCTTATGTAGCGGCAGGTTCGTTCGAAGTGACGATCGCAGGGGAGACGAAGGTGCTCGTTCAGGGAGACGGATACATAGTGGAGCCCGACATCGTGCACGGCGTCAAGGCGCTAGAGGACGGTTCGGTTTTGATCGATTTTTTCACCCCGATGCGAGAAGATTTTCTCAAGAAATAAGGACGGATTGGATAGCTACGATGAGCCAGCAACTCGACCGGACCACACCGGTACCCCTCTATTATCAATTGTATCAAATTCTGGAAAATGAAATTACGAATGGGAGCCGCAAGCCGGGCGATTACTTCGGCACGGAGCTCGAGCTGCAGGAGCAGTACGACGTCAGCCGGGCGACGATTCGGAAAGCGCTTGAGCGGCTCGAAGCGAACGGCTATGTGAACCGGATTACGGGAAAAGGCATCTTCATCGCCGCCGTCCGGCTCCGCATCGATCTGCCTGAGCTGCTCAGCTTCAGCGAGGAGATGAAGCGGCGGGGGATGCAGCCGGGGACGAGATTGCTGGGCGCGGAAGCGGTCGAAGCGCCGGTGGCGGTAGTGCAAGCGCTGCAGCTCGCGGACGGCTGCGAGGTGCTCCAGCTGAGGCGCATTCGGTTGGGCGACGGGCAGCCGATCGTCTATTCCGACTCCTATGTGCCGCTCGCGATCGGGCTGACGCCGGAGGATGACTTCTCCGGTTCGTTGTATGAGCGGATCCACGAGGCGTGCGGCCGGTATGTGGATGAAGCGGCGCACAGCATCGAAGCTGCCGTGGCCGACGCCGAGCTGGCGGAGCATCTGCATGTCGAAGCCGGATTCCCGCTGCTGGCGTTCCGACGAACGGGATACGATGCGACTGGAGCGCCGATCGTGTATGAACGGGGCTTTGCCCGCGCGGATCAATATTCGTACGAGATCAAGCTAAAGCGGTCGGTCAGAAGCTGACTGCACAATCCTGTAAGCCTTCGAGCGGAACCGAAATCAGTCTCGGGACCGTTGCCGCGTCCACACCGGATGAGCTATACTGGCATATGAAACTTTAGAGCCGCGCTATTGCCAGTGGTACATCTTAGCTTAATGGGGGTTGGACAACGAGTGGATATCTCCGTATACGTCATGGTCATCGCCATCATGGGGCTAGTGCTGTGGAGAAGGACCCGAAGCATGTCTCGTCCGATTGTGGGAAAAGGAATCCGGCTGCTCATACCGATCTTCTTCATTATCCCGGGTATGCTGGCGCTGGTGCTGAACCCGAACGTGCACGCGTATTTGTGGGAATGGGCCGTTGCGCTCGCCGTCGGAGCGGTGCTGTCGGTCCCGCTGATCTGGACGACGAACTACGAGATTCGGGAAGACCGGAATATTTATGCGAAGAAAAACGTCGGCTTTTTCGTGGCGCTGGTGGCCGTCATTCTCATTCGCCTGGTGTTGCGGGACTACTTCACGATGATCGACAATGATACGAAAACGGCCTTATTCGTAGTCGTCGCCGTCGGCTACGTGGTGCCTTGGAGAGTCGTCTCCTACATGAAATTCCGGGTGCTGCACCGGCAGAGAGAAGAGCTCGCGTGACGTTGGTCGCGCGAGCTTTTTTCAACAGGTGTTAAGGGATATCCCTTGATAATCAAAACGTATGTAAGCCTAAGTGTTAGTGCTTAGGTACCCTTTTCGACACTAATTTAATAAAGAAGCGTTTTACCTGGACCGCTTTGCTGCAATCCTACAAATAACGCTGCCGCATAACGCTACTCCTCGAAATCAACCCCATCGTGGAAAAATAACGTTACGGCATCACCCTAATGCCCTTAGACCGGCTCTTTTTGGGCAAAAGCGGAGGAATAACGCTGTCGCATATCGCTATTTTCCCAGATAAGGTCGTATCAGGAAGAATAGCGTTTTCCCATCACTCTATTGGTTCACACCACCTGGTTTTCACGGACAATTAAGACGGGTACCTTAACTATTTTCACGCCATTTTGGCGGTTTTCGCCGGATAGTAAGGCTATCTTTGATTATTAGTAAAGCGCACATTATTATTAACGCAAGGTAGGTTAACAATTCGACTCGAAGCGTTCCAAACAAGCCCTAACCTATTAGGGGACTATGCTTATTTGTAAACATTGATTAACAACATGGACGGCGCGTACGATCCACATGATATTCAACAGCGGTCGGAACCCCTCTGCCTGCCAGTCCACGCGCCTGCGCGTCCAACGCTGGATCGCCGAGCGGCTCGGCTTGAGCGGCAAGACGGTCGCCAACTACATCACGAACATCCTGAACAAGCTGCAGCTCGCGGACCGGCAGAAGGCGATGCGCCACGCCCGCGATTCGCGGCGGGACACGTCATAGAACGGCCTGCAAGCAGACCAAACCCGCGATTTCGCCCATTTTTCCACGACTCCGCACCAAGACGGGGCGCCTTTCATAAACTACACTGACTGTATCCCTTTACCTTGTAACTATAAACAAAGCCCAAGCAAGGAGGGGTGGCACTATTGAAAGGTAGCGACCATAAAAACAAATTTTTATTAACGAATCGTGAACGCGAAGTCTTTGAACTGCTTGTGCAGGACAAAACGACCAAAGATATCGCCCAGCAGTTGTTCATCAGTGAAAAGACTGTGCGCAATCATATCTCCAATGTGATGCAGAAACTAAACGTAAAAGGTCGTTCACAAGCGGTCGTCGAGCTAATCAAGCTTGGGGAATTGAAGATTTGACGATTCAAGCCACTAGAGAAAGCTTTCCAGCTGCGCTTCCCAAATCCCAGGAGCGCACGGGAAGGCTTTTTTGACTGGTGGCCATTTTTTAATTGACACTGAGAATCAATATCAATTATATTTATGATAATGAGAATCGTTATCACCAATTGCGTTACATAAAATACCCGAATACCCAATCGCGAAAAGATGGAAGGGGGAGTTTCCGATTTACCGCTTAGTTACGGAGAAGCTCAACATTGCTTACGGAGACCGGCTGATCGTAGAAGATTTGAACTTGAGCATCCCCACGGGGAAAATCACGGCGCTTGTGGGGGCGAACGGGTCGGGGAAGTCGACGATTCTCAAATCGATGGCGCGCATCATGAAGCCGCAGCACGGCGCCGTGCTGCTCGACGGCAAGTCGATCCATAGCCAATCGACCAAGGAAGTGGCCAAACAGCTGGCCATCCTGCCGCAGAATCCGATCGCGCCGGAAGGGTTGACCGTAGCGGAGCTCGTCGGATACGGCCGCTTCCCGTACCAGCGGGCGATGGGCACGGCATCCGCGGAGGACCGCCGGTATGTGCAGTGGGCGATCGAAGTGACCGGCATGGCCGACTTCGCCGACCGCCCGGTGGACCAATTGTCCGGCGGACAGCGTCAGCGGGCCTGGATCGCGATGGCGCTCGCGCAGCAGACGGACATCCTGTTCCTCGACGAGCCGACGACGTTCCTCGATATGGCGCACCAGCTCGAAGTGCTGAAGCTGCTCGAGAAGCTGAACCGCGAGGAGAACCGGACGATCGTGATGGTCGTTCACGATTTGAATCACGCTACCCGGTACGCTCAGCACGTGGTCGCGATTCAGGCGGGGCGGGTGAAGCGAGAAGGAACGCCAGAGGAAGTCGTCACCTGCGACACGCTCCGGGAGCTGTTCGGCATCGAAGCCGACATCGTCCCCGATCCGCGTACAGGCGTGCCGATCTGCATTCCGTTCGAGCTGGCATCCCGTTCGGCTGATGCCGCGGCATCGGCGACAACAACTCCGCCGCCAACGGCTTCTCGATCGACGGAGCCCTCGACGGAGCGGAGCAAGGAACCGGTCCATGCTGTGTAGCCGCGAAGTCAGCCGCGCAGTCGCCGGGATCCACGACTAGGGAGGAACATGCACGATGGCAGCTGGACCTACGGTATCTTTTGATTTGCTGGAACGTTATTTGCATGTCACCGACAAGGCCCCAGAAGAGGCGATACTGTCCGTCCCCTTGACCGATCTGCTGAAGAAGGACACGATGCGTCAGCTCCTGGAGCTCGGCCGCGAGCAATATAAGGCGACTTCGATGGAACTGCCGGCCTCTTTTCTCGGCTTATCTTTGTTCAGCCTGTGCGGAGCGATACATTACGTATCGGCATCGAACGATGCCTGGCTGGATGTGAACCCGGACAACGTGAATTTCTTCCTCGAATCGCATGGCGATCATGTTCATACCGGCTATCAGCTCCAAGAGGTGCGGCTCGTCCCGCTGCCCGAATCGAACCGGGATGAAGCGCTGAAGGAGGCGTACGAGAGATATTTCACCGAGCACTTCAACGTCTTGCTGCTGTCGATCGCCGAGACCGCCGATGTGAAGCCCGACATGATCTGGAGCCAGTACGCGGCCCGGTTGACCTATATGCAGGATTTCCTGCTGGAGAATGAGACGCGACCGGTGATCCGGGAGCGGTACATAGCGGGGCATCGGGTATTAACGGCCGCGCTCGAGCCGGACGTGTTCGGCCGCAGACGCAATCCGTTCCATCACATGAAGCCGGTGTACCTGGACAGCCCTTATGAGCCGGGCCGACAATTGCTGATGCGGTCCTCCTGCTGCATGTACTACAAGAGGGAAGACGGGGAGATGTGCTTCAATTGTCCCCGGATGCGGGAGGAAGACCGCGAGCGGCTGCGTCAAGAGAAGCTGGCGGCCCGGAATAAGTAGAATTATAGAATACTATAACAAGTTGGAGGTTTATGATCCCGATGATAACCCGATTGCGCTTGACCCCTTTGCTGCTCCTTATTTTCACGATTCTACTCTCTGCCTGCGGCGGCGGAACGGATAAGCCTGCAGCTGCCCCGTCCGGCTCCACGGCTCCGACTGCAAGCGCCGCTCCCTCCGCGGAACCGGCCCGTCCGATCAAAGATGCTCTGGGTACGGTAGACATCAAGGGGACCCCGAAGCGGATCGTCACCCTGGAATGGACGTACACTGAGAACGTCCTAGCGCTCGGCGGCACCCAGGTAGGGGCGGCCGACATCGCGAATTATAAGAAGTACGTGAAGATCAAGCAGGACCTGCCGACCGATGTCCAAGACGTAGGTACCCGCCAAGAGCCGAACCTGGAGAAAATCGCCGCGCTGAAGCCGGACCTGATCATCGGCGTGAAATTCCGCCACGAGAAAATTTTGAGCCAATTGAAGGCGATCGCGCCTACCCTGATTTTTGACCCGTATTCCCCGACGTCTTCCGCCGACCAATACAAGGAAATGGAAGAAACGTTCAATACGATTGCCGACGCGCTGAACAAAAAGCCGGAAGCGCAAAAAGTAATGAGCGACTTGACGGCCAAGATCACCCAAGGCGCCGATAAGGTGAAAGCCGCGAACAAAGCCGGTGCCGAAGTTGTCCTCACGCAAGCTTACAGCGACCAGAATGCAGCCGTCTTCCGCTTGTTCACGCCGGAGTCGCTGCCAGGTAAAATCTTGACGAAGATGGGCTTGAAAAACGCCTACAGCGCAGGAAAGGTGGAAATGTACGGCTACTCGACTGCGGGCGTAGAAGCCCTGTCGGCGATCCAAAACGCAAACCTGCTGCATATCATCCAGGATTCGGACAACGTCATCGAGAAAATTTTGAAGGACAACGCCGTTTGGAAGAGCCTCGGCTTCGTAAAGGATAACCGGCTGTACGCGCTCGGCGGCGACACATGGCCGTTCGGCGGTCCCTGGTCGATGGAAACCTTCGTGGATCGCGTCGTCGCTACCTTCGCCAAATGAGCCGATCTCTAACCGTCACGCAAACCGGCCCGGCAACAGGCCGGTTTGCTTTGTCGTTACGCTATTTGCTCGTGTTCGGCGGAGGTCTTGCCCTGCTGCTAATGCTCTGGATTGTGCACATCGGCCACGGGGAGACTGACATCAGCACCCATACGGTGCTGAAGGCGGCGCTGAACCCCGATCACAGTCCGGAGCAGCTGTCGGTCCGGACGCTCCGGATGTCGCGTGCTACGCTCGCCGTGCTGGCCGGTGCCGCCCTAGCCGCTGCCGGGGTCCTGCTGCAGACGATAACGCGCAACCCGCTGTCTTCCGCTTCGACGCTCGGGATCAACTCCGGCGCGTTCCTGGCCGTTACGATTGCCATGATCGCGTTCCCCACGCTCAAAAACGAGCATCCGCTTGCCATCGCCTTTATCGGCGGGGTCGCCGCGCTCGCACTCGTCTATGCCATGGGAGGAGGAAGCTCGGCCTCGCCGGTCCGGCTGACGCTCGCCGGAATGGCGGTCACGATGGCGATTGCAGCGGTGACCGGCGCGCTGCAGCTGATCTTCGAGGCGCAGACCGCCCGCTTATTCCTGTGGGGCTCCGGCTCGCTGAAGACGAGCGATTGGAGCGGCGTGGGCTTCGTTACCCCTTGGATCGGGGCGGGGGCGCTGTGCGCCTTGCTCATGAGCCGCTCCCTCGATCTGTTCCAGATGGGCGACGAGATGGCGCGAGGCCTCGGCCAGCGCGTCGGCCTTATTCGCCTAGGTGCGATGCTACTGGCGGTGCTGCTGGCCGCTTCCACCGTCAGCGTGGCGGGCGGCATCGGCTTCATCGGCCTCATCGCGCCCCACTTGGTGCGGCTGCTCGGGATTCGCCGCCATATGCCGCTGCTGCTGGCGTCGATGATTTGGGGCGGCGCCGTCCTCGTCGGAGCGGACCTGATCACCCGGATGTTCCGCGACGCTTACGGCGAGTTGCCTGTCGGCGCCGTCACCGCGATGATCGGCGCGCCGTGGATGATCCTACTCGCCTTGCGTGCGCGCAGCGGGGGCCGGCCGGTGCAGCGGGCGGACGAAACCTCGATGTCGTCCGGGCTCGCCGGCCGCATCCCGTACTCGCTGCTGCTGGGCTTGCTGCTTATAGGCTGCACAGCTGTATGGATCGCGGGCGTTTCGTTCGGCGAGCTCCGGTTCTCCGTCAGCCAGGTGCTGCATGTGGCGATGGGCAGCGGGGATGACCTGGCCCGCAACATCATGCTGAACATGCGGATGCCGCGGATGCTGATCGCGGCGTTCGCCGGCGCGGCGCTGGCGATCAGCGGCGTGCTGCTGCAGAGCGTCGTGCGCAACCCGATGGCCGATCCATCCGTCGTCGGCGTGACCTCCGGAGCGGGCGTAGGGGCCATCTCGCTCTTGATCCTGTTCCCGGCGGTCAGCCTCTCGTGGATCCCTATCGCGGCGTTCGCCGGTGCGGTGCTGTGCGCGACCATCGTCTATCTGGCCGCGAGGCGTAGCGGCTTGCAGCCCGCGCTGCTCGCGCTCGTGGGCATCGCCGTCTCGGCCTTCGGCTCCGCGATCATCCAGCTGCTCGTCGTGAAGGCGCAGTTCCGCGCCGGCCCGGCGCTCGTCTGGCTCGCGGGCAGCACCTACGCCCGCGTCATGCCGCAGCTGTGGCCGCTCCTCGCCTGGATGGCCGTGCTGCTGCCGATCGCCTGGTGGCTGCATCGGCGCCTCGACCTGCTCGGGCTGTCGGACGAAGCTTCGACCGGGCTCGGCATCCATGTGCCGCGCACGCGGCTGTGGGCCGGCGCCGTCGGGGTCGGCCTGGCGGCCGCAGCCGTGGCGACGGTGGGCGCGGTCGGCTTCATCGGCCTGATCGCCCCGCATGCGGCCCGGCTGCTCGTCGGCCCTCATCACCGCCGCCTGCTGCCGATCGCCGCTCTATTGGGCGCGGTGCTGCTCATGGGTGGCGACCTGGTCGGCCGAGTGGCGCTCAGCCCGAAGGAAATCCCGTCCGGCCTCGTCGTGGCGCTGCTCGGCGCGCCCTACTTCATCGGATTGATGCGGGCCTCGCAGCGAGGCAAAGCCTAGCGAATACGTTCTACTATTGAACAGCCCGACCGGAGCGTGATCCGGTCGGGCTGTTGCGTCTGACTAACCGTGCTTCGCATTGCGCTAAGAGGACCATTTGGTGTTAAATAGTAGAGACGGAGGGGATATTCGGATGAAGGCGTGGTATGAAGAAAGCTTTGGTACAGACTACCTGCTGGTCTATAAACACCGGGACAAGGCAGGAGCCAGTGACGAAGTCCGCACGATGATCGGCTGGCTCGGGCTGCCCGAGGGGGCGTCGGTGCTCGATCTGTGCTGCGGCATGGGACGCCATGCGCTGGCTCTGGCCGATGCGGGATGCCGGGTGACGGGCATCGATCTGTCCGGTGCGTTGCTGTACGAGGCGGAGCGGCTGGATGTCGCGAGGCGCGTGAAGTGGCGGCAGGGGGATATGCGCGAGCTGCCTTACCAGGCCGAGACGTTCGACGCGGTCGTGAACTTGTTCACCTCCTTCGGCTATTTTCAGGATGACGAGCAGAATTTGCTTGTCTTGAAGGAGCTTCACCGGGTGTTGAAACGAGGCGGCCGGTTCCTCATTGATTTCTTGAACCCGGAGGACGTCCGGGCTCGGCTAGTTCCCCATTCTGTCCGCATCGAGGAAGGGAAGAGGATCGAAGAGACGCGCACGATCGAGGACGGGTATGTCCGCAAGCGGATCGTAGTGAGCGAGGAAGGCCGAGAGGACCGGCGATACATAGAGCAGGTGAAGCTGTACGAGCTGTCCGAATTCCGACGCTTCCTGCAGGAGGCCGGACTGGTGCTGGAGGACGTCCGGGGCGGCTATGACGGACTCCCGTACTGCCCGGACAGCTCCAGACGGTTGATCCTGATCGGCTCGAAGCCGAAATCCAATAGAGATAGAGGGACCGCATGAGAACGACTAGAATAGAGATTCGAGATGGGTTCTGGCAGGTGAAGGTGCCGCTGCCTTTCCCGCTTCGCTGGGTGAACAGTTACATGCTCCGAGGCCGGGACGGCTGGACCGTCATCGATCCCGGTCTGCATACGCCGGAGTCGGAGGCGCTTTGGGTGGAGACGCTCAGCGCGCTCGGCATCGGGCTTGGCGATGTGGAACAGGTGGTGCTCACTCACCATCATCCCGATCATTACGGCTTGAGCGGCTGGTTTCAAGCCGGGAGCGGAGGCGCACCGGTCTACTTGTCCCGCACGGGTGGGGAGCAGGTTCGCGAGCTGTGGGGCGAAGGGGAACCGATGGGGGAGCGGCTGCTCACCTTATTCCTGCTGCATGGGCTGGACAAGCAGCTCGCGGAGCCGATGGAAGAGCACATGCACAGCTTCATCCCGCAGGTGTCTCCGCAGCCGGAGCTGACCGTTCTGGAGCCGGACGCCATCGTGCGGCTGGGCGACAGGCCGTTCCGATCGATCCATACGCCAGGCCACGCCGACGGGCATCTGAGCCTCCTCGACGAGGAACGGGCGGAGCTCATCTGCGGGGACCATGTGCTGCCGCATATTACGCCGAACGTCGGCTTCTTGCCGGGGTTCGATCCGAACCCGCTCCGCACCTACCTGGCGAGCCTCGAGGAGGCGGCCGACCGTCGTGTCGAGCGGGCGTATCCGGGCCACCGGGAGCCGTTCGCCGGCTATGCCGAGCGCGCGGTCGAGATCGTCCGCCATCACGAGGAGCGGCTGCAGCGGATGCAGGAGCTGCTGGGCGAGCGGCCGCACAACGCGTACGCGCTGTGCCGGGCGCTGTTCGGTGACCGGCTGTCCGTGCATCAGCTACGCTTCGCCTTGTCGGAGACGATTGCGCACGTCATCTACATGCACGAGCTCGGTCAAGTGCGTGAGCTGCAGGCTGAAGACGGGACCCTCTTATACGGAATCCCGGCCAACCATTAAGAGAACGAGAGGAGCAAGTGAACATGGCTTCGTCAACAAAAACAACTACCTCAACTGTCGAGTGGGAGTTGGCGGATACGTACGAGGAAGCGGCGGCGGTCATCGCCCGAGTCGGCATTCTCCCTTTATCCTCCTTATTCCCGGAGCATCCGTCGCTGGAATCGATAACCCGCCGGGAAGCGTGGCATACCGGCCTGGCTACCGACCCTTGGCTGTGGAGGGACCGGTTCGCCGGCGAGGGAGTCGCCGCGTATGGCCGGTTTATGGCGAAAAAGCCGATCCTGGCGGATGCGGCCTTGTTCCCGCTCCTGCAAGCGGCGCTGCAACCGGCTAAGGGCCTTAGAAGCCGCTACGCGGACGGGCTTGTGTCGAAGGATATGCTGAGGATCTACGACATTGTGGAAGGGCATGAGGGCGTCGATGTCCGGGAGCTTCGCCGCGCGTCCGGGCTGCAGGACAAGGAGTCCAAGAAGCGGTTCGACGCCGCCCTGATCGAGCTACAGAGCACAGGCGACATCGTCATCTCCGGCATCTCGGACCGGTTGAACGACCAAGGCGTGAAGAGCGGCTGGAACAGCACCTGCTACATGCTCGCTACGCAGTGGATGGCCCGGCATGGTTTGGAGCCGGTCCATATGGACCGCACCTCAGCGCGAAACGAGCTGTTAGCTCGGTTCGGCGAGGTTAGCCGGGAAGCCGCCGTTCAGAAGCTTGACAAGCTGCTGCGGTGATCGATCGGGGTTATCTCCGCCGCTAGTTCTGCGTCTGCAGCCGTCGCTCCACCCAATCGACCATCGCCGTGAATACGGTGTCGCGGTCCAGCTCGTTGTGCAGCTCATGCTTGAGGCCCGGCCATTCCCGGAACTCGGCTTTCCCCAGGGAACGCTCCGAGAATTGCCGGCTCGCGTGGATCGAGGTGACCTTATCGTTCCCGCCGTGCAGGAGCAGGATGGGCACACCGAGCTCGCCCGCATGCTGGAGCGCCCATCGCCCGGCACGCGCCACCCCGAAGAAGAACCTTGCCGTAATGTGGCCATGGCGAACGGTATCCTCCTCGATCCGGCGGATCATGACCGGATCCGAGGTCAAGTTGTTCGGCCTCATCGGCCGGTAATTGGAGTACTGGGGATACAACCGTTCCATGAGGCTTCCCATCACGTATGTCAGCTTCGGCGGATCGAAAGCCAGCTTGAGCCAGGGGCTCGAGATGATCGCCCCTTGGATGTCCGGCTTGCGCCGCAGCAAGTAGTTAAGCGTCACATTGCCGCCCATGCTGTGTCCGTACAGGAACCGGGGCACGCCCGGATAACGCTTGTCGGCTTCCTCCAGCATCCGGTCGATGCCTTCCAGGAGATGCTCATACGTGGGCGCATGCCCGCGCTGTCCCTCGGTCTGGCCGTGCCCCCGTTGGTCGAAGAGCAGCACGGCGTAGCCTTGCTCCACGAACATCTCCGCCACGTGCCTATACAGCTCCGTATGCTCTCCCATGCCGTGTACGATGCCGATCACGGCCCGAACGCCGCTCCGGGTCTCGGGTTCGTGGGCGCACGCGAACATCCGGGTCCCGTCCCCGCAACGCCATTCGAACGATTCATAAGCCATCCAGGCCGCCCCCTTGTAACAAACTAATTGATTAGCGCCAACATCTGGTACACCGGCCGGTTGTCCCCAGCGAGGCGGACTTGCCTGCTCCGCAGCTGCGAAGAACCGTCCCCATCGAGGAATATTCCGTCCACCAAACCGCGATGACCTAATGTCTCTAGAATCGCGGCGCGGAATTGCGGGACTGTGCACGGGGTCGGAGTCACGATCATGTACACGTTCTGCCGAGTGTCGTACACAAGCCCGGAACGAAGCCGCTCTTCGTCATACGCCGGCATCTGCTCCTCGATCATGCTCGCTTCCCAGCTCGTCTCCCGGTCCAGCCCCATGCTGACGCCGCCCTGCGCCCAGAAGCGCCGAGGGTCGGTCACCCGCAGCTCGCTCGCATCCGCCGCCACCTGCACGGAGAACCGCTGCGCAGCCTCATCCCAGACGAGCGTCCCGCGCCGTAGGTCGGAGTCCACGCCTCGGTTGAACCAGCCGGAGCCGTACTGCTCCGGTTCGCCCTTCACCGGCCGGCCGTTCTTCACGGCGATGCTCAGCAAATAGCCTTCCCAGAAAAAACCTCCGTTGATTCCATAGAAAGGAGCCGCGGTCACATTGCTCTCGATCGGCACCAGCTGAATGTTATCCGGTCGAGTCTCCATCATATGCAGCACAATCCCGTCGGCGGAACGAAGCTTCATGTAAGTATAGTGGGTCGGATAGATCGGTTCCTGTCGCGGATGGAAGACGATTAGAGTCGTCGCGAGGCTGATCAGGAAGACGATGGCCACGAGGGCCCTATGCGATCTCAGAGGGGCTGGAAGCCGGGCCAGCCATACTCTCGTTTGGGAAGCGATGGATGGTTTCATACTTTGGATTATACTGGATTTCGGTTCGCGAAAATAGATGGTTCCCCATCACTTCCGAAGGCTTACCGGGATTCTTCGTTCTGATTCAGGATACCGTAGAAAAACAGGTCGATGATTTCCTCCACGCCCCCCGGCCGGTCCAACTGGCTTATGACTTCCTCCGAGAACGCGGCTATCGCTTGAGTGAGCAAATTCATATACATGAGCAGCGCCTCGTCATGAATGTGGCTTCGCACTTTCCCGTACGCCCTGCCCTCCTGAACCAGCTTCAGGAATAACGGAATCGAGTGCTCGTGATTAAAGGCTTGGACGTAAGCGTGCATCTCCGGATTGTCCGCAATAAGCCTCACGTAAGTATCCGGATGCACGAGCTGGGACGCTTCGCGCTTCATCAGGATCATCCGCTTCAGCTTCTCGTCGAAGGACAGGCCGCTTTCCACCAGCTGTTTGAACTGCTCGACTCTGTCGCCGAACATCCGCTTGAGCGCGGCGATCAGCAGCGCTTCCTTGCTGCCGTAGTAATTATAGATCGTCACCTGGGAGACGCGGGCAAGCTTTGCGATCTCGGCGACCGCGATGTCCTGCACCGGCTTATGAAGCATTTGGATGGCGCATTGCTCGATTTGGTCCATTTTGGCTTTCGTTCGTTTCTGAAACCCGTTCAACGCGGTGGCCCCCAGACTTTCGATATGTGCTTCTAGTATACCATGTTTTGAAATATTTTTGCATTCATAGTTTAAAACTACTTCACAAATCGGAGGGGAAGGTGTATATTGGTTTTGAACTAATCGATGTATCATATTTCAAAAAAAGAAGGTGCAAGCATGATTAAACTGGATCGGTTGACGCGTACGTTCAAGAACGGCAAAGGGATTTTCGATGTGTCGTTCGAGGTAGGGCGCGGCGAGGTGTTCGGATTCATAGGTCCGAACGGCGCCGGGAAGTCGACCACCATTCGCCACCTGATGGGCTTCGCCCGGGCGGATCGGGGCCAGGCCATTGTGAACGGAATGGACGCATGGAAGGATGCGCCGGAGATTAAACGTTATGTCGGCTATTTGCCTGGGGAGATTGCGTTTCTCGAGCGAATGAGCGGCTTGGAATTCCTCCAACTGCTGGGCGACATGCGCGGGATGAAGTCCACCAAGAAACGCGAGACGCTCATACAGCGGTTCGAGTTCGATCCGGGTACTCCGATCGTGAAGATGTCCAAGGGGATGAAGCAAAAGGTAGGGCTTGTCGCCGCCTTCATGCACGATCCATATATCGTCGTGTTAGATGAGCCGACCTCGGGTCTCGATCCGCTCATGCAGCAACGGTTCATCGAGCTGATCCTGGAGGAGAAGCAGGCAGGCAAGACGATCTTCATGTCCTCCCATATTTTCACCGAGATGGAGAAGACGTGCGACCGGGCCGCGATGATCAAGGATGGACGCATCATTCTCGAGGAATCGATCGAAGCGATCCGCGCCCGACGGAAGCAAAAGCTGTTCGTGACGCTGGCGGACGAAGAAGAGGCAAGGCGGTTCGTCGGTCATCCGCTCGTCGCCTCCGTGAACGGGAGAGTCGCCGAATTTCATATACAGGACAATTGGAATGAGATAATCCGGCTGCTGTCGACGGTCCGGGTCGTGAAGCTCCAGGAGATCGAGCAAGACCTGGAGGACTTGTTCTTGAACTATTACGCAAAGGAGGGCTCGCAATGAGCTTGGTGTTGTTCCGGGCACTGCTGAAGCGCAATACGAAGCTGATCGCTGGCTATGGCATCGGGTCTTCGCTGTACTTGCTTATGATGGCTGCCATCTTCCCAAGCATCAAGACGGCATTGGAAGCGAAGATGGAGCTATACGAGGATATGCCGGAGGGATTCCGGGCAGCCTTCGGGATGGAGAACGGCATGGCCATTCAGAATGTAACTGACGTGCTGTCGATGCAATATTACAGTCTGATCTTCCTGCTGCTCATGACGCTGTTCACGCTGTCCCTCGCAGGCAAAATGCTGGCGCATTTCATGGAACAAGGCAGCATGGCCTACCTGCTGTCCGCTCCCATTCGCCGAACGACGGTGCTCGGGACGCTGATGGCGGTGTTCCTCACCGGCCTGTTCATCGTGATCGCGCTGAACGTCTTGTTCAGCTTTGCCGGCGGCTGGCTCGTCGGGGAACCGATCGGGAACGGCGGCGCGTTTCTTACGCTGCATGTGATGGGATTCCTCCTGTTCGCTGCGGTAGGCGGGTATTGCTTTCTCCTCGCGGTCTTGACCGGCGACGAGCGCAAGACGGTTGCGTATGCCGGCGGTCTGACGCTCGTATTCTACGCGCTGGATTTGATCGGGAAGCTGAGCGACACTTTCGCATCCAAGCGGTACGCGTCCGTGTTCTACTGGTTCCAGCCGAACGAAATCCTGGATGGCACCGCCTCGTTCCTGAACGCCGTGCTCGTATATGCGGCCATCGGCGTCGTCTGCTACGTGCTCGCCCTGGTGCTGTTCCGGCGCAAGAGCATGATGCTGTAAAGGGAGCTGCTTCTTTTGCTCGCATCCCCACCTCTGGAGAATTCTCCAGAGGTTTTTTGAAGTCGACAAATGGGTGGCGTGAGTTGGAGCTGCTTAGTTCGAATTTGGAGACAGTCACTCTTGGAGGAAGCTCCTTCTGCCGAATCTGCCCTCCGAGTAAGAATGACGTGTAGTTTGATTTTGCCAAACTGGAGTCGGGGCCCAAGGAAAGACCATGCTATGCAGTTCGATATTGCCTAACTAAATGGCGGTATTCCACGGCCCGTGTTCTTAACGTGCGTTGCAATTCGGCGAAATCGAACTAGAGCTCATCCATAGTAAATCTAGCCTTCTGTAAGTTGATGAAATCGAACTAATTCGGCAAAACTCGAACTGCGTGTGGCAATCCGGCATTCAGAAACCATGTATGTGGGAGTAATCGAACTGCGCTTGGCAATTGAGGTTGACAGACGGCCCCACTAGCGCATATAACTAATATATGAACACTTATTCATATGTTATTGTTCGCCTTTCCGGGCAACCTAATGGATTCTAGGCACATACATATGGTAAGGAGCTTGAGTAGGGGGCGTATTCCAATGTCGATTCATGAGGACCGGTATCATAATAAGTCCAACGCTAAGCACGACCATAAATCTGGCTGTGACCACGAGCATGAGCACGATCACCATCACGACCACAAGGACCCCAAGCATGACCATCGTGACGGACAGGAACGCCATCACAGCCATCATAGCCATCACGATCATGATCACTTCGGGCATGCGCATCATCACCACGGGTCCGACGGCAGCCGCAGAGGGCTCATGATCGCCTTGATCATTACCTCCGGCATTTTGCTGCTCGAGTTTATAGGCGGACTCGTGACCCGCAGCCTGGCCTTGCTCTCCGACAGCGGGCATATGCTGAGCGACGCGGCGTCGCTGCTACTTAGCCTCGTAGCCGTCGGATTCGCAGCCAAAGCGCCGTCTCCGGGGAAAACGTACGGGTACTACCGGTTTGAAATTTTAGCTGCCCTCATCAACGGCATTACCCTTGTCATCGTGTCGGGGTTTATCCTATGGGAGGCGATCGGCAGGCTGCAGGCACCGCCGGAAGTGAGCAGCGGCTGGATGATGCTGATCGCATGCGTCGGCTTGCTCGCCAACCTCGCCAGCGCATGGTCGCTCCTGCGGCAGGGCAACCTAGAAGACAACTTGAACGTGCGAAGCGCCTACTTGCACGTCATGGGGGATGCCCTTGGATCGGTCGGGGCGTTGCTGGCGGGTGCGGTGATGGCCTTATTCGGCTGGTACATCGCCGACCCCATCATCAGCATGATTGTGGCGCTGCTCATCCTCAAGAGCGCATGGGGCATTCTGAATCGCTCGGTGCATATTCTTATGGAAGGGACACCTTCCCGCGTGGATCAAAATCAAGTGAAAGAATCGCTGCTGACGATCGAGGGCGTGCTGAGCGTGCACGACGTGCATATCTGGTCGCTTACCTCAGGGATGGACGCGTTCAGCTGCCACCTGGTCATCCGCGATGAAGCGGACAGTCAGACGGTACTCCAGGCGGCGATCGAAGCAATGGCCCAGCGTTTCCATATTACGCATACGACGATTCAAGTAGAGACCGCTCGCATTCAGCATGCGGAGTTGCATTAGCCTTTTTTTCGCTAGATGTCCCAAAAGTTGCGTTTGACAAACTTTTTTTGCTATGTACAATAAAGATAGGAAACATTAGAATGTTGCCGTCATAAATTGAGTGAGAGCTCGATTTTTTTTCGAATGAAAGTTGGCCTGAACCAACTTATTGTCCCTAGACAAACATTAATTGAGGTGAGTACGATGAATGACACGACCGCGCAAACTCGCGAGCTCGGCTGGAGACAATCTCGGGATGCCGAGACGCTTCCCGAAGTGTACCGGTCGATGCGGATCCCGACCAAAGGGTCCGTTATCAAAAAATTTCTCGCCTTTGCCGGGCCCGGCTACCTGGTAGCCGTAGGCTATATGGATCCCGGCAACTGGGCTACCGATATTGCCGGCGGTTCCATGTTCGGCTACACGCTCTTATCCGTTATCTTGCTTTCCAACCTAATGGCGATCCTGCTGCAGGCTCTGGCCGGGAAATTAGGGATCGTCACCGGCCGCGACTTGGCACAGGCGTGCCGGGACCATTACAGCAAGCCGGTCTCCATGGTCTTGTGGGTGCTGTGCGAGCTGGCGATTGCCGCCTGCGACTTGGCGGAGGTCATCGGGACCGCGATCGCCTTGAATTTGTTATTCGGCATCCCGCTTATTTGGGGCGTGATCATTACGGCGGTCGATGTGCTGATCGTCCTGCTGTTGCAGCATAAAGGGTTCCGGTATATCGAAGCGCTGGTGATCACCCTTATGGGGACGATCGGCGTCTGCTTCCTGATCGAAGTGATTTGGTCCCGTCCGGAAATCGGCGGGGTGCTCCAAGGCTTCGTGCCTAGCGCCGAGATCATTAAGAACCCCGAGATGCTGTACATCGCCATCGGGATTCTGGGAGCTACGGTGATGCCGCATAACCTGTACTTGCATTCGTCTATCGTGCAAACGCGGCAGTATGAGCAGACCTCGCTAGGCAAGCGTGAAGCGATTCGGTTCTCCACGTGGGATTCCACGATCGCCTTGTTTTTCGCCCTGCTGATCAACGCCTCGATCCTGATCGTATCCGCAGCGGCCTTCCATACGGCCGGATTTACGGATATCGCGGACATCAACGATGCTTATCATTTGCTCACTCCGATATTAGGGTCTACGATCGCCAGCATCTTATTCGGGGTCGCTCTGCTCGCCGCCGGGCAGAACTCGACCTTAACCGGCACTCTGGCCGGTCAGATCGTCATGGAGGGCTTCCTGAATATCCGGCTGCCAGCATGGCTGAGACGGCTGATTACACGCTTGATCGCGATCATCCCGGCCGTCATCGTAACGGCGATCGCCGGCGAGGACGGCACGATGGACCTGCTCATCCTGAGCCAAGTCATCTTGAGCTTCCAGCTCTCGTTTGCCGTCATCCCGCTCGTGAAATTCACGAATGACAAGAAGAAGATGGGCGAATTCGCCAACCCGCTCTGGATGAAGATATTGGCGTGGACCGTAGCTGTTTTTATCGCCGTGTTGAATGCGTACTTGCTTGTCATGACGGTATTCTGATCAAGAAAAACATATCCTCCGTCACCAATAAACCGTGTCCCCTTTTCCGGCGGCACGGTTTTTAGTTTGTTCGGGACCGATAACAAGTTCAGCCGCTTCCTCTGATTTGATAGCACATGAATAGCGAAATATTAAACTTTTGACAATGTCACATTTGACCATAACGATGTCATGAATTCGTCATTTGAAGTTCTCCAGGGTGGTTCTATAATTTGTTTTGCTTAACCAGATTTTATTTCAGAGAAAGGAGGAAGCGCTTACAAACGGGCATTTTAATTCGATAACGGGAGGAATTGAAAAGATGACCCAAATGAGTAAGTTTATCAAGACATGGACGAAATATGGGATCGGGCTGATGACGATAGGGGTTACCGGATTTGGTCTGGCATCGGTCGCAAGTGCACAAACGGAGGTGATGCAGTACCCTGCAGGCGATCCTACTCAAATCGTCTGGAAAGCCCAAGATTCCGGGGGAGTCCGCGAGTTGTCGCAGTTTCCGTTCGCGTATTCCTTCGATACGGTAAATCCGCAGGGTGATACGGTTCGCAAAGTATTTGTCAGTTGGTCGGCTTCGCTTGATACCAGCTCTACTCCGCCGTTATATCGTTACTCCGTGTCTGACGACGGTGGAGTCACCTATCGAAAGGACTCGAACGGCAACCAGATCGTGAAGGAGGAAGGAGTCACATTCACCAATTCAATCAAGAAGAGGGACGGAAGTATCGTTAGCGTTGACTTCGTCCCCGTTCCGTCAAGCACGACATCGTCCGATTGGGATATTAATTATCACACTTCAACGGACAACGGTGAAACATGGACTCATCATGTGACGGCAGGAGATATCGGGAAGGTGACTTTCCCTGTGAATGTAGATTGGTTTCGTCTGCATAGGGGAATCGTCGAGAATAGCGACGGATCGCTGCTGGCGGTTGCCTACGGCAACTTCAACACCGACCCAACCGACACCATTGAGCAGCAGCAGGGGTCGTCGATCGTGACCGGATCTACCCGAAGGGATCGCGCCATGCTTATTAAATCGGTCGACGGCGGAGTCAATTGGTCGTACGTATCCACCATTGCTTATGATCGAAATTTGTACAACAGCTACAAACAGACCGGGGTCATCGACCGATATGACCGGTATGAGGGTTTCAATGAGACGGCGCTTGCGCGAACCAAAGACGGGAATCTTCTGGCTGTCTTGAGAACGGGAGGCTATATATCACTGTACCAAAGCCGTTCCACAGATAACGGAATAACGTGGTCGGCGCCGCAGCTTCTCCCGAGCGTGACCGACTTTAACGATCAGCAAAGCGTCGACCCCGACTTGCTTCTTATGCCTAACGGAACGCTCGTTTTGAGCTATGGACGAAGCTATACGAAGCTTCTTGTGTCAGACGACGGGAACGGGAATAGCTGGACCGCTCCTCCCTTGATCACCTATAACGAAATTCCCGGCTCGAATACGAAAGAAACATCAGGCTACACAGCGATTGTCCCTGTCGGGCCGAACAGGCTGCAAGTATACGGGGACACGGGAGCAAACTGGTCATATCCTGCCTCGGATCCCGTAAATCGATTCAGTATCTGGAGTAAATATGTGGATATCGCAAATACATCGAGGTTTAACAAGATAGACCTGAAGACCATGCATAAGCTAGGACAAATTGCGGTTTCGACCGATATGAACTATACCGACTCGGCTCATCCGGAAGCGCGCGTCTCCGGAGCATTCGACGGAAGCACCGATTATTGGAGCAGCGCCTTCAAGTCGGGAACCGCAGGCTCTTTTCAGATCGATCTGAATCGGATCTATCGAATCACCGATCTTGGGATCAGTTTAAAGAACGGAAGCTCTCAGTCAGCCTCGATCTATTTCTCCATCGACGGTACGAACTGGGGACAGGCGGTCAAGAGCTATTCGAATGCGAAGCATTATGCCCTCGACTATACCAGGTTCAATGTGCCGATCTCCGCTCGTTACGTAAAAGTGGTCGCCACGGGTACGGACGGTATGGTCAGCTTGAACGAAATCGAACTATACACGGATGAAGACACGTTCGAGAATCATCCGACTCCCAAAGCGCCAACCGGCTATCAGAATGCTAAAATGGCTTGGGTCAGCGAAGGCGATGCTTTCGAGAGCAAGCGTTCACTGATCATCAGTGACACAAGCAGCACCCAAATCGCAGAGATTTTCAAGTATGGCGTGGAAACCGCAACGAAGAGCCTATCCTTCCGAGTAAATCCTAAGACGATAGCCAGTGCGTTTATGTTTGACATTAAAGGAGTCGTCACTTCCGGTACGACTTCCGTCTTTCATTTGGCTGTTTTCCCTGACGGAAGTATTAAATCTTATAACGGCTCCTCCTGGGTGTCCGTCAGTGCGGCGGGAACCGTACCGATGAATTCGTGGAGTTTGATACGGGTTGACGCGACCAAGACGAGCGCAAATCTATATGTTAACAATACTGCGGCAGGTACGGCTTCTCCATATGCCAATCCGGCTAATGTGGAGAGCTTGAACGGATTCAGCTTCTCAAGCGGAGGGACCGTTCCGGTAGGCGATTCGGTGTATGTTGACGACGTACTGTTCCAAGAGTATGCGAGCGCATACTACTCATTTGAAAGCGATACGGTAGGAAGTGCGCCACAAGGCTTTGTTGCCGGCTCCACAATGGCCACCGTGTCCGCAGCCAAGGCATACGCCGGAACCAAGTCGCTAAGAATTTTCGACAATTCTGCATCTGCAATCGCTAAAATTGAAAAGGCGGCCAATGCTTCGGACTACAAGGCCCTGGAATTTCGCGCATTTCTGGAGGCTGTGCCCAGCGCCTTTATCATGAATATTATGGGAGAGGTGACATCCGGGTCCGATACGATTTATCATTTGGCCATTTTCCCGGACGGAAGCGTCAAGTATTACAACGGCAGTTCGTGGATCCAGATTGCCGGGGCAGGAACAGTGTCCAACTTTCATAGTTGGAATTTAATTCGAGTCGAAGCAAACAAAACGGCAGCCAACGTATACATCAATAACAACTGGATTGGAACCGCAGGCATGCAAGTCAATCCTTCGAGCGTGCAATCGTTGACCGGTTTCCAATATGCAAGCGGCGGCACAGTGCCTGCCGGGGATGACGTATACGTCGATGATGTGTATTATGGTCCTTGAGACTTATAAAAGGTTCACAATCCGCGGGATGCATCTGCATCCCGCTTTTTGGGTATATCACGGAATAGCATAAATAACGTTGAAGTATCACTTTGTTTACCAATATCAAATTTTTACCCATTTTAATCATAAACGAGTTATTTTCTTTTACTGAGGGTTTACGTATGCTTGACTTAGGAAACGCTTACATTTGCGTCGTGAAGAAAAGAAGATTGCGGCGTGCGCGCAGCGCAAACAGCCGCCACCGGGAGGGAGCTAATATGTTGAACGAGAATACCCGTACATCGGAACATGGAGTCGTAACGACGAACAGAAGGTTCGCGCGCGAGCAAGAGGGCTTCTTGCGGGCCGTGGGACTCGCCGATAATGAAATTCCCAGATGCAGCACCATCCCGTTCGCGGCAGGGGCAGCATTGTCCGATTTCAGAGGGCGACTACCCGGCCATGCAGGTCCCCAACAATTGCGAACCTGGATCGAGTGGGAAACGACTCCGGCTGAATCCACCGAAGCGACCGTGTTTACATGGATTGGCGGCAGTCAGGTCAGACCGGTACGAGCTGCTTTTCCCTATGTCAAGGCCGCTCTCTTCGTGAATGGCCAGCCCGTGCTAAAGTTTGCGCTCGGTTTAGCCAAATCGTATGAGGTCAGCGAGAACGGCTTCAAGCTGAGCTTCGAGCCGAGAAGGTTTCAGTCGCTAGTGGAAGATAGCCATCGAGTCTGGCATCCGCATGGGATCAGCGGCTTCTATCGGCTCGAGGTACCGGCCTCGCATCTCGCAGCAGGCCAACCGCTCCGACTTCGTGTGGAGTTGGATCCCCCGCATGGCAATTACTCGGTGATCTACTATGTGAGCCCGCGAAGCGACGCGCTTCGCGTCGACCTGGTGACATTGCGCGACGAAGTCGCCCAACTGCAGTCGGATATGGTGCAGCTCAAGAAATCTCATGAGATGCTGTACACCCAGTTGTATCCGGAAATGTTTCCTAAACGGATCAACGGCAAGCTTGTGCTGATTCACACCGATGACACGCTGCACTACCACCCGGCCACGGTCTCCGTCTTATCTGACGGCGAAATTGTTGTCACGTTACGGGAAGCGACCGATCACTTGAGCCCGGATGGAAGATTGGTCCTGTTCCGCTCAAGAGATAACGGACACAGCTGGGGGAGCAAGGAATTGCTGTACGATCTGGGGAACGCCGACCACAGGTGCGGCCCCATCTTCGAGCTGCCGAACGGCGATTGGGTGACTACGGATTACCGGTACGGAGCGGCAGGATACGACGAAGCGGGGCTCTTCAAGCATTACTCAACCCGGGTAGATACGCCCACACTATGGGGGGCTTGGTCCACGGATAAGGGAAAGAGCTGGAGGTTTACAGATAAACCGATGACCGTTCCGGACGCTCCATTTCCATATGTCGAGGTCGAACGCCATATGATTCGACTGCCGAACGGGCGATTGCTCGTCGCGGGGAATTATTGCGACACCATGAAGCCGGACGGAGGGGCTGATTACACAAATGGGTTTGCATTGGTCATCTTCTATTCGGACGATGACGGCAGATCCTGGGATGTGCTTGCCAAGCTGCCGAGGCATCAGCATACGGGCGGGGAGCCAACCCTGTTGAGAACGAAGAGCGGCAAAATTCTCCTGCTCGCGAGAACGGAGCGAACTGGCTTCGAATGGATTCATAAAGGCCATATTCTCCAGTCGGAATCCTATGATGACGGTAGGACATGGAGCGGGCTGAGGCCGACTTCCCTGAGCAGTATGAGTTCTCCCGCTCACTTGCTGCAGCTGCAGGACGGCCGTATCTTATGCTCCCACGGCTCGAGAGAGCACCCAAATTCTATTTATGTGACGGTTAGCCATGACGAGGGAGCAACCTGGGCGACAGAGCATACGAAGATTTTGGCAAACGATCTGCCTTCCTTTGATTGCTGCTATCCCACCAGCGGTCAACTTGCTGACGGTACGATCATTACCGTTTGGTACGGGAATCTGTTCGGCAAGTTTTTTGCGAAAGCCATGCTGTATCAACCGGATCATCTAGGTTGAACGGAGGAAGGTCATCCAATGAAGATTAGCAATAAGGCTGGAAAAGCTGTCCCCTCCATTATTCTGGGAGAACCCGTAATCGTTTCTCAGGCGCCTCCGGATATCCGCAGTTGGGGGCCATGGCAATTCCCGCGATTATACCGATTGCCTGACGGAAGGCTTTGCGTGGAGTTTCATAAAGAAAAGGATTCGATCTCGGCATACGGATTTCCCAAGGGTATCGCCATATCGGAGGATGGCGGGCAGTCATGGCAGGAGACCCGCGAAGACCGTCCTCTCGGGCTGGTGCTGGCGAACGGCGACGTGCTTGCTCCGCTATGGAAGCCGAGCGAACATGTCGATCGACTTGAGATTAGGAAGGCTCCGGTATTTCTCAAGCCTTACTCATATGGCAATCTTATAAATTCGTTCTTCGACATCAATGATTTGCCAGAGTCCCTGCGATTGTTTTACTTCGCGCGCCAGGCTTGCGGCGCCGCAGAATGGCAAGTAGAACAGGCGCAACTGAATATTCCGGACGCCCTGAAAATCATGCAATCCGGCTTTATTCCGCATTCCGCGTTCTGGCGGATGCGGCTTGCGCCGAACGGCGACGTGTGGGGAATTCATTACCAGCACGGCTGGAATTTGAGTAAAGATGACGTGCAATTCCACACGCTGTTTTTCCGTTCGAAGAACCATGGCCGGAACTGGGATTATATCAGCTGCATACCGTATGAACCCGATCTGGAAGCCGATCCGAAAGGAGCGCTCCGCGACGGCTATGCGGAGCCGGACATTTGCTTTCTGCCGGACGGCTCCGTGTATTGTCTGATGCGTACTACGGATGGGAATGGCGTGGGACCGACGTTCTGGAGCAAAGCGCTCGATGACGGCATCACATGGAGCAAGCCTGCAGTGTTCGATGACTTAGGCGTATGGCCAACATTGCTCCATCTGGATTGCGGAGTGACCCTCGCGGTTTACGGCAGACCCGGACTGTACCTGAGGGCTTCGACAGATTCTGGCGGCATGATTTGGGGGGGGAGGCGAGAGATTATCAAACCGGGCGCTGCCCTGTCGAGCGGAACATGTGCGTATGCCGAACTTATCGCCCTGGACGATCATACCGCCTTGCTCGCGTATTCGGACTTTGATTATCCGAATCCGAACGGAGAGCCTTGCAAGACGATCTTAACCCGGTCCGTGGAGATGGCTCTTTGAACGCATAGCTTTGGGTTTTACAGGAATCGCTAATGGCTTAATTTCAGAACTGTAACCGCTCTCATTCCGGTCAGCTTGTATAAAAAGCACAAAAAAATAATCAGGAGGGTATGCCATGGTTAATAAGAGTGTGCTGTGGCTGTTTATGCTCATTTTGTTCTCGACTGTGCTTGCGGCTTGTTCCGGAGGCAACACCGGAAGCGAAAATAAGGGCGCCACGGCGTCCGAGAAGCCGGCGGCGGCTTCACAGAAGCCCGCAGAGCCGGTTGAGCTGATGTTCATGGGCTCCACCGATAAGGAAAGGTTCATGAGAGAGCATGGAAACGATCTTGCCCAAAAGTTCCCCAATATCAAAATCAATTATTACTTTCTAAGTGCGAAAGATGATGAGGAAAAAGGGCAGTTATCGATTCAAGGGGCGCTCACCAGAGGAATGGCCATTGACATCATGCACGTATCGCCGGACAATATTCAGCCCTATTTGATGGATACCCAATTGGGCTATGATATCAGCGACTTGATCAAGAAGCACAAATACGATTTGAGTGTGCTTTATCCGCAAGCTGTAGAAACCATTAAATTGATTACAGGCGGTCCGTTGTTTGGCTTGCCATCGAATCGCAGTGTCAACAAGTTATATTACAACCGAGACTTGTTCGACAAATTCGGAGTGTCCTATCCGAAGGACGGATTGACCTATGATGAGGTTTACGATCTGGCCAAACGGATGACGCGCACCGACAGCGGGGTGCAATATCAAGGGATCATCGTCGTATTTCCGACTCAAATGGGCATGAACCAGCTGTCTGCACCTTTTGTCGATCCGCAGACGAACAAGTCGACAGTGGCAACCGACCCCCGTTGGAGTAAAATGTTCGCCAATTTGGTTCGTTTCCATCAGATCCCCGGCAATGAAAAAATAGATGGAAACGCCTTTACCACAAACGGAACCGCGGCGATGTTTCTTACAGCCTACGATTTGAATCAAACCTGGAAGGTCAATTGGGACATAGCGCGGGTTCCGGAGTACCCGGAGCTTCCCGGAGTGGGCCCCGGAATGGCAGGCAGCATCTTTGCGCTGGCCAGCACAAGCAAGCATAAGGATGAAGCCTTCCAGGTGATCTCTTACCTGTCTTCTAAGGAAAAACTGCTGTCCATGGAGAGAGCCGGGGCGTTGACCGTAGTTAATTCGCCGGAATC
Source organism: Paenibacillus sp. HJGM_3 (assembly GCF_045062745.1). NCBI lineage: Bacteria > Bacillati > Bacillota > Bacilli > Caryophanales > Paenibacillaceae > Paenibacillus > Paenibacillus sp. HJGM_3. The sequence continues at coordinate 82,072 of NZ_JBJGED010000012.1, forward strand.
GAAGCAGGTGTTTGGTAAAGACGCTGCCTGGCTTCAGGAGAAAAAAGTCAACTTGGCGGCGATGTTCCCCGAGAAGCCGGCAAAGTCCTATCAGATCACGAGGTATGACGGTTTGGTCCAAAAAGCTTTGAACAATCAGTTCAATCTGATGGTTCAAGGAAAAGTGCCCGATGTGAATACGGCCTTGCGCAACGCCGCAGATGACGCCGACAAAGCGATTGCTGAACAGCTCGCAGCTAAAAAATAATCTATGGTGCGGAGCAGTGACAAACGAAATTCCTGCTCCGCACCTCATTCTTGCTATCGGGAGGTACAAGATGAAGAAATTTGCGTTTATCGGTGCCGGAAGCTTCGCCTTTACCAGGAAATTGGTGCGTGACATTCTGTCATTCCCCGCATTTGCAGACAGCACGATCGCGCTGATGGATATTGACGGCGAACGGTTGTCGTTCATCAAGAGGGCAGTGGATAAAATCGTCGAGGCCGGCGGCTACCCTGCCAAGGTTATCGCAACGCAGGACCGGGCCGAGGCGTTGGCGGATGCAGACGGGATTATTTGCACCATTTTGTCGGGCACCGTGGATGTATGGCGGTATGATATTGAAATTCCGATGAAATATGGGGTCGATATTAACGTAGGGGATACCCGGGGACCGGCGGGCATTTTCCGGGCGCTGCGAACCATTCCCGCCATGCTTGATATTTGCCGCGATATAGAGAAGTACTGCCCGAACGCGGTTTTTCTAAATTACACCAACCCGATGACGATGCTGTGCGGAGCGATGCAAAATTTTACGAACGTCAATGTGACAGGGCTATGCCATAGCGTACAAGGGACGGCTCATATGTTGGCCCGCTGGATCGGTGCCCCTATGGATGAAATAACATACTTGTGTGGAGGCATCAATCATCAGGCATGGTTTCTTGAATTTAAGTGGAAGGGCAAGGATGCCAATCCTTTGATTCGCGACGCCATATTGAACAGCACGGAAATCTACAACGTGGAGCCTGTCCGAAACGAAATGTTTCTGCATCTAGATTACTACGTGACGGAATCGAGCGGTCATAACTCCGAGTACAATGCGTGGTTTCGAAAAAGAACCGATCTAATCCAAAAATATTGCGATACCGGCACGAGCTGGAACCCCGGGAAACACGCCTACATTCTGAATAGCTATTTGGCAAGGAAGGAAACATGGAAGGACGAAATCCTGAAATGGCTCGAACAGGAGACGGTGGATTTGCGCCGGGGACACGAATATGCGGCGAACATCTTCAACGCCATGCTAGGCGACGGTACGATGTTTAAGTTTAACGGAAACGTCAGTAATCGGGGGTATATCGAGAACCTTCCGGAACACTCCTGTGTCGAGGTGCCGATTTTGGCTTCCAAGAGCGGGTTGGAACCCATCCATGTCGGGGTGCTTCCGCCGCAGTTGGCCATTTTGAACAGCCTTAATGCGCAATGCGAGCAGCTGGCGGTGGAAGGATCCATGTCGGGCGATCCGCGAAAAATCTTCCATGCCATATGCCATGATCCGCTGACTGCCGCAGTTCTGAGCTTGGCTGAAATCAAACAAATGGTGGATGAGATGTTCCAGGCAAACCGGGAATGGCTTCCGCAGTTTAAGCATTTTTCATAGTGCAGTCGCAATGTGATTTAGGCTATTCTTTCCGGAAAGGGCGATCACGTTGAGAATTAGTAAAATCGAGCTGTTTCATGTGCGGCCCCGATGGACTTTCTTGAAAATGTCGACGGATGAAGGGTTGGTCGGCTGGGGAGAAGCCGTATTGGAAGCCCGATCGCGATCGGTCGAAATGGCGGTTAAGGAGCTTGAGCCCCACTTGATCGGTCAAGATCCGCGGCGAATCGAGCATCTGTGGCAGGGGATGTACCGGGGCGGTTTTTACCGCGGAGGGCCCATTCTGCTTAGTGCTATTAGCGGACTTGAGCAGGCGATGTGGGACATCCTGGGAAAGTCTTTGGGAACCCCTGTATATCAGCTGCTCGGGGGTGCGGTGCGCAGCCGCATTCGCATGTACAAGGGCGTTGGAGGAATAGTCGCGGACGAGGCCTATACCATGTCCAAGAGACTGCGGGCGGAGGGCTTTACAATGGTGAAAACGGGACTTGAAGGGATGGCTCATCTTATCGAGTCGCCTTCCTGGATAGCCCGTCAGGTGGACCGGATCGAACGAATTCGCGAAGCCATCGGGCCCGATTGCGAGCTTGCCATCGATTTTCACGGCAAGGTGAGTCCTGCTTTGGCGATCCAGCTCATTAAGGCGTTGGAGCCTATACACCCGGCATTCATCGAGGAGCCGTGCTTGCCCGAAAATGTCGACGCCATGGTAACGATTGCCCGATCGACAACCGTTCCGATCGCAACGGGAGAGAGGCTGTTCACGAAGTGGGCGTTCCGGGAAGTGCTGGAGAAGCAGGCGGCAGTTATTGTGCAGCCGGATTTGGCTCATTGCGGTGGAATCATGGAAGGCAAGAAAATTGCGGCGATGGCGGAAACGTATTATGCCGGCTTTGCGTCGCACAATCCTCTAGGCCCTATTAATTTGGCTGCGAGCCTTCAACTCGCGGCTAATGTGCCGAACTTTGTGTGCCAAGAATATGCCTCTGAAGGCGAAGGCTATTTGAAGCAGCCTTTTGTGGTCAAAGACGGATACATCGAGCTGCCGACCGGACCCGGATTAGGGATTGAAGTGGACGAGGAGGCGTTACAAGACAAGCTTTATAGCGGGGACTGGGATATTCCTCGATGGTTTCATGCCGATGACGGCTCGGTTGCCGATTTTTAACCGAACGATAACGGCGTGGCGGTGTTCCGTTATCCGAACGGTCCGCTGGCCGAGGTCAATTGTTCTTTTGCGTGCCATGCAGCGGAGAGCACGACGAGTCCCGAGTGTGGGAGCTGTTCGTCGGCAACGTGGAGCGTTGGCGTGCCGGCGTGCCGCAGCTGAACGAAAAAGCCGCGTCCGAGCTGGGCAGCTAAAGGGCAGAGCCCGAGGAAATTGCTCAATATCCGTCACATATCATTATTTTTACTTTGTCATCATTTTCTTATCGATATCACAACTCTGATGTATCCCCATTCTTTTTTCTAAGCTATGGTAAACACAAGCCGTCATGACTTGGCTATGAAAGCGCTTTTATAATCGGTGGTTACACGGATGCACACAATCCTGTAATAAATTATCCAAACTTGGGGGGAAGATTCGAATGGAGGAGAAGAGCATAAGATCGAGGTTAAACAGAAAGGTCACTGTCACAGCCGTCACAGCCGCTATTTTGGCTGCAAGCGTCATTCTTCCCGCGTGCTCGAAAAACGAGAGCACCAGTCCGAGTCCGTCGGCGACTCCATCAGGGTCAAGCGCCAGCCCATACGCGAAGCCGCTTGAAATTACATGGATCGGCCACGGCGCTTTCGGGAAGACGTACTCAGATTCTAATCCCGCGCAGAAACTGATAGAGGAAAAATTTAATGTGAAGATCAAGATCGTCAACATGGATTTGAGCAATGCAGAGCAGATCAGGCTGTACTTCGCGGATGGCAAAACGGCCGACCATATCCGGATGAACACAGCGGCGGACGCACAACTGCTGATGGATCAGGGCTTGCTGAAGGAAATTTCGGAGGAAAAGCTGCGAAAGTTTATGCCGACGTGGATGAAAAGCCTTGAAAGCATGGTCGATCCGAAAATCGTAAAAAGTTCGATGTACTACAAAGGCAAAATATACGGCGTCCCGTTCTTCAACTTTGCCGGCATTCAACCGAATCTCATGGGGATCCGCAAGGACTGGCTCGATAATGTCGGGATCACAAAGTACCCGGAAACGATAGAAGAATACCACGAAGTGCTCAAACGCTTCACCTTCAACGATCCGGATAAAAACGGCAAAAACGACACTTATGGCGGACACGGTGTTCAATTGTATTTGAAAGGCGCATTCGGACTCGGTGCCCCTGAGATCAATTACTATGTGGACAAAGCGGGCAAAATTTATTCCACGGCGACGTCTGACAACTACAAGCAGTATTTAAAGGTTCTGCAAAGCTGGTATAAAGAAGGGCTGATCGACCCCGAATCGATTACGGATCAGCGGCCGCAGCAGCGGGCGAAATGGAGCAGCGGCAAATTCGGCGTACTGGCCGACCATCCTTGGTGGTTCGCAGGTTCGACGCCGGACAATTTGACGAAAATTTTGCTGGACAAAAATCCGAACGCAAAATTGGACTTTTTCAAACCGTTTGCCGGGCCTGACGGGCAGAAGGGTGCCACAACGGGTCTTAACTACCCCGCGATGAACTTCGGCTTTGGCTTCGGTAAAGACACTAGCGACGAGAAAATCGAACGCATCATGGCGATCAAGGAATATATCGCGGCTAACGACGACTTCTGGACTCGGTTGTATTACGGGGAAGAAGGCAAGGGCTACACAAAAAATAAGGATGGCATCATTCAAGTAACACCGGAGTATTTGAACAACGATAAGCTTGTTGCGGAAGGCTTGAACAACTTCTATGCACTCCGTCCGGAAACGTGGGAGTTTAAGAAAAAGACCGGCGTGTTCAAAGACGAATTGCCGGCCTACGAAATTGCGATGAACAGCCCGGTCGTGTATAACACGGTCAACTTCACCTATTCCGGAAAAAATGAAGCGCAGTCGAAATACGGCACGGCGTTAAACACCATCGTCACTGAATTCATGACCAACGCCATTACTGGCAAGCTGGATATCGACAAGGAATGGGAGGCGTTCAAGAAGAGATATCTCGACGCCGGCGGTACAGCGACGATCAACGAATGGCAGAAGCTGTACGACGAATCGAACAAATAACGGATCCCTAGAAAGATAGAACGGGGCTGTCTCAAAAGCGCACTTGGGAATCACTCAGTCCCAAAAAACTTTAGGGGAGCCCCATCTCTTTACAAGGAGGAGAGCGTGTGAATAGCGGCCCTGTCGTCAGTCCCCAGATTGCATCCCGAAAAAGAACTGGCACTACAAGATGGAAAAAGTATGGGTTCTATTACCTCATGGCGGCGCCGGCTCTCATCGGTTTTTTTATTTTCGATTATCTTCCGATGTACGGCATTATTTTGGCATTCAAAGACTATCGGTTCGTCGATGGCATTATCGGCAGTCCCTGGGTAGGACTGCAGCATTTCGAACAGTTTTTTTCCGATATTTTCTTTTGGCGCATCCTCAAAAACACGCTGATCATAAGCAGCCTGCATATCGTGTTCGGCTTTCCCGCACCGATCATTTTGGCGCTGCTGTTCAACGAACTCGCTAATAAACGATTCAAGATGGCCGTCCAAACGATTTCCTATTTGCCGCATTTCATGTCGTGGGTTATTTTGGCAGGCATTATGGTTGAGGTGCTTTCGCCTTCCCGAGGAGCGCTCAATTATTTGATTACCCTGTTCGGAGGCAAACCGATCTACTTCCTGGCAGATACCGATTACTTTGTAGGCGTTCTGGTCGCCAGCCATGTGTGGCAATCGATCGGATGGGGCAGCGTCGTTTATTTGGCAGGCATCGCCGGCATCAACCAGGATCAGTTCGAATCGGCCAAAATCGACGGGGCGACACGCTTGCAACAAATGAGGTATATCACCATTCCGTCGCTTGTGCCGATCATGACGATCCTGTTCATCTTGAGTATCGGCGGGATCATGAACGCCGGGTTTAATCAAATCTTCAATCTGTACAGCCCGGCCGTTTACAGTGTGGCCGATGTCATCGACACGTACGTCTACCGGGTAGGGCTGATCGAAACAAAGTACGGCTTTTCCACTGCAGTCGGCCTGTTCAAGAACGTGATCGGGCTGATTCTCGTATTGGGAACCAACTACATCGTTAAACGATTCAACGAATATGGCATTTGGTGAGGTGCTTGAATGAATGCGCTGAGTAGGAAAAGCATGCCGGACTTCGTGTTCAATGTCTGCAATTATACGCTGATGATTGTGCTGTCGTTTTTGTTCCTTTATCCGTTCTGGGATTTGCTGATGCTGTCATTTACGGGGCCGGCTCACGTCAACGAGCTCGGATTCCGATTTTGGGCGAAAGACTTTAATCTTCACTCCTACAAACAAGTATTTTTGAATGATCTTGTCCTTAACGCATATGGAAATACGATCTTCCGTACAGTGGTTGGCGCCGGTCTGACCGTACTCGTTACGTTTGGGGCGGCGTATGCGCTTGCTCAGCGAACGCTGCCATACCGCAATGCAATCACGATTTTCATCCTGGTGACGATTTTTTTTAACGGCGGCTTGATACCGACTTTTCTGAATATCAGAATGCTCGGGTTGATCGGGTCGTTATGGGCACTTATTCTTCCTACGTTGTGGAATGCATGGTATATCATTCTGGCGCGCAACTTCCTGATGACGTTTCCGAAGGAGCTGGAAGAGTCTGCGCTGATCGACGGTGCAAACCCGGTGCAGGTGGCGTTTCGCATCATATTCCCTCTTTCGATGCCGATTATTGCAGTCATCGCCTTGTGGTCGGCGGTCGGGCATTGGAATTCATGGTTCGATGCGATGATTTACTTGCGGGAGAAGAACGATTATGTCCTGCAGCTGCTCGTGCAAAAAATATTCCAGCAGGAACGGATGGACCATTCCGCCACAGGCATCCTGATTCCCATCACGTCGGAGGTGACCAACCAGACGGTCAAGGCCGCCACAATTGTGGCCTCCATATTGCCGATCATACTCGTCTATCCCTTCCTGCAGAAATACTTCGTCAAAGGGGTTATGGTTGGTTCGCTTAAAGGTTAAAAGCTCTATCGTGAAAAAAAGTCGGGTACATTCCGTTTTAGCCCCATATGCGGACAGGTCCGAGATCACGATGTAGTTTTTGGGTAACAGGGTCACTTCATTATAGGAACAAGGAGCTAAAGCTCATGAAAATTACCGATGTGCGCACCGTGCTGCTGACGGGGCCTTGCACGAACGATCCGTTTATGTCCGAAGCCCGCAAAAGGAGGGGCGCCGCATTTATCGAGGTGACTACAGACGAGGGACTAACTGGTGTCGGAGAGACGTATATCGGGTACTTTCTCCCGGAAAGCGTTCCGACGATCGTCGAGTTTTTCAAACCGATTTTAATCGGACAGACGGTAGACGATATCCAAGTTCTGTGGGATCGCATGTACCATTGCGGCAACTTCTGGTGCCGCGTGGGGCTCGGTTTGTCGGTGCTGAACGGCATCGAGGCCGCGCTGTGGGATTTGAAGGGCAAGCTGCTCGATCTGCCCGTCCATAAGCTGCTTGGCGGTTCCAAGCATGATAAGCTGCCCTGCTACGCGACAGGCGGCCCCTCCAACTATCCGAAGGAAAAACTGGCCCGTAAGCTCGAATATTATGCTTCCCTCGGCTTCAAGGGGATGAAATTCGGCGCCGCCTGCTTTTGGGAGGAGAAGGGCGGCTGGGTGGCGCCGGACTCGCCGGAGGGGATCGCCGAATTCGAAGCCGACAAGATGCGTTTTGTGCGATCCGTCGTATCGAAGGATACGCGAATCATGATGGATGGCCATATGGGGAACAGCTTCGTAGGGACATGGGATGTGAATACGGCCAAGATGGTTATGAAAGCGCTGGAGCCGTACGACTTATTTTTCTTCGAGGAGCCGCTGCATTACACCGACCCATGGGGCTACCAAGAGCTCTGCCAAAGCACATCGATTTCGATCGCGGGCGGCGAATGTTTAACCGGCACGGCCGAATGGAAAGGGTTTATCGAGCGGGATGCGTTCGATATCGGACAGCCGGATGCAGCCTTTACCGGAGGCATCGGGACGTTCATGGAGGTTGCAGCCATGATGGAGGCGAGAGGACGCGGTATCGCCACACACGCGTGGGGAGCGGCCGGGTGTCTCATGCAGAATGTACACTGCGCCTTCGCTTGTGCGAATACGAAGATTTTGGAAATCCCTCCGGCATACGGGGGATTGCACATCGATCTGCTGGGGGAATCGTTCGTCATGAAGGACGGCTACGTGCTGCCGCCGGAAACGCCGGGCTTCGGCATTACCTTGACGGAAGAGATCAAAAACAAATATCCGTTCATACCAGGGTGCGGGGAATTTAACAGCGTGCCCGGCAAAATATTTAAGGAATAGGTCCCCAATGAAAAATATACTGATCGATGTAGCGGTGGAGCCGGCGTTCTTGAATAGGCTGGAGGGCGTCGCGGGCATTTCGCTCGAGGTCATACCTGAGAATACGGCTCCGCATGAGGAACCGAAGGAGCTGCTTAGCGGCAAACAAGTCTTATTTTGCCATCTTCCCCCCCGCAACATAGACGATATGCGCGAGCTCGAATGGATTCAGCTTGCTTCCTCCGGCTATACGCAGGCGATCGGTCTGGGGCTGGCTGCGCGAGGCGTACGCGTCTGCAACGCCAGCGGCGTGTTCGATACGGCGATCGCGGAATGGAATGTGGCCATGATGATCAATCTTCTGCGCGATATGCGAACCATGATCCGCCATCAGGAAGCGGGCGTTTGGGATCGGTCGGCCCGGTTCCAAAAGGAGCTTCGAGGCTCGGTGGCAGGCATCTGGGGCTATGGCGGTATAGGTCGAGAGACCGCACGCCTGCTGAAGGCGCATGGGGTGAAGGTGCATGTCATGACCCGCGGGGGAGTCCGGCCAAGAAACCGGCAATTCGTGCTGCCGAACGTCGGAGATCCGGAGGGGATATTGCCGGATCGGGTGTTCGTCAAGGGGCAGGAAGCGGAGTTTCTGGAAGGCCTCGACTTTCTCATTCTGTCGATGCCGCTCTCGGACCATACGCGAGGCATCATTGGCGAGCGGGAGCTTCGGTTGCTGCCGTCCCATGCTTACCTGCTAAACCCTGCGCGCGGACCGCTGGTCCAAGAAGCCGCATTGCTGCACGCTTTACGCGAAGGCTGGATAGCCGGTGCCGCACTAGATACCCATTATGTTTATCCGATGCCGGCGGATCATCCGCTTTGGTCGTTTCCGAACGTCATTATGACCCCGCATATTTCCGGTTCCGTAGGCAATCCGTATTTTCTGTCAAGAGTGTGGGAGCTGTTCGTCGGCAACGTGGAGCGTTGGCGGGCCGGTATGCCGCTGCTGAATGAAATAGCCGCCGCCGAACTCGATAACCCCGCTCGGAACTAATCCTCCATGTCGCTGGAGAGGAAGGGCACGAGAACATGACGATCAAGGTAGGAATCGCGGGCGCGAGGGGGCTCAGTTCGCTTCAGGGGTTTAAAAACATCCTGGATACGGAGGTGGTTGCGCTGTGCGATTTGGACGGGGAGTATGTCCAAGCCGCGGCAGACAAACATGGAATCCCGCGTACATATCGCATTTTCGAAGACATGCTGGAGTCGGATATTGATGCGGCCGTTATTTCGACGCCGATGCAGTTGCACGTGCCGCAAGCCATTCAGGCGATGCATGCCGGCAAGCATGTCATGAGCGAAGTGACGGCGGCCGTCACAATGGACGAGTTGTGGTGGCTGAAGGAAATGCGGGCTGATTCCGAATGGGTCGGTTCCCCTGACAAGAAGAAGGCTTTATGCAGATCCATTCGAAAGGAGTGCTTTAGATGGGTTTACGAAAAATAAACGATACGGTCATTTATCAAGACGAAAATTACAATTCATTTCCGAACGCCGTTGTTTTGCCGGACGGAACGTTGATCGTCGGATTTCGGCAAGCTCGCGATCTGCAGCGTCTGTACGGAAAAGTAACGCATGTTGATCCTGCTTCCAAAGCGGTGTATGTTACCTCCTCTGACGGTGGCAGGACGTGGGATTCAAATGCTTCGCTTCTGCATGACGATTATTTACGCGGGATTCAGGATCCTTGCTTGAATGTGCTTAAAGACGGTTCGATATTTTGTACGTTCTTTTGTTGGAAAGCGTTTGCTTCTGAAGATGTGGAAAATCGACTTCCGACCGACCACCATATTTATGACCGGTGGATAGGAAGACTGGAGGGACTTTATTCCATTCGGTCAAATAACGGTGGGGAGCAATGGGACGATCCGATTCGGATCTTGGGCGGTGCCGGGGCGGTTCGGGGCAATGCCGCTGAATTCCCGGACGGTTCGCTTGTGCTGGCCACATACGGAGGGAATGAGCACAAGGAACGGGTTGTGGTGATGAAGACATCCGACAAAGGAATGAGCTGGTCGAGTCTTGCGGTGCTGGAGCATCCCGATTATATTCTGGGCGAACCGAATCTGTATTTAACCCCGTCCGGGAAGCTCGTCGCCTTTATTCGTACAGCCCCAAAAGCGGCAGGGAAATCCGGGCCTGGAACCCATCCGCTCATCACCGCAGAATCACAGGACGGGGGTTTGACATGGAGCGAGTTGGCAGAACGGCCGTTTTTTTCGCCTAGTCCGTTCCATGCTCTGCGGTTAAGGAGCGGCAATGTGCTCGTAACGTATGGCTACCGGTACGCTCCTTATGGAGTCCGCGCCTTTCTGCTGGATGCCGAATGCAACTTCGAACACGCAGAGGAAACCGTTCTTCGGAATGATGGGCTGGGCTATGATATTGGGTATACCAGCGCTGTGCAACTTCCCGACGATAGGATAATAGTTACCTATTATTACTATGACGACAGCGGACGGAGAGTAATAGCGGGTACGGTTTGTATGGAGGAATAGGAACATCGGCTTTCGTAATTTCTGGAAGCCTCTGCAAATAGATCAGGGAGTATTCCCTGGTCTATTTTCTATTTTATTTGCGCCGGCAGAGGGGCTTAATCATTAGAAACAAATTGATTTACAATACGACGAGCATAAATTAAGATTAATGTATCATATAAAGTCACAATGTCACATATAATGTGACGCAATGATTTTGAGTAGAAGACATAGCGTACCATCCTTGCCGCCGTAAGTATTAGCGAATCAGTTGAATCTGGGGGCTGATCTATGTTGAACAAGTTACGGACTTACCTTCGGCACAAACACTTTTATATGAAATTAGTGGCGTTTTTTTTGATCCTGTACTTGATCCCCATACTAGTGTGGAGTGTGTTTTTTTACAACAATGTCCTGAATTCGATTCGCAAAGAGGTGGAATCGGCGAATGACCGTTATTTGAGTCAGATCGTCAATACTTTGGAGTTGATTGTGAATCAAATCAATAACGGGTATAGACAGGCGATCTCGAATCGCATTTTCGTGGATTTTGAGTTGTATTCATTGGGGAATTATTACAATGAGTTGGATGACAAGTACAAATCGGACGACATGCCTTCCCTTATGGATTATATTCTTAGTAAAGCAAGGCTCCTGAATAACCTTGACGCCTTGCAGAAATCGAGCGAATATATACATTCCGTCTACTATATTAATTACGAGAAACAAATCGTATTTACATCCGGATATATGCAATATCCTCTCACTGGTTTCTACGATTCCGAATCTCATACAGGGATAGCCAAACTTAATACCGGCTATCCGATCATTATGGATACTCGGGACTCCAAACAGAGCGACGGAACAACCTTAAGAGTGTTGCCGGTCGTTTTTCAACCCATCGCTAGCAATTACAGTGTGATTATCAACTTGGATGTGAAAGCGCTTGAGAAAAATCTAATCAGCAAGCTCAGCGAAGGAGAGACGAAACTAGCCGTTTTTTCCCGCAATGGAAGTCTTCTATTTTATGACAGCGATCCGGATAGCATTGCGCTAATGGAAACGGTCAGATACGCTCTTGCCACAACCGCGGTCGATAATCAAAACCATTCCGAAGTCGATTCGGTCAATCATAATAAACTGCTGATCGCTTGGAAGACTTCCTCCGTGTTTGGCTGGAAAGTCGCGAGTGTCACCGAATTGAATAAATTGTATCAAAGCGCAACGAATTTGCAGCTGATTTTCTGGGTTATATTGATTGCGCTCATTTTGGTTATCGGAGCTTTGATGCCTATAACGAGTCGAAACATGTATAAGCCTATATTTCGGCTGCTTCACTATATCAAAAGCGATGAACCTCATATGCAGCATCGTTCCACAGGAGAATTTCAATTAATACGCGAAAGCTTAACCGATGCCTATGAAGCGCGGAAAAACTTGCAGCTGCGGCTGAAAGAAAGCTTTCCGGCTTACCAGGAGAAGTTTGTCCGTTCACTCTTGAGGATTAAATCGCTTGATTTATCGAAGGTACGTGAAAGGCTTACTTTCTTTGGCCTCGATCTAAAGCCTGAGGGTATTGCTCTGCTTCTCGTATCCATAGAAAATAACGACAAATGGAAATCATCGGACATCGAAAGCTCGGAATTAAAACATTTGCTCATTCGTGATGCTATCTCCGACTCGATCGATCCACCGTTTAAGCGACTGGTAATGGAGTTGTCGGAGGGCTGCTTTATTGTTTTGATGAATTGCGGCGATATGTCGGAAACTTTTACCGCTGCCTATCAGATCAAACATAAGTTGTTTGAACGGCATGGATTCGAATGTACACTTGGAATCGGCGGATACTGCGACACCATGGGCGACATTCCCCGATCCTATAAGGAAGCTGAAGAAGCTTTAAGCTATCGCAATATGGCGGGCGGCAGCGAGGTCATCTATATCGAGGATATCCGTCTGGAATCCAAGCCCTCTCTAACGTATCCAAAAGAAAAGGAAGCTTCTTTGATCGTTTATATAAAGAATGGGGATGGAGGCCAGGCTCTTCGTATATTCGACGACATGGTGGAGGACTTCAGCGACTTTTCCATTAAGGTTCCGTTCTCGGAAGTCCAGCAGGTTTTCCTTATTTTACTTGTTCGTCTAATGGAAACCGCTCGAGAGCTGCAGATCGACATCAAAGAGCTTGAACTTGAGCGTACACCTCTGATAACTACTTTTCTCGAGAAAAATGATTGGAACGAAATAGTGAAATTGTTCAAGTACATCATCCTTACGATGGCCTTGCAAATAGGAGACGCTTTTCACAGAAAAAATAATAAACATGTGGAGCAGGCGCTCGAAATAATCGAGTCCTCCCATTATGAAGAAGTCTCGTTAACATCGGTCGCGGAACGACTGAAGCTCAATCCTGCCTATTTGAGCCGCATATTTAAAGAGCATACAGGATCTACGTTCACGGATTACATAACGCTTGAGCGGATCCGAATGAGCAAGGGACTCCTACTGCGAACCGAGCTGCAGGTTCAGGAAATAAGCAAGCAGCTTGGTTATATGCAGGTGAGCTACTTTATCAAACTATTCAAAACCGTAACGGGTGTTACGCCAAACGAATACAGAAAGAACTACAAGCAGTTCGAGTAGCATTATTTTTACATGTCATCAAATTGAGTATCTTTGTCATGATCCAATCATTACTTTTACCGAGTGTTTAACCTATGATAGGCTCACAGACTGGCTCCAACCGCATTCATGAAGCCAATAAATGACCTGGATTAGGAGGAAAGAATGATGGTGAGCTTCAACAAGTTAGTAAAATTGCGGGCAGGCCTCTCTTGGATGATACTGGTTTCGCTCGTGGTCATGGCATGGCTGCAGCCGACCGCCGTTCATGCGGCTAACACAGAATTTCAAAAACTGGATGTCCGAGTCGGCGAGGAGTTCATAGTGGAGAGCACGGAAGTGAAAGAACCCCGCTCCTTCCCGTTCGCGTCATCCGTCAAGTCGGCCGTTTATGGACAGCTGGTCACGAAGGTGTTCGTCGGTTTCCAACGGAATGTGGACAGTTCAGCGGTTCCGTCCCTATATGCGCACAGGCTTTCGATGGACGGAGGAAAGACGTTCAACAGGTATGTTCCGGATATTCCCATGACCAACGTCGTTCAATTGAAGGACGGCACATTGCTTAGCGTTCGCTACGATACGAAGATCATCCCCGGAACGAATAATCTGAAAGAAGAGGTTTATTATTATACATCAAACGACGATGGGGAGACATGGTTGTCACATGTCGGGACACTGACTTCCGAATGGGCAATAGGCCACCGTATCTTGTTCCATCGCGGATTGATGGAGATGGAAGACGGCTCCATTCTGGCGCCCGTCTACGGAGGGGCGTCAACGGATACGAAGACGAGAGCAATGATCGCCAAATCGACGGACCGTGGGGCATCGTGGACTATTCTTAGCACAATTGGAAACGATCCGGCCTTATCATCCGATACGGATTATACCGGGTTTAGCGAACCGGTGATAGTCCGCAGCTCCGATGGAACGTTACTGGCCGTCATGCGGGTCGGCAACTGGATGCCGATGTATCAAAGCCGCTCGACGGATAACGGGTTGACATGGAGCACGCCGGAGACGCTGCCCGGTCAGCCTTCGATCAATGCACAAAGCGTTGACCCGGATTTATTGCTGCTTGAGAATGGCGTACTGGTGCTCAGCTATGGCCGACCTAACAGCAATCTTCTGTTTTCCACGGACGGTACCGGACAATTTTGGACGCAAATGACCAACACGTATGCGGGGATAACAAGCGGATACACCGGCATGACGGCTGTAGGTCCTAATAGGTTCCTGCTTGTGGGGGACAAAGGAGCAAGTTGGAGTTATAATTTGAACCCGTTTCCGGTCCCCAACCCTTTCAAGATATGGGGAAAGTTCGTCGAAGTGGATCCGACCGGTAAAAGCGCCCAACTCTCCGTGAATAAGCTTGACCTGCAGACAAAGTACGGGATGGAAAAGATTTCTGTGTTGACCAACATGAACGCCGTACCAAAGGGATTCCCGAAAGCCGGTGTCGCGGCCGCCTTTGACGGCAGCACCGACTATAAAGACAGCGCATTCAAGAACGGCGCCCCCGGAGACGGAGTCTATACACTGGAGCTGGACAAAGCGTATCCCATTACCGGATTTGGCGTCAGTCTGCATCCCGGAGTTCCGCAATCGACCGATATTTACGTCTCCCTGGACGGGGTGCGATGGAACGACCCGGTTAAATCGTATAATAAAAAGAATACGGAAACAACGGATTACACATATTTCTCGGAACCGATGATGGCCAAGTACGTCAAGCTGGTCAGCAAATTTCCGGAAGCCCGCAGCGCCCTAAACGAAATCGAATTGTTTGTTGCCCAAGATACGTATGAATCTGAAAAAACGGGGCAAGCGCCGGCCGGATATGAGATCATCGGTGGGAACGCGGAAATTTCGGAGAAACAGGCTTATGAAAGCACGCGTTCTCTTAGATTGTTTGATGTTACAGTGACCGGCTCTACCTATATCGGCAAGTTTGCCCAGCCGTCAAGCAGTAAAACATTGGAGTTCATGTTGTACCCTAAAACGATGTCCGTTTCTTTTCATGTCGAATTGCTTGCGGGCCCGCAGGAGCAGCTGGTTACCAATTACCAAATAGCGGTGCAACCGGACGGAAGCATTCGTTCCGATAACGGATTAGGGTGGAAGGAGATTGCGGGTAAACAAACCATCCAGGCAAACGAGTGGAGTCGTTTTCGAATGGTTGCGGACGAAAAAGCGTTTAAATTGTTTGTCAATCAACGATTAATCGGCGTAATCGATAAGATGCCGGATGAAAAGCCCCCTCTATTAAGCGCGTTCAGGATGGTAAGCGGAGATCCTGACGGTAAAGGCGACGATTATTACGTGGACGATGTGGCGTTTACCACAGATCCGGTCTATGCGGATACGTTCGAAAACGACGCTTCAGGAGCTCTTCCGCAAGGTTACGGAGAAGTAACGCTCACTGGTTCGGTATCGGCAACTAGAGGCTTTGAGAGCTCCAAATCGCTACGGGTTTATGATAACTCCGCATCGGGTATAGCATCAATTAGCAAAGAAACCGATCCTTCGTCCAATAAGAGCCTTGACTTCCGCATCTATCCGGAAGCGATTGGAGCCGCCAATATATTCGGCATTACAGGACAAATGATAAACGGCAAGCAAACGGCTTATCATTTGGCCGTATTTCCCGATGCAAGTCTCCGTTTTTACAATTCCAAGGCATGGGTGGTCATAGCGCCCGCGGGAAGCGTTCCTATTAAAACTTGGAGTCGTATTCGTTTGGAAGCGAGCTTGACTTCCGCAAATATATATGTGAACGGGAAAAAAGTAGGAACCGTCGGAACATCCTATCCGCTTCTGTTCGATGCATTGGATGGGATTAAATTCGCAAGCGGAGGTACCGCCCCGGTCGGGGACGATTTCTATATAGACAATGTCATGTTCGGGGAATTTTAAACGCACCAGACCGATTAACTCAATCACAAAGAACCTGACCTGTGAAACTATAGGTCAGGTTTTTTCATAAATTACCTACGGCAAGGGAGCTCCCTTGGCCTCATGCTCCGCTTCCTTCTCCGCCTGCTTGCGGTGCGCGATCCGGCTGCTCGCCGCCGCCGCGATCGCACCGACGATATCGTCGAGGAACGTATGCGTCTCGCCTGTCGACTTGTCGTTCAGCCGCTTCAGGATGCCCGGCTTCACCTTGTCGATGTAGCCGAAGTTCGTGAAGCCGATGCTGCCGTATACGTTCACGATCGACAAGGCCAACACCTCATCGCAGCCGTACAAGCCTTCGTCGTTCTCGATCATCTCCTGCAGCGGGGGGAGCAGCTTGCCTTCCGCGGCCAGCATATCCAGCTGGATGCCGGTCAGAATCGCATTTTGCACCTCGCGCTTGGACAGCACCCGTTCGACCGTCTCTAGGCATTCTGCCATCGTCAAGTTAGGGAAGTAAGGCTGTTGGAGGAACATGACCAGCTCGGCGATCTCTTCCTTCGTCACTCCGCGATCTTTCAGCCAGGCAAGTGTGGCGGCTTCAACTTTTTGACTATTCAGGCTGTAGGCCATGGGGCATTCCTCCATTGTGCGTATTCTTCTCAGCATACCATATGCTGGATCATTCCCAAAATCAACGGGGACTTTCACTTTCCGAAGCTTAGGACAAAATGTAGGTATATAACTTGTCAAGGCTCGTATACATAGTAACACCTAGTCCCAAGAAACCATGAGGAGGATTCCAATGAAGCCGAGCTATTGGATGAAGTGGGGAGCCATCGCAGGGGTTACGATTCTGCTGACTTCCGGGTGTTCCCTGATGAAATCGGGCGAGATCGATCCCCCGCCTGCCGATGTCGCCGTGAATGACGGTCAAGGAGGCGCTGTCCCTGTCTCTGCCGGGGTGCAAGGACAGACCCAGCCCACAACCCTGTATCTGAAAGACCGTAACGGCCTAATCGCGCCCGTGACGATGAATTTGCCCAAAGTGGAAGGCGTCGCCCGCAAAGCATTGGAGTTCATGGTGGAGGACGGTGCCTCGAAGGGTCAGCTCCCCAAAGATTTCATGGCGGTGCTGCCGAAGGGCACGCAGATCAAGGGGCTCGATATCAACCAGGAGAAAAAGCTCGCGACGGTCGATTTTTCCAAGGAGTTCAAGAATTACGCCGTTCAAGACGAGCGCAGGCTGATGGAGGCGATCACGTGGACGCTGACCGGGTTCTCCGGCATCGACAACGTACAGATCTGGCTGGACGGCAAAGCGCTCACGGAAATGCCGGTAGGCGGCACGCCGATTGACGGAGCGCTCACCCGGGCGATTGGGATCAATCTCGAGCGAGCCGAGGGTGCGGAGTTCGGCCAAACGACGCCGGTCACCTTGTACTTCCAAGGCGAGACGAGCGATAAAACGAAATATTACGTGCCGGTCACCCGCATGGTGAAGCGAACGGACGACAAAGCGAAGGCCGTCATGGAGCAGCTGATTCTGGGACCAACCGTCAAGTCCAAGCTGCAGTCAGTGCTCGCCCCGACGCTCGAAATACCTAAGCTCGAATTGGGCGCAGACGGCGTCATGAACGTCAACTTCACCGGCAAGCTGCTGGGAACGGATAAGAAAGCGCCTAGCGCGGCGATTCAATCGGTCATTCTCTCCCTGACGGAAAATGCCGGCGTCTCCAAGGTACAGATCAAGGTGGACGGCAACACGACGGTAACTTCAACCGACAACCAAAACCTGAGCAAGCCCGTAACGCGCCCGACAGGGCTCAACCCAATCAAGATGTAAGTGCTGCATCAAGCCAATCAGCCGAAGCCGATCCCTCTGCGGATCGGCTTTTCCTATGCGCTTGTAGTACGGACTTTGGCAGCTGCAGCAGGGGGTTAATGCTTTTCCGGTCGGACTTTGGTAAAATGAGGGGGTTAAGCGCACAATAGGGAAGTTGGAACGGAAAAGAGATGGAGGCTGTGAACGTATGGGTTTGAGAGCTGACGGAAGAGATTATGCGGAGCCGCGGTCAATCGCGATTACCCCCCATTATATCAAGCATGCGGAAGGCTCGGTGCTGATCGAGGTCGGCGATACGAAGGTGATTTGCACCGCCACGATCGAGGATCGGGTGCCTCCTTTTATGAAAGGCCAAGGGAAGGGCTGGGTGACGGCTGAATATTCGATGCTGCCCCGCGCCACGCAAGTGCGGAACCAGCGGGAAGCTGCGAAGGGCAAGCTCGGCGGACGCACGATGGAGATCCAGCGTCTGATCGGCCGCGCGCTGCGTTCGGTGATCGAGTTGGAAGCGCTCGGCGAGCGTACGATTACGATTGATTGCGACGTCATCCAGGCCGACGGCGGGACGCGGACGACTTCGATTACGGGAGCGTTCGTGGCGCTGTGCTTTGCCATTCAGAAGCTGCTGGAGACTCAAAAGCTGAAGAGCTCCCCGATCACGGACTTCCTGGCTTCGATCAGCGTCGGCGTCATTGACGAGCAGCCGTGCCTGGACTTGAACTATGTGGAGGATTCGCAGGCCAAGGTGGACATGAACGTCGTGATGACGGGGCAAGGGAAATTCGTCGAGGTGCAGGGCACCGGCGAGGAAGCGCCCTTCTCTCGCGAAGAGCTGAATGAGCTGCTGGCGCTCGCCGAGCTCGGTATCGAGCTCATGATCGAGAAGCAGAAGGAAGTGCTCGGGCCGCTCGTCTCGGTCGTAGGCGGAGGGAAATATGCGGGGGGCGCTTAACGGAAACGTACTGGTCATCGCGACCCGAAACCAAGGCAAGGTGAGAGAGTTTGCTCACCGATTCGGCAAGCTCGGGCTCACCGTGAAGAGCCTCGCAGATTATGAGGCGCTGCCCGACATCGTTGAGGACCGGGACACGTTCGCCGGCAATGCCGAGAAGAAGGCCGTCGTCATCGCGCAGGCACTCGGCTTGCCTGTGCTGGCCGACGACTCCGGCTTGTGCGTCGATGCGCTCGACGGAGCGCCGGGCGTCTACTCGGCGCGCTACGCCGGCGAGCCGTCGGACGACGCGGCGAACAACCGCAAGCTGCTGCGGGAGCTGCAGCAGCTCAGGCCCACGCCGGCTGCGGCCTTGGAGCCGCCGGCCCCCGAGCCGGCGCCGGATGGTGCGCGCGCGCTGAGCACGGCGCGATTCGTCTGCGCGCTGGCCGTCCACGATCCGGAGACGGGCGCCACGCTCCACGCGGAGGGGGCGTGCGAGGGCTGGATTCTCGACCGCGCGCTCGGCGACAACGGCTTCGGGTACGATCCATTGTTCCTCGTACCTGCTTATGGGCGGACAATGGCTCAGCTG
Source organism: Paenibacillus sp. HJGM_3 (assembly GCF_045062745.1). NCBI lineage: Bacteria > Bacillati > Bacillota > Bacilli > Caryophanales > Paenibacillaceae > Paenibacillus > Paenibacillus sp. HJGM_3. The sequence goes on from NZ_JBJGED010000012.1 coordinate 101,618, forward strand.
TCGATAGAGGAGAAAAATGCGATCAGCCATAGGGCCGTTGCGATCGATCGCCTGTTGGAGCTATGGCGGGATCAATAAGTGGAGTGAGGCCGGTGCGTCTGTTGATGCATCGGCTTTTTTTCTTATGGGTACTATCCCATTCGCTCAGGAAGGTGGTATGATAACCTTTAAAAACCTGGGAGGGGTAGGGATGGACTATACGATCAGCACGGATAAATCGCGGTTGGATGTGGGAGTCATCAAAGGTTTTTTGGAGAGAAGCTATTGGGGGAAGCATCGGGCGGAAGAGACGATCATCCGTACCTCCATCGACAACTCTTTATGCTACGGGGTGTACGACGGCGGCAGGCAGATCGGTTTTGCCCGCGTCATTACGGACTTCGCGACCAGCTACTATTTGTGCGACGTGTATATCGACGAGGACTACCGGGGCAAGGGCGTGGGGAAGTCGCTTATTGAGGCGATCACAACTTCGGACGAATTGAAGAATGTTCAAGGAATCCTTGGGACGAAGGATGCGCACGGCTTGTACGAGCAATATGGATTCGCCCGGGACGCGGAACGGTTTATGCGCAGAGTGCCGGATTATTTGCGCGAGCGGATTGCTAATGGGCAGGGGTGAGGCGTTGATTTTCTCGAAAAAATATTGACGATAGTGCAATCTTTGATTGATATCGGAACGAATGTTCGATTGATTAGCACGATACCACATATCAGTCTCCCGTGATAAACTAAGATTAGTTTAGGGAAGGTGTGAACAGAATGGAAGCTCTGATTCAGGAAATTCTCGTTAGGTTGGAGCGCATGGAGTCCGGGATGAATGAGAAACTTGCTGTGTTGCGTCAAGAAATGAACGATCGTTTTGACCACCTTTATCGGAAATTGGACGAGTACCAAGCCGAGAATATCGCTGCGGACGAGAAGCTGCTCACGTTGATCGGCGTCACGAACGACCGCCTGGATTACCAGCTCAGCAGGGTGGTCAAATCAGAAGAAGAGATTTTCCTGCTCAAGCGTGCAGGCAAGCTTAGGTTTGATCCAACCTGATAAGAAATTTCCTTTACGATATTCGATGCAATCCGCTATATGGCGGATTTTTTTTGTTGTATCAGCAGGCCATTGGTCCTGCTTTGTCAGTTCCTTGTCAGTTTTGCTTTCTATAATGAGAGAAAGGAGGGTTAGCTCCGATATGAACTTCACGAAAGGAGCAGGAACCGCATGAAGCTGGGAACCGACATGCAGGCCGATCCGTACGTCGGCGAGATTCGGTTGTTTGGCGGACTGTACGCGCCTGTGGGATGGGCATTTTGCCACGGACAACTTCTCCCCATTGCCGAGTACAAAGCTCTATTCTCCGTCCTCGGCAGCCTGTACGGCGGGGACGGCCAAACTACATTCGCCCTGCCCGATCTGCGAGGCCGAATCCCGGTTGGCGCCGGGCCAAGCCGGAGCGGCAGCGTGTACCCGATCGGCGGCACCGGAGGCGCGGAGACCGTAGCGCTCCTGCCCGAACATCTCCCGGCACACACGCATGCGGTTGCCGCAGATGCCGGTCCCGCTAATCAGACCGATCCGACGCTCCAAGTATGGGGGAGAGGGACGGAATCCAAATACACCGCGCTGCCTCCCGATGCGACAATGAACCCGAAGGCCATTGCATCCACAGGCGGCGGGGGCGTACACGGCAATATGATGCCGTTCCAGGTCGTCTCGTTCATCATCGCCTTGACCGGGGCCTACCCTGGGAATGATTCCAGAGACGGGCGACAGGAGGGGCGAGAATGACAAAACCTTTCTATGGCGAAATCAGGGCCTTTCCCTATGGGCACGTACCTCCCGGATGGGCGCAATGCGACGGCCGTGTGCTCCCGATCCGACAAAGCTTGGAGACGGAAGCGCTGTTCCGCGTCATCGGCAATTTGTACGGAGGAGACGGGGAGACCACATTCGCTTACCCGAATCTGCAAGGGAGGACGCCGATTCACTTCTCGTCCAAGATCCGATTGGGAACTACGGGCGGCGAAGAGACGCATACCCTTACGATCGACGAGCTTCCCTCCCACACGCACTTGGCCGTCTGCGGAGGTACTGCGACCAGTCATGAGGCAGCCGGGAATTACTGGGCATCCGGAGAAGCGAGCGAATACTCCGATGAGTGGACGACCACGATGGGCTCATCCTTGCTTGGGAGCGTCGGCCGCAATGAACCGCACCCGAACATGCAGCCGTATTTCTCCGTGCAATATTGCATTGCGACGAGCGGCATTTATCCCATGCGGGTTTCCGAGGCCATGCAGAGCCGATCGCTCGATGACTTCGATATGGATCCTTATTACGGGGAGATCCGGCTTTTCGCCGGGGGGTACGCACCCCCAAATTGGGCGTTCTGCGAAGGTCAATATTTGCCTGTAAACGATAATGAAATTTTGTACTCGGTCATCGGCGATACGTTCGGCGGGAATCGCTCGAGATACTTCCGCTTGCCGGATCTTCGGGGAGCCGCACCCATGCACTTCGGGAACGGATCCGGGCTGACCCCGCGCACAGTCGGGCAATCGGGCGGCTCTTCCAGCTACAACCTCAGCATCGCGGAGCTGCCGAATCATACGCATACGGCGGAGTGCGGCGTGGAAGGCACGACAAGCTCCCCCTCGCAGTCCTATTGGGCCGGGACCGGCGATTCCGGGAGCCCCGTGTTCTCGGAGAGCCCGGCGGCTCTGATGAATCCGAACGCGATCAGGGTGACGGGGGCGAACGCGCCGCATAACAATATGCAGCCCTACTTGGCCATGAGTTACATGATTTGCGTGGATTACGGCTTATACCCCTCGCGCAGCTAAGCGGCGCCAGTCTGCAATGTAAAATAAAACGTTACGCCGTCTGCGGTGTTGTATACGCCGTACCGGCTCCCGTGCAAAGCCAAAATGTTGCGTACAATCGCGAGTCCAAGCCCGGAACCGGCGGCATGCTCGCGATTGTGCGATTTCTCTACCGTATAGAACGTCTCCCACAACCGGGGCAGCTCCTCGTCCGGAATCGGCGCTCCGTCATTGTGGACCCGTATCTGCACCCCGTCCTTATCATCTTCCGTCTGGATGCGAATCGTTCCCCCGTCCGGTGTATGCTTGCTCGCATTGGACAGCAAGTTCGCCAGCACTTGGCCGATCCGGGACACGTCCCCATACGCTTCGGCCGACCCTCGCAAATCCATACGACATTGAATCCCTCTGCGGCGGAAGTCCATCTCCATCTTGTCCGACATGGAGCGGATCAAGTCGTGCAGCGGGAACTTCGCCTCGTTCAGCTTGAACTTCCCCGATTCGAGCTGCGCCAAATCTAGCATATCTTGAACGAGCCCCGCCATCCGGCTGCTCTCATCGAGAATCACTTCGATATACTCCTCCCTGCGCGTGCCTGTTACGATCCCATCCTTGATTCCCTCGGCGTAGCCGCTGATCAGACTGATCGGCGTCTTCAGCTCATGCGACACGCTAGCGACGAACTCCCGCCGCTGTTTCTCCAACTGTTTCTCCTTCTCTATGTCGGCCTTCAACTGCTCATTCGCCGAGTGGAGCTGCCGCAGTGTCGCATCCAGATTGCCCGACAGGAAATTGAGCGTATGCCCGAGACTGCCGAGCTCATCCTGAGAACGTACGTCGCACCGGACGGTAAAATCGAGCATCGCCATCTGGGATGCGGCGTTATTCAGCTTTTTTAGCGGCCGCGTAATCATGCGGGAGTACAAGTAAGTCAGGAGCAGGATCGCCGCTACCGCCAGCAGGAGGAAGTAGACGTAAAAATCTTTGAGGATCCCGGCTGCCTCACCGACCGGCTGCAGGGAGACGGCGGCGATAAGTGCATATTCCGCGGCTCCGTTGCCGCTTGCGAGCGGAAAGACTCCGGCTACCGAGGCGCCTTCGGGTCCCAGCGCCGGAGGTAGGAACGACACGGTGTGTCCCAGATCGGCCACTTGTCGGGTCAAGCCGATATCGTTTCGAAACCTCTTCAGCGCATTCATTAGGGGCATCAACGTTTGCGGCTCGAAGGCCGGGGACTGATTGGACATGCTGATCACGTTGCCGTTTTTATCCATTTGCACAATCGCTTTAGTTCTTGCCTGAGGCCCCAGCGTGAGCGTTCCGTCGCGAAGCTGCATAATGCCTGCTGTGGCGGACAAGCGCTCCTCCAGCTCGGGGATGAATTTGGGAAGCGCGTTCAGATCGGCGGGGGACTGATAGTGTTGGGCCGCGAAGGCTGCCAGTTCCGCCTCAAGCTGGTTCATTTTCTTATGTCGGTAATACGATTCGAAAAAGTTGGATTGGATGACGAGGAGCAGTGTCAGGAAAGCGATCAGCAAAAGCGAAGTGATCGCGAACAGCTTCGTAGAGATGCTTCGCGGCCGTAAGTAACGCGGCGTCCATTTTTTCCAAATGTCCACTCTCATCGTTTCACCTGGAACTTATAGCCGAAGCCCTTTACGGTCGCGACATAGTCGGCACGCTGCGCCAGCTTGTACCGCAGGCGGCGAACGTGCGTGTCCACCGTTCGGGCATCCCCCTCGTAATCGTATCCCCACACATGATCGAGAATCTGCTCCCGGGAGAGGGTGATGTTCTTATTCTGCACGAAGTATAGGAGCAGGTCGAATTCTTTGCGCGTGAGCGAAACGGGCTCGTCATCCAGCCATAATTCGTTCGAGTGCGGGCTGAACTTCAGGCCCTCCAGCTTGATGATTTCGGCCGCAGCCGCACCCGGCTGAGCGTGATCCGCATTGATCCGCTTGAATAACGCTTTGATCTTCGCCATCAGCACCTTCGGGCTGAATGGTTTGGTCACATAATCGTCGGCTCCCAGGTCATAGCCCGTCAGCTTGTCATATTCCTCAGACTTGGCCGTCAGGACAATGATGGGGATGCCCGAGCGGGCGCGAACCGTCCGGCATACTTCGAAACCGTCCATATACGGCATCATGACGTCCACGATGAGCATGTCCACCTCTTGTGCGTCCAACAGCCGCATGGCTTCCAAGCCGTTCGCCGCTTCCCTCACCGCATACCCCTCATGCCGGATATAATCGGCCAGCAGCTGGCGCATCTTCCCTTCGTCTTCCGCTATGAGAATCGTTTTGCCCATCGTTCGTTTCCTCCCCACACTCGCTTCCGGCACCATTGTAGCACCTTGTCACACCGTTGTCACATTGACGCCCTATGATACGGTTAGCCCATCCGACCGCAAAATTTGGAGGGCAGGGAGGGTGAGGAGGATGCCTGGAATTCGAGTGCGCGAATGGTGGTTGGCCGTCTTGTTCTTGGCGCCGAGCTTGGGCGGGTTTCTGCTGTTTTTCGTCGTTCCGTTCCTCATCGGCCTCCGGTATTCGCTCTACGATACGCCGATTGACGGCACCTTCGTGGGGCTGGCGAATTATGCCGACCTGCTGCACAACGAAGTGTTCCGGCGGGCTGCGTTCAACACGTTCCGGTTCACGGCAATCAGCGTTCCGCTCAATATGGCTTTGTCGCTGGGGCTAGCCATGCTGCTGAACCGGAGCTTGTACTTCCGGCGTTGGTTCCGCGTCGCGTTCATCGCTCCGCTCGTGATTCCGGTCGCGTCGATCGTGCTCGTCTGGCAGGTGCTGTTCGATCTGAACGGCACGCTGAACGGCTGGCTTCATGCCTGGGGTGTAGCGCCTTTGGACTGGATGGAGAGCGGGGCGTCGCTCTGGGTGGTCATCATCGTGTACTTGTGGAAAAACGTCGGCTACAACATGGTGCTCTTCCTGGCCGGCCTGCAGCACATTCCCGCCGAGTACTACGAAGCCGCCTCGATCGACGGCGCGGGGCCTTTTCGCCGGTGGAGGACGATCACCCTCGTCTACATAACGCCGACGTCGTTCTTCGTCTTCATCATGTCGATCATCAATTCGTTCAAGGTGTTCCGCGAGACGTATACGATCGCCGGGGAGTATCCGCACGACAGCATCTACATGCTGCAGCACTACATGAACAACATGTTCCAGGCGCTTGATTATCAGAAGCTGACGAGTGCGGCGTTTTTGATGGCACTTGTGGTGGTGGGGCTGGTGCTCGTGCTGTTCGTGGCCGAGAGGCGAATTAGTAAGTCGATTGGCGGGTGACAGTTGGTGGGAGCGCGGGTGAGGCTCCGAAGAGGCTCCGGAGAGGCTCCGAACAGAAAAAGGGCTCCGACCGCTGTTGAAATCTCGTCCCTTGGATGGAACTTGTTACGGTTGGGACGAGATTTCAAAGGCGGACGCTCCGCTTCTCCGCTCCTTCTTCTGTTCTCCGCTGCGCAGAAGTCCGCCTCCCACCAGCTGGGGAGTAGAAGGGCGGAATGTTGCAGGGGCAACATTCGCAGTTCGCCACAATTGCACCATAGCGAGTGGCAGGGTTGTCCGGAGGGCCGTCCAACTTTGCCAGCTCCAGAAGAAATACGAGGGGGGGCGAGGCCATGCAAGTGTTCAAAAAAACGATGCTGACCGCGGTCATGGCCGCGCTGGCGTTGCTGTTCCTGTTCCCGGTGGCCCTGACGTTCACGAATTCGCTCATGAGCGAGAGCGAGATCACAGCGAGCTTTTACCCGATCTCGGAGAACCGGACCGCGCAGAACGCCGACGATCCCCGGCTGCAAGGCGCGTACGTCAGCCTGAAATGGATCCCGGACCGGGTTACGCTGTCGCCCTATTACAACGTGCTCGTCAAGAAGCCGCAGTTTCTGCTTCTGTTCTGGAACTCGGTACGGCTCACCGTGCCGATCATTCTGGGACAGCTAGCCGTCGCTTCACTCGCGGCTTACGCGTTCGCGCAGCTGCGATTCCGGTTCCGGGAGCCGCTGTTCTTCATGTACATCGTAACGATGCTCATGCCGTTCCAGGTGACGCTCGTCCCGAACTTCATCATGGCCGACAAGCTCGGCTTGCTGAACACGTACGGCTCCATCATCTATCCGGGCATCTTCAGCGCGTTCGGGGTGTTTTTGCTAAGGCAGTACATGATGTACATTCCGTATGCGTATCTCGAGGCCGCGCGGGTGGACGGGGCGGGCACGCTGCGCATCTTTTGGCAGATCATCGTCCCGATGAGCCGCACCGGGATGGCGGCGCTCGCCATTCTGGTGTTCATCGACAACTGGAACATGGTGGAGCAGCCGCTCATCTTCCTGCAGGACGCGATGAAGCAGCCGTTGTCGGTCTATCTGGCCGTCATTAGCGTTGGGGAGCGGGGTATCGCCTTCGCGGCGTGCGCCCTGTACATGCTGCCGACGCTGTTCGTCATGCTGTATGCAGAACAAGATCTGATCGAGGGCATTCAGCTGTCCGGGATCAAAGGCTAACAATGGAGAGCGAGAGGAGGAAAGCCGATGGAATCGACACAACCTGCCGTCATCGAGGGAGAGCTCCAGAGTCGGGCGGGCGAACAGGCGTCCGGCCGGCCCGGGAGCAAGCGCGCCATTCGCCGGGCCATGCTCGTTTTCGCGCTCATGCTGATCGCGCTGACCCTGCTGTCCAGCACGCTGCTCACGTACTCCCTCCCGCAGGTGACGGTGCAGAAGGCGGCGCCCGGCTCCTTGTCCCATGACGTGAGCGGGAGCGGGATCATCACGCCGGCCGAGATCGTCGATTATGTCGCCGATTCGCGCTGGGCGGTGGACCAGGTGCTCGTGGAAGTGGGCGATACGGTTTCGGCGGGACAGCCGCTCCTGACGTTCCGGACGGCGGACGCCCAAGTGACGCTGCTCGACGAGCAGGCCCGCTATGAGCAGAAGAAGCTGTCGCTTGAGAAAATGAAAGACAATTACATCGAAGCGCAGAAGACCGGCGCCGAGAAACAAGCCCGCGACCTGACCCGGGATATGGAGAGCGCGAAGCTCGACATGCAAATCCAAGAGCGCAAAATCGCCCAGCTGCAGGAGCAATTGAGAACCGGCTCCACCCTGGTCTCGACGGTATCCGGTATCGTCACCGAGGTGAACGCCACTGCGGGACTAGCGGTGAACGCGAGCCGTTCGGCGGTCCGGGTTACGAATCAGAGCAAAGGCTACCAGTTCAAAATGAGCGTCGTCGCCGAAAAAGCGGCCTACCTGACAGTAGGGGACACCGTGGAGGTCATGATGCCCTCGCTGAATAATGTGCGGATCAAAGGCAAGCTGAGCGCCCTAGACGACGTAACAACCTCAGGCAGCGGTACGAGCGGTTCCGGCAGCTCCAGTTCCTCGAGCAGCAGCTCGAGCAGCTCCGCCTCGGCGGGACGCAAGGAAATGGTCGTCGATCTCGCCGACAGCCGGTTGAAAGGCGGGGAAGCCGGAGAGGTGCTATTCTCGAAGCGGATGCCGGCGTCCCGGATGCTGCTCCCGAACTCGGTCATTCGCGAAGACGACCAAGGGCAATACGTGTATGTGATGAAGGAGCGCAAAGGCCCGCTCGGCACCGAATATTACGCGCTGCGGGCGAACGTCGCCGTCAGCGACGCGGACGACAGCATGTCCGCCGTCGAGACGGGCATTACGCCGCTCGATCAAGTCATCGCCTCGACAAGCAAGCCGATCAGCGACGGCGACCGGGTCATGCTGGCACCATGAGGCCGCTCAATTCACGGACAGGGAGGAGGGAAAGCCCATGAGGATCCCCGCACGGCTGTCCACATGGATGGTGTTCGTCGGCCTGGCGCTGCTCCTGGCCGGGAGCGGCCTATCGGCGGCGTTCGCGGACCAGTGGGAGCTCGCGAACGGCGCCGTGGGGCTGCGCAAGGTGGCCGCCACGGTCGATCTGGCGGCCGACCCAAGCGCCTCGGCCGGACTCACGGCCGAGGACATGGAGGAGCTCGACCGCCGGTGGAGCGCCGGCCGCACGTCCTACATGGCGCGCACGCCCGCCATGGTCACAACTGCCGGCGGCCGCACCGCGAACGCCGATCTGCTCGGCGTGAGCGCCGGCTATGCGGCGTTCCACCGCCTGCAGGCGCAGCCGGGCAGCTGGATCGGCGCGACGCCGGTGAAGGAGGCGAGCCGCGTCGCCGTCGTGAGCGGGGCGCTCGCGGACGCATTGTTCGGCTCGCGCGAAGTCGTCGGCTTGACGGTCAGCCTGCTCGGCGAGCCGTTCCGCATCATCGGCGTAGCCGTCTCGCCGGATGACGGGTCGCTCCTCGCCAGCATGACCGACAACGGTACGCCGGACATGTACATCCCGGTCACGACGCTGCTGGAGCTCGCCCCTCGAGTCAAGGTCGGCGCGATCGAGCTCGAGATGGGCGACGGCGCGATCGTGAACGGCGTTGCCGAAGCGCGTACCGCGCTCGCCGCGATCGGCCAGCCTTCGAGCCGCTACGCGTTCGTGAACTACGCACGCGAGCAGCGCTGGACGGCACAGAAGCCGGCGCTCGTGCGGCTCGTGCTCGGCGCCGCGGCGGCGCTCCTCGCCGCCAGGCTCGCCGTCCGGGCCGCGAGACGCCTCGCCGCGCGGACCGCCGCCGGCTTGCGCCGCCTCGATGCGGCGGACCTGCTCCGCGCGGACGGCGCCGCGTTGGCCCGCCTCGCGCTGGCCGCAGCCGCCTGCGCCGCCGTCGCGAGCTTCGCGGTTGTCTGCGCGCGCTACGGCTTCTACATCCCGCCGGAATCGTTGCCCGACGAGCTGATCGACGTCTCGTTCTACGTCGATCGGCTGCGTGAGGCGTGGCAGGCGCAGGCGGCCGGGATGGGCTACGTCCCGTCGCCGCCCGAGTGGCTGTGGCAGCGGACCGACAGCCTCGTGACGGGCCTGAGCACCGCAGGCCTGCTGCTAGGCCTCCCGCTGGCCGGGCTCGGCCTGCGCGAGTGGGCGCTGCTTCGCATGCCGGCGAGCGCCCAGGCGACGCGGCTCTGCCTCGCGCTGACGGCCGGCGTCGGGCTGAACGCAGCGGCAGCCTGGGCTGCAGGCGCCGGCGCCGTGTATGCGGTCCGCCCCGGCGAGCTGTTTCTGCTCGCGGCGGCGAGCGTCATGTGGAGCATCAGCCGCCATGCGCGGCAATTCCAATCATTCTATGAACAAGGAGTGGAGTATCGATGAACAAACGCTGGTACACAACCGCCTGGACGACCGGGACCCTTACGGCCCTGCTGACGCTCTCGGCTTGCGGCAGCACCCCGCCCGCCACCCAATCGAAGGAGACGCCGGGGGCATCCGGCACACCGGGCACGAAGACGATTTCGCTTTCCGTCATTACATCCAACCGATATTTGGAGACCGCGAAGGCCAACTTCGAAGCGAAGCACCCGGACATCAAAATCGACATCAAGGAGACGATCGCCGCGCCCAAGACGGACGGCAAGCAGATGGTCAACATCGGCGGCCCTAAGGATACGCAGAGCCAGGAGAAATATTTGTCCACCGTCAGCACGGAGCTGATGAGCGGCAAGGCGTCCGATTTGATTTTGGTCGATCAGCTGCCTTACAAGAAATACGTGGACAAGAAGCTGCTGGACAACTGGAACGATTGGATCAAAAAAGATACCTCATTCGATCGAAGCCAGTACTTCACGAATGTGTTCGATGCCTTGATCTATAAGGATGGCTTGTACACCTTGCCGATCAAAGCTTCGTTGAACATGCTCTTGGGCAACCAGGAGCTGCTGGCCGGCGCTGCCATCGACGATACCAAATGGACGTGGAAAGATTTCAAGGCGATCGCGGACACCAAAATCCAGGACGTGAATAAAGATGGAGTGCCGGACGGCCCGGCGATCGGCAACTTGACGGACTCCGACTTGCTAGGCCTGCTTTTAGACAGCAGCTATACGCAATTCGTCGACGCGGGGGCGAAAAAAGCGAGCTTCACGGGCAAACCGTTCCTCGACATGCTGGAGCTGGCCAAGTCGATGCCGAAGGGCCCGAGCGGGGCGAGCCGGGATGCGGCTCTGTTCCAATCGATCAGCCCGCGCCAATACGAAGATATGTACTTCCTGACGCAGACATCGTTTAACGGCAATGGGGTGTATTACAACTTGCCGACCGAGAAGGAGAAGAAGGGACTCAGCTTCACGTCCGATCTGATGCTCGCGATGAACAGCAAGTCGAAATACAAGGCGGAAGCCTGGGAGTTCGTCAAATATTTGCTGTCGGAGGAGATGCAAGTGTCCCGCGATCTCGCCGGCTTCGCCGTCCACAAAAATGCGAACAAGAAGCGGTCGGAGGAGCTCGGGGTGTCCAAACCCGGCCAGCAGATTAAGCTGATGGGCAAGGACGGCAAGGAAATCGTGCCGAAGCCGCCGGAGCCGAAGGATCTCGCGCGGATCGAAGCTTACATGTCGAGCGTGCAGACGTTTGCCGAGACGGACCCGAAGGTGCGCAAAATCGTATTGGAGGAATCCGCCCCTTTCTTCAGCGGACAGAAGACGGCCGAGGAGACGGCCAAAGTGATTCAGAACAAGGTGAGCACGTATTTGCAGGAATAGGCGCCGATCAGGCAGTATGCTATATTAAAAAATAGGAGACGGACACGTCACGTTCAGTAAGGGGGAGGAAGGAATGACCCAGGAGGATAAGAAGCCGAAACAAGAGCCCATTCGCAAGCCGGACGAGATCAAGGAACAACCGGTCACCTACGAGATATATGCCGCAATGCCTGACGACGGCAATCGCTACGAGGTGGTGGACGGGAAGCTGGAGCTGATGTCGCCGGGGCCTTCATTCCCGCACCAATCGATCAGCGGAGAGCTTGAATATATTCTGAAGAACAGCTGCCGTTCCGAATATATGATCTGTGATGCCCCTCTGGACCTTATATTGAGTGAGCATGATGTACGGCAACCGGATATCATGATGATCCATCGAAGCCGATTATCCATCATAACGAAACGAGGCGTTGAAGGAGCTCCGGATTTGGCGGTCGAAATCTTGTCGCCAGGCTCGCGCAAGCGGGACAAAGTAGGTAAAGCCGCTACCTATGCTCGGTACGGCGTTCCCGAATATTGGATTGTCGATCCGGAAGCGATCACGCTAGAGCGCTTCGTATTGCTCGACGATCGTTATGAACTTCAGGATTTGTTCGAAGAAAACGACCGCGTGCATTCCGAGAAGCTTCCTTGCGTCTCATTCATAGTCAAAGACCTGTTCGCCGATATCCCGCCTTTATAGACTTGTACCGAACAAGACCCCGCCATTGTTTCCGTTCCGTCGGAACATGGCGGGGTCTAGTTATTAAGCATGCCAGATGCGCGGCATCGGCATCGATTCTTTGCCCAGCTCGGCCCAGATATACTTGAGCAGCAGCTCGGACTTCAGCGCAGCCGAGTCCGGATCGTCCCATAGGTTCCGAATCTCGCCGGGGTCGCGCTCCAGGTCGAACAGCTCGCCGTACGTTTGATTATAGTACACGGTCAGCTTGTAGCGGCGATCGACGTATGTCTTCTGGTGGATCGTCGTCGGCTCGTGACGGAACTCGCAGATCGCGTGGTCCCGGGCGGCGCTCTTCGTGCCCGCCCACACCCCGCTCTGATCGACCCCGGTCATCGCATGCGGAATCGGCAGGCCGGCGAAGCTCAGGAATGTCGGGGCCAAGTCGACGAGCGACTGAATCGCATCTGAACGATGTCCGGCCGGGATACGTCCGGGATAACGGGCGATGAACGGCAGCTTGATCAGATCCTCGTACATGAAGCCGCCCTTCGCCTGCAGGCCGTGCTGGCCGAAGAAATGCCCGTGATCGGTCGTGAACACGACCAGGGTATCGTCCGCGAGTCCCAGCTCGTCGAGCTTGTCCAGAATATGGCCGATATACTTATCCATCAGACTCGTCATCGCGTAGTAGGTGGCGACCAGCTGCTTGCGCTCCTGGTCCGACAGGCGGACATGCGAGTGGTAGCCGTGAATGCCGTATCCGGTTTCCTTCAGCGCGGAGAAATCGGGATTCGCCTCCTGCGTCATCCGAAAATGCGGCGGGTTGCCGTCATGCTCGCCCGGCGTCGCCTCCGGGATCGTCAGCCGATCGGGATCGTACATCGTGTCCCAAGGCTCGGGAACCAAGTAAGGCGGGTGCGGGTCGAAGAAGCTCGACCAAAGGAAGAACGGCTCGTCGGCCTCTCGGTATTGCTCCAGCAGGGCGTTCGTGCGCTCCGCGATCCACGCATCGTAATGAAGCTCCTCCGGAATCGGCCACTTGTGCCGCTGCTGCGGATCCATCGTCCCAGTAGGCGCGACGAAATAGTCTCTCCAGTTCAAGCATCCCTTCTCTTCCATCCAGATCGCGTAGTGCTGGCCGGCGTGAGCTTCATTCGCATGGTTGCGCGCCAATTCCACATGATCGAACCCATAGAACGAATCCTGGAACGTTCTCCAGAAATCCAAGTCCTGCATGATCGGGTACGATTCCAGCGAAGGATAAGTATCCGTCGACTTCAGCGGTTGAAAATGCGCCTTGCCCACGAGGGCGGTGCGATAGCCGGCATCGGAGAACAACGCCCCCACCGTCTGCCGGTCCTCGAGCAGCTTCGTGCCGAGTGTCCAGGCGCCATGCTGGCTCGGGTACATCCCGGTGATGATGGAGGCGCGCGTCGGCGTACACGTCGGGTTCGGGCAATAGGCGCGCGAGAACGCGGTGCCCTCCCGGACGAGCCGGTCCAAGTTCGGGGTCGAGATTTCCGGGTTGAACGCTCCGATCGTATTCCAATGCTGTTGATCGCTTGTGATTAGCAATATGTTTGGTTTTCGCAAAGCCCCAAGCCCCTCTCTTCTGCTATACTAGTGCTAATTAGCCTAGGATAATCATAGCGAATCGGGATCGCTGCTGAGAACGACATTTTGTTGGGAGCGTTTATCATTTTGTTGCTTTTCGTAGTTTTATAATTTGATGACGGAGGAGTACCGCTTGAAGGAGTATGCACACGAGTACGCGGAGTTCAAATATAGAATGCCTGGCGACCTGGAGCGGGCCGGAGGCCTATGGCCTCTAAGAATCGGCTGCAACATCGCAAAGCCGAGCTATTGGGTAGGGCCGAGGGCGATCGAATGCTACAGCATCCATTGGGTTCGGAGCGGAAGCCTATTGTTGGACTCTCCGGAAGGACGTTACCGGCTGGAGGCTGGGGATTGGTTTTGCAAATTCCCGCAGGTCGTCTACCAGTACGGGATCGCTGGGACAGAGGAAGAGCTTGCAGGAAGGAGCGCTGGTCCTTTGAAGCTGGGCTGGTTGGCGTTCGACGGACCGCAAGCGGCGGCGATGCTTCAGGGAGCCGGCGTCACTCCCGAACAGCCGGTTAAGCGTGCGTATCGAGCCTTAGGATGCGGGCATGCAGAAGAAGACCCTCCGGAGTGGAAAGCTTTGTACACCGCATTCGACGAAGAAGACCGAGGACTCCCATCGGCCCTCCGGCTTCAGAGCTCGCTCTATGCTTGGTTCAGCCGCTTGACGGCGGTCTCGACCCCCAGCTCGCTTGGCTCTACAACAGCAACATCACCCGGCCCAATGTATGCCATGTCCGAGCCTTCACCCGCATCCGACGGGGCCGCTTCTCCCATCGAGCGAAAGCTGCTCGATGCCGAAGCTTATATGAAGCTGCATTACCGGGAGGGCATCACGGTCCAAGAGGCTGCTTTGCACGTCAAGCTGAATCGATCGTATTTCACCCAGCGGTTCGCCGAACGGTTCGGCCTTCCGCCCCGCGAATACTTGCAGCGGCTGCGCATGGAGGAGGCGCGTGCCTTGCTGGGCACCTCCGACCGCTCCATTACCGAGATCGCGCTCACGGTGGGATATCCGGACTTGTACGGGTTCACAAGAGCGTTCGTCCGGGAGCACGCGATGTCCCCGACCGCCTACCGACGCATGCACCGAGGGGTTGCGAGCGATCGCGGGTGATGAACGCGGGCACGCCGCCGAACCCCCATTGTGGGTTGCCCGTCATGTATCCTGGTGCTTGTCTTAGCCGATCTTGATCTCGAGCAGCTCGTACTCGATCGTACCGGCCGGAGCGGCGACCTCGATCCGGGCGCCTACGGATTGGCCCATCAGCGCTTTGCCGAGCGGGCTCTCGTACGAGATTTTGTTTTGCGACACATCGGCCTCGGCGGCTCCCACAATGCGGTATTCGACCCGCTCCGCGAATTCGATATCGTTCAGGATCACGGTCGACCCCAGCTGAACGGTGGACGCATCCTGACTCTCTTGAATGCGGGCGTTTTTCAGGATATGCTCGATCTGCTTGATCCGGCTTTCCATGAACGCCTGATCGTTTTTGGCCGAATGGTATTCGCTGTTCTCTTTCAGATCGCCGTAGCTGATCGCCACCTTGATCCGCTCAGCCAATTCCTTGCGCTTCACGACCTTCAGGTCCTCCAATTCCGCTTCCAATTCCGCATATCCTTGCGGGGTTAACAACATTAGTTCCTGAGCCATCTATTACAGCACTCCTACTCATTCGGATATTGGTTTCAAAGTTCTCATTGCTTCATTCTACACTTGTTTGGGGAATTGTATAGCCTTCCATGGAGAAAAATTTCGATCGCAGCGATGCCGGATCCAAAACAGAAGCCTGCAGCCCCCTAACGGAGGCAAGCAGGCTGGTTTTTGGCGGTAAACGCAGGGAGAGCATGCTCCAGTTCGATTATTGCCGGACCACGCTCACATTGTACTCCTTCAGCCACATGTTCATCATCCACAAGTACGCGAGCAGCTGCGGCCCCGACATGAGCTGCCCGAACCAGGGCAGATTCATCTGCGACGCGTCGGACTCCGCCAGCCTGCGCACCCGCGCGACATCGATGAACTCGAGGATCGGGGAGGAAGGCTCGTTCAGGACGTCCAGCAGCTGCCCTTGCAGCGCTTGCAAGTAGTTCGGATTATGCGTCTTCGGATACGGGCTTTTCTTGCGGAACAGGACATCGTCCGGCAAGATGCCCTTCAGCGCCCGGCGGAGGATGCCCTTCTCCCGGTCGCCGGCCGTCTTGATCTCCCAAGGGATGTTGAACACGTAGTCGATCAGCCGATGGTCGCAGAACGGCACGCGCACCTCGAGCCCGACGGCCATGCTCATCCGGTCCTTCCGGTCGAGCAGCGTCGGCATGAAGCGCGTGATGTTCAGGTAGGACATCTCGCGCATGCGTCGCGCCACACCGGTCTCGCCGGCGAGCCGCGGCACTTCCGAGATCGCCTCCTCATAGCGGGCGGCGAGCACCGCCTGCGGCTGGAGCCAGTCGAGCAGCTCCGGCGACAGCATGCTGAGCCGCGTCTCGGCGGAGAGTGACCAAGGGAACGTGTTCGCGTTCAGCGACTCTTCGCGGTGGAACCACGGGTAGCCGCCGAAGATTTCGTCGGCCGCCTCGCCCGAGATCGCGACGGTGACGTCCTTCTTGATCTCGCGGCAGAACAGGAGCAGGGAGCCGTCGATGTCGGCCATGCCCGGCGTATCGCGGGCGAGGACGGTGCCGCGCAGCGCCTCCACGAGCTCGGGCGTGTCGAAGCGAATATCGTGATGAATGGTGCCCAGGTGCTCCACCATGCGCTGGATCCAGGGGGCGTCCACGTTCGGCGTGAACACGCTGGATTGGAAATGCTTGTCGTTGTCGACATAATCGACCGAGAACGTCTGCAGCGCGCCCAGGCCGCTGCGGTTGTACGCCGCGACCGCGATGGCGGTCAGTGCACTCGAGTCGAGCCCGCCGGACAGCAGCGTGCCGACAGGCACGTCGGACGCGAGCTGCCGCTCGACCGTGTCGACGAGCAGCTCGCGCACCTTGGCCGCCGTGGCGTCTACGTCGTCTTCGTGCGGCCGGCTCTCGAGCTGCCAATACGTCTTCACGCTCAATCCGTTCGCGTCCACAACCATGCAGTGGCCGGGCTTCAGCTCGGCCATGCCGCGGTAGATGCCCTTGCCCGGCGTCCGGGCCGGACCGATCAGGAACAGCTCCGCGAGCCCTTCGCGGTCGACCTCGGGCTGGAAGCTCGGGTGGGCGAGAATCGCCTTCGGCTCCGAGCCGAACAGGAACGTGCCGTGCTGGTAAGAATAAAAAAGCGGCTTCACGCCGACACGATCCCGCACCAGAAACAAGTTCCGCTCTTCCTCGCTCCAGACCGCGAAGGCGAATATGCCGTTCAGCCGGTCAACGCATGCGCGCCCCCACTCTATATAGGAGACGAGCAGCACCTCCGTATCGCAGGTCGTGGAGAACCGGTAGCCGCGCCCTTCCAGCTCTCTTTTCAGCTCCGGCGCATTATACAACTCCCCGTTATAGACGATCGTATACGCATAATCCCCCTTACGTCGGGTCATGGGCTGGGCGCCGTTCTCCGGATCCATGACGCTGAGCCGGCGGTGCCCGAGCGCGCAATGGGGGGACAGCCAAGTACCGGAGGCGTCCGGTCCGCGCAACGCCATCGTTTCCGTCATATTCACGAGAATGGACGGATAGCTGGTCAAATCTTTCCGATAGTCAACCCATCCCGTAATTCCACACATGAGTCTTTCACCCTCTCGCCTGACAAAATCGAACTTCCATTTCCGCAACAATACTTTAGCCTATGCGCTTGGCCTGTCTGAGTTGCGTGTCCGAGCCCGGGGGGATCGGGCAGTTGCCGGATGGCGGCAGGCAAGTTTGGTTCAAATCATCCTTTCCCTATGGCACGGAGGGAGCTGGATTTTATACTTAGTTTGGGGTGCAGGATGAGGGATAGACGGAACAAACGCCCTGAACGAAGACGGATCCAATCGAAATGAGGTGTGCCAATTGATCGTACTGAGAGCTCTGCAGCTGCCCGACGATTACCCGGCGCTCGCGCGCCTATTGAACGAATATTGGTCCGAGCCGACGACGGCGGAGAAGCTGGAGGAAGAGGATGGCAAGCTGTATAAGGTAGGCAAGACCAGCTTGAACGAGGAGGGGCGCTTGATCGGCTACGACCGCGAACGGCAAGTGGCGGTGAATGAGCGGGGCGAGATCGTCGGATACGTCTGGTCCTGGAGAGCGCCGTGGACCGAGCCGGGCTATCTGAACAATACGCTGGTCGTAGCCCCGGCACATCGAGGCCAAGGGATCGGGGACCGGCTGCTTCGCCATATTGCGGATTGGGCGAGCCGTCTGCAGGCTTCCGACCTGATCACCGAAGTATGGGACGACGACCCGGCCGCGCTGCGGTTCGCCGAGCGGCGCGGCTTTGCCGTGGAGCGCCACTCGTTCCAGTCCGTGCTATCGCTCGAGGATGAGAGCGTCGCCGTGCGTTTGGCTCATACGGATGTGGTCCGGGAAGTGGAAGCGTCCGGCATCCGTTTCCTGACGCTGGCCGACGAGCCGGGCGAAGCGAACGAGCGGAAGCTGTACGACATGTATGTGGCTACGCTGAGAGACATCCCCGGGTTCCTGGGCGATGTCCCGGGTTATGGCGAATGGCGCAAATGGTACTTGTATCCTGAAGGCGACAAACCCGACATGGTGCTGATCGCAGCGGAAGGCGACCGCTATGTAGGCGTTGCCAATCTGATCCAGAACAGACAGACGGGCGCCGTGTACCACGAGTACACCGCCGTCAGCGCCGCCTACCGGGGTCGGCGTATCGCAATGGCTTTGAAGCTGCTCGCCATCCAGAAGGCGATCGATTGCGGAGCGCCGTACATCCGGACGGACAACGATTCGCTGAACGCCCCCATGCTCGGCATCAACCGCAAGCTCGGCTACGAGCCGCTGCGCGGCCGGTATCGCATCGTGGCCACGCTCGTGCAAGTACAGCGGGCTTTAAGTGCTGTGACTAGTCTTCAATCCAAGGAAATGTAACTGCGTCAAACTTGATACCAACACCGAATACCGTCCGCGAACCGGACGGTGTTCGGTATTGTATAAGAAAAGCTCCTAATGGAGCCTTCTCGGAGATGTCGTCGAGTCCTTCTTTAGAGAAGCTTTTGTTGCGAGCAGAAAGTTCAATTCCGAGGCGTCAGGAAAGCTTATAGAGATGGTGTTTGAAGGGCTCACTTGACCTTCCCCACAATACGGAAGCCATAGTCGAGCAGCTTGGCCGTCTCCGTGAAACGGGCCTCCGGCGTCTCGGTCCCCATGACGACGGTAATCAAGCGCTTGCCGCCCCGCTCGGCCGTTCCGGTGAAGCAATAGCCGGCCGCGTCCGTGAATCCGGTCTTGAACCCGTCGACGCCGGGATAAGCGAACGGCTGACCGTCGAGCAGCTCGTTGGTCGTGGTGAGCTTGATCTTGGACGCGGGCAGCACCACCTCCGACTGACGGGTCACACTGAGCGCCTCCGGGTATTGCTGGATGAGCGCCCGGGCGAGGAGGGCCGTATCCCGGGACGTCAGCAGCGTCTCTTTGTGGGCGTTCTTCGGGGCATAGGAGCCTAGGTCGGCAAGCGGCAACCCCGACGCGTTGGCGAAGTAAGCGCGGCTCGACAGCCCGAGCTCCTTCACCTTGCGGTTCATCCGGTCGACGAACGCGCTCTCGCTGCCCGCCAAGTGCTCGGCGACGGCGACCGCGGCGTCATTCGCCGACTGGATCGCGATCGCTTGAAACATTTGCCGGAGCGTAAGCGTATCGCCCGACTTGAAGCCGGCTTGCGAACCGGTCACATCTGCGGCATACCGGCTAGTCTTCACAGGCTCGTCCCATTTGGCTTTCCCTTTGCGTACGTCCTCGAGGAGCAGCAGCTCCGTCATCATCTTCGACATGCTGGCGGGCGGCAGGGCCGTGTCGGCATTGAACTCGTACAGGACGCGGCCAGTGTCCGCGTCGAGCATAATCGCGGCGCGAGCCTGCAGCTGCACCGGCCGCTCGCTTGAAGCCCATCCCTCCGTCTGGGTCGATATATAGTAAGCGAATAACAGGCCGAGAGGCAGCACGATCGCGAACAGTCGTTTCATCACCAAGTTCTCCTTCTACTAAAGTTAGGATCATTATAGAAAGGAGAGTTTAAGCAAACTGTAACGAATTCATAAGCTTTCCTAAAATTTTCTTAAGGCTGCCGGAAAAATAACTTGTCTTTATCCTGTATCGGGTGTATATGTAAGGCAGGGAATCGAGTTGAGGAGAAGAGAGGGTGTTTGGTTTGGCAATCAAAGCGCTAGGCAGTCCCATCCATACCGTCAGCATCGTAGCGGCGGCCTATGATCCGAGCGAGGCAGAGCGGCCGTGCATTTATGCCGTATCCTGCGGAAAAGTCGCAACCCTGCACATCATCGACGTGTACGAGCGGCGTTCGGTGCGAAGCTTCGAGCTGGAGGGCTCCACCCACTGCTGGGGCGTGGTCCGACTGCCGGACGGGACGCTGTACATGAGCAGCGCGCAAGGGATGCTGTACCGGCTGCGAGCGGGGGCGGATGCGCTTGAGAACTTGGGCAAGCCGATCGAGAGCGAAGCGTTTCTGTGGAATCTTACATACGACGAGCAGGGCCATGTGTATGGGGGCACGTGGAACGGAGGCAAAGTATTCGGCTACGATCCGGCGAACGGAACGTTTCGCGATTACGGGACCGTCGTGGAGGGAGAGCAGTATGGCCGGTGCGTGTCGGCCGCAGGCGGCTATGTATACGCGGGGATCGGGACAGTGCGCGCTCATTTGGTGGCGATCGATACGCGTACTGGGGACAAAACGGAGATCCCGCTGCCGGAAGGCTGTGAAGCCGAGCAGACCGTCTATGATGTGACGTGTGCAGGCGGTTACTTGTTCGCGCGGCTATCTACGACGAATACGATGCTCGTATACGATCTGGCGGCTCGGGAATGGATAGACCGGGTCGGGGGCTGCATCGGCTGGAACGTATCCGACCCTCATCCGGAGTCGGGGCGCTTCTACTTCGTGAAGGACAATCGCATTCATGGGTACGATGCGGACACCCGGGAGCTGTTCCCGACTTCATGGACGTATGCGGCGCCGGCACGGAACTTCGTCTGGATCCGATGGGAGGATCAGACGCTCTACCCGGGCTGGAGTTTGCTCAGCGTTATGTCGGACGGCAACTTCTTCGTCTTCAATCCTCAGGTGGATCGGGGCGCGATCATAGAGACGAATTTGCCGGGACAGCCGAACAAAATCCAAAGCTTGGCGGTTAGTCCGGACGATCGTTTATATGCGGGCGGATTTTTCTCCGGAGGCAATGCGATGTACGATCCGGAGGCGGATGCAGTGACCGAATACGGCTCCGTGGGGCAGCCGGAAGGGATGCTCGTACACGAAGGCTCTTTGTATATGGGCATTTATTCGTACGCGATTATGTACCGATTCGACCCGAGGCAGCCGTGGAAAAAAGGGGTCAACCCGGCAAGGCTGTTCTCGCTCAAGGAACATGGACAAGACCGTCCGTTCGCGCTCGTCTCCGCAGGCCGCCGGGTGGCGATCGGCACGGTGCCGACCTATGGCCAGCTGGGAGGGGCGCTCACGCTGTACGATCCGGAATCGGGAGAGATCGACGTACATCGGCATGTCGTCGAGCATCAGAGTATCGTCTCCCTGGGGTATCGCGATGACATCGTGATCGGCGGCACGTCCGTTCACGGGGGGCTGGGTACCGTTCCCGAAGCGGCCGAAGGGAAGCTGTTCCTGTGGGACCCGAAGACCCGTTCGAAACTGTGGGAAGGCGTGCCGGTGCCTGGCGAAAAAGTCGTCTATGCGCTGGAGTTCGATTCTGAAGGCCGCCTGTGGGGGGCGACCGCCCTGCATCTGTTTCAATTCGATCTCGCCGCCCGCGAAATCACCCGAGTGATCTCCCTCGAGCCCTATATCCCGGAGGAGGCGAAGAACGGTTGGAGCGGCTGGCATGCCGGTTCCATCTGGCCTCGGCCCGACGGCTCCCTGGGTGTCCTCATGCTCGGCGTGCTGTTCCGGTTCGACCCGGGAACGGGCGAGCTGAAGGCGCTGCAGGAAGGCGTCGGGCGCGCGATCGGCGATGGAGCGGGACGCACCTATTTCACGCGGGATACGGAATTGTTCCTGATGGACGCTATGGACACAACGGACGCGAGTTAGGCGGAGAAATGCCGCTGCACGAACTCCACGATCGGCGACGGGTCCTCCAGGCTGTGCGGATGATGGCCGACTCCCGGCTTCACGATAGTAACGATTTCGCCGCCGAGCGATTCGTACGTCCGGGCGAGCCGGGCACCGTTCTCGTGGTACGGCACCGGCAGATCCTGATCGCCTGCGACCAGGATGACGGGAATACACGCAGCCGCGAGCGCGGCCGTCTTATCCAGCGGATTGCCGGTGAAGTGGTCTGCCATGTCTTCCGTCAGGCCATAGACGGCCATGCAATCCTCCCAGTTGGCGGCTGTTGAGCCCGCCCCATCGCCGCGTCCCGCCGGCCAGCTGCGGATATCCAGCACGGGCGCGTCGAGATAGAGCGACGACACATCCTCCGGATAGGCCGCGGCGTAATTAACCGCGTACAGCCCTCCGCGGCTGAATCCGAACAGCGATGCCTTGGGGGCTAAGGCGTACTTGCTCTCGAGATAAAGCTTGAATGCCCGCATCCGTTCCACGGCGAACGGACAACCGTACATGTGGCTGAGCCGGCAGTAGGCGATGTGCCAGCCTTGGCGCAGCAGCTCCAAGTCGGCTTGGTTGAAATCGTACAAAAATTCCGCGCGCCATATCCACGGATTGCCCGGGGCCGGGTGCGCCGGACGAATCAGAATGCATTCCCGGCCGTCCAGGTAGAAATCCGTGCGAGCATAGCCATTCCAGTCGTCCGTGGTCTCGAGCGTCGCCCCTTCGCCCGCATAGAGCTGGTGCAGCCGGGCATCGATCGCCTGACTGCGCTCAATGGCTTCGTCGAGCGGCAGCGCATCGGCTTTGTTCGGATTCGTATGCCCGACATGCTCCTTCCAGGCCGCGCTGAGCAGCCGGTGCCGCTGCAGGATCAGCTCGGCCGCTTCCGCGGGCGGCTCCGCAGCCACCTCGTGCGGGACGCGCTCCAGTGTGATGTTGAACAGTCGGCTGAGCAGCGTTTTAGCGATAACCCAGTGTCCGTCCGCATTCGGATGAATCCCATCCCCGGACCGGTAATCCGGCTGTGCAGCGCGGAGCCGGTTCACGGCCGCCGTCAGCGGAGAGTGAATGTCGACGGCTCCGTCCGCTTCCTCGCCCAACGCCAGGACCCATTCCGCATATCGCTTGAGTACGTCGTCGTACCCGACATACGGAGCGAAGTACGCGTACTGATCCTCCCCGTCCGGCAGCAGGTTCCCGTCGAAGGAAGCCGCATCGAATGGGGGAGGGGTCATGACGATCGCCTTCGCCCCAGCGTCGCGAACGTGTCCGATCGTCCTCCGAATGCCCGCTCGATAGGCGTCGAACCGCTCCTCGGAGAACGGGTGATAGATGCCGTCGTTCATGCCGTAACAGATTACGACCCAGTCGGGCTTCGACCGTTCGAGCGCCTGATCGAGCCGATCGTGGACGCATGGGCGGGGGAACGGATGCGCGGGCTCGCTCGTCCCGGCCGCCGTCTCGCTGCTCACGCCGAGGTTGATGAACACGGGCCGCAACGCCGGAAGATGACGCGCGAAATACGCGTCCATGTAGGCCATAAAAGCACCGTTATCGGTAACACTGTCGCCCAAAAAAACGACGCGCAGCGGCGTCGGAATGGCGCAATCTTTTTGAAATAAAGATGGCATCGATAAAACTCCCTCTTATTTTCGTATGAAGCCTGGAGCGGACTGGATATCAAATCTCTCACCTGCCATTGTATCAGAAAAGAAAGGGAGCGAGACAGCGTTATTTTGTGACGGATCTCGGTTGAAGCTCGGGAGGCCGGTTCAGCGGAAGACGCACGATGAAGGCGGTTCGGCTGGAGCCGCTTTCCGCCAGGATGGAGCCGCCGTGACGCTCTACAATGCTCTTGGAAATCGCGAGCCCCAGACCGGAGCCGCCCGTATGCTCGTTCCGCGAGCGGTCGACCCGGTAGAAGCGTTCGAATATATGCGGCAGGTCCACGGCCGGAATCGGCGGTCCGTAATTGACGACTTCGATCATCGCGTCGGTCCCCTCCCGCCTTACGTAGACGTCCAGCTTGCCGCCTTCCTGGCCGTAGACGATCCCGTTCGTGAACAAGTTGTCGAACACGCGGAACAGCTTATCCGGGTCGGCGACGAGCGGGAGCTCCGTCTCCGCCGTATGGAGATGGCCGGTCATCCCCGCCTTGCGCAGCGACAGCCGATAATGGACGAGCATCTGCGACATGATTTCGACCGCGTTAATGGGCTTCATCTGCAGCGGGATGGCATCGTGGCGCAGCCGCGTGAACTCGAACAGATCCTGGATCAGCACATGGAGCCGCTGCGCTTTCTCATACGCGATCTGCACGTACAGGCGCAGCTCCACCTCGTCGCGGTACCGGTCCTCGTCGATGAGCGACAAATAACCGAGGATGGAGGTGAGCGGCGTACGCAGGTCGTGGGACACGTTTGTGACGAGCTCGTTTTTGCTCTGCTCGGCTTGGCGTTCGTCCTCGATCGCTTGCTGCAGTTGCTCGAGCAGCCGGTTGATGGACGAAGCGAGCTCCCCCACTTCGTTCTTGGCGGCGACATTCACTTTTTGGTCCAAGTGCCCCTCGGCAATATGCCGCACGGAATTCGCCACTTTGGCGTAAGCTCGGAACCGGCTCCAGTTGAGTGCGATCATCCACAGCACGAAGTAAAAGAAATTGAGTGCTCCCAGCATAATCGTCTCGCCGAACGCGTCCCTGAAACCCCGGAGGATGCCGCCCATTATCGGAAAATCCCTCACCACCCCGATGACCACATAAGCGGTAATAAAGGCGGCCGGAACCATCAGAATGGCGCTCAGCACGATTTGACCGACTAACCGGAGTACCATCCGGCCCATACCTTTAGTTGTCAATTTTGTAGCCTACCCCCCATACGGTGGCGATCAGCTTGTCGCCCAATTCCTGCTCGAGCTTGTCCCGCAAGTTGCTGATGTGCACCATGACGGTGTTGTTGGCGTCGAAGTATTTTTCCTTCCATACTTGGCGGAAAATGTCCTCGGCGCTGAATACCCGCCCCGGCTGTCCGGCGAGCAGCAGCAGGATGCCGAACTCCTTGGACGTGAGCGCGAGCGGGCGGCCGTCGACCTCCGCCGTGTGATTGCGCTTGTTGATCGCGAGCGAGCCGATATGAATCCGCCCTTCTTCCTCTCGATCCATTTCATTCGGGCTTCGATCGGCATAAGCCCGCCGCAGCAGCGCCTTCACCCTGAGTGTGAGCTCGAGCGGATGGAACGGCTTGATCACATAATCGTCGGCACCGGTCATGAGGCCCGTAATGCGGTCGAGGTCCTGCGCTTTGGCGCTGACCATGAGAATAGGCACGCTCTTCGACTTGCGAATGTGGCGGCATACCTCGAGGCCGTCCATCTCCGGCATCATGATGTCTAGCACGACGAGGTGGAACGGCTCGGCTTCGAACAGCTCGAGCGCTTCCCGCCCGTTCGCCGCGAGCTTCGTCTTGAACCCTTCGTTTTTCAAATAAATTTCTATCAGTCCGGCGATTTCCCGGTCATCGTCAACGATTAAGATCGAGTAGTTCATGGCGGCGATACTAGCTCCTCTCCGGCTACTTGCGTACGTTTAATATAAATCAATTCGGGCCGACTGTGTGGCGTTCCGGCGCATCTTAAGCATTATTATGGGTTTCTTTAGATTTTATTAAAAAATGGGATACGTCATCCGGTCCGGAAACAACAAACAGGTCCGGACCAAATGGTCCGGACCTGCATTAAGACGACCCAGAAGAGATTCGAACTCCCGACCGACGGCTTAGAAGGCCGTTGCTCTATCCAGCTGAGCTACTGGGTCCTGTGAGTGCGGAGTAAGCGGGTGAAGGGAATCGAACCCTCGCCTCAAGCTTGGGAAGCTGGCGTTCTGCCATTGAACTACACCCGCACGCAAATTAAAGTTAGTTCGTGATGAAAATTTTGAAGCAAGAGTAATAATAGCACATGAAAATCGGAAAAGCAACAAAAGAAATCCAAATCGGATGACGTATTCTCCAAGCAAATCTGATACAATATATGGATCATAACTTACAATATTCGCTATTATTCGACGAGTTCAGGGTGGTGGCTCCCATCGCAGAAAGCAACTTGATTTTGTTTCCCAAAACGATCGACTACTATCAAATTGAATTGACCCGCATGCTGGAAACCGAACGTTACCGGGAGGCGATCGGCGCGCTGCGCTTCTTGCTGCAGTGCCGTCATGAGGACGAGAGCACCCGCAAGGAGTGGGGGTCGCTGCTCGACTGGCTGGAGACGACATTCCCCGATGCCGCGGCAGACGCAGGCACTCCCGGTTCCGGAAGTGCCGAAGGATGGGGCGAGAGCCAGGGAACGGCGGAAGAGGACGAGGTAACGGAGGAGGATTTGATCCGCCGCCGCGTCTGGCTGAAGTCGGCCGAGGATTCCCAGTACGTCCCGAAGCTGCTCGAGACGCTCGTGCAGACCGACGCTCCGGACAAGCAGCTGCTAGCCCTGGAGCAGCTGCGCCACGCGGAATTCAGCCGGACGAACCGGACGATCCGCGAGTGGCTCGAGACGAGCCGCGTGCATCCCGTCGTCCAGTTCCGCGCCCTTCAGGTGCTGCGGGGACGCGGCGAGGCCGGCAGCCTGAAGCTGCACAAGCTGGGGCAGCAGCTTACGCTCGACATCGCCGAGACGCCGATGTCGTATGACGACTTTCCTCCACAGATCGGTCAAATTCGCGAGCGGGTGAAGGAAGTGAACGAAGTCAACCATCCGACATTGGCGTACTTCGTCGAGCAGATGTGGAATGATTTCCTGGCCTTCATCTATGGGACGTCGATATACCGCGAAATGCTCGGCATGGATTCGGGAGCGCTCAACATTTGGGCAGCGGCGCTGCATCATTCCTTACAGGAGACGATGTTCGCGAGCGCAGACGAGCGGGACACCCGCGAATTGTTCGGACTGGCCGACGAGCAGATCAAAGCATGGCAGAAGGCTAGCCAGGTGATGAAATTGTTCCTGACCGTGACCGCCCCGGCCGAACCGTAGAACTTGTCGATTGTGACCTTGAAATGAGAGAATTTTGTGATATAATATAGTGGTTATAAATGCCCATCGTACAGGTGTCAGGTCCAACATACCGGACACGTCTACCATGTAACGGATAATTTCTGGAGGGGAAAGCATAAATGAAAGCTAGCTGGGAAAAAATAGAGAAGAATCGTATCAAGCTGACCGTCGAAGTGGACGCCGAACAAGTAGCCGTTGCGTTGGACAAGGCGTTCAAGAAGGTTGCCGCCAAAGTAGCCGTTCCTGGATTCCGCAAGGGCAAAGTGCCTCGCGCCATCTTCGAAGCAAAGTTCGGCGTGGAAAGCTTGTATCAGGATGCACTCGACATTATTTTGCCGGAAGCTTACGTGCAAGCTATTGAAGAAAACGACATTACGCCGGTTGACCGCCCTGAGGTGGACGTTCAACAATTCGCCAAAGGACAAGCTCTCCAGTTCACGGCTGTGGTCACTGTGAAGCCGGAAGTTCAGTTGGGCGAATACAAAGGCATTGAAGTGGAAGAAAAATCCAATGAAGTGACCGAAGAAGATATTGCGGCCGAACTGCAGCGTCTGCAACAGCGCCATGCCGAGCTGATCGTCGTTGAAGATAGCGCAGCCGAGAATGGCGACACGGTCGTCATCGACTTTGACGGTTACGTCGACGATGTAGCTTTCGAAGGCGGCAAGGCGGAGAAGTATTCGCTCGAGCTCGGATCGGGCAGCTTCATCCCGGGCTTCGAGGAGCAGCTGGTCGGCTTGAAGGCTGGCGAAGAGAAGGACGTCAACGTGACGTTCCCGGAAGACTACCACGCGGAAGAGCTGAAGGGCAAAGCAGCGGTATTCAAGGTGAAGCTGCATGACATCAAACGCAAAAACTTGCCGGAGCTGGACGACGAGTTCGCCAAGGATGTGAGCGAGTTCGACACGCTTGACGAGTTCAAGCAAGACATCGAGAAGCGCCTGAAGGACCGCAAGACGAAGGCGAACCAGTCCGAGATCGAATCCGCGGTTGTAGAGAAGGCGGCGGAAGCGGCGGAAGTCGAGATTCCGGACGCGATGGTGCTGACCGAAGTGGATCAAATGTACAACGACTTCGCGAACCGCCTGCAAATGCAAGGCATGGATCTGAAGATGTACTTCCAATTCACCGGCCAAACCGAAGAAATCGTGAAGGAACAAATGAAGACCGACGCAGCGAAGCGCGTTCGCAACAACCTGGTGCTCGAAGCGATCGGCAAAGCCGAGAACATCGAAGCTACTGAGGAAGAGCTGACCCAAGAGCTGGAGAAGATGGCTACCCAATATAGCCGTACGCTGGACGAGATCCGCACGATCTTGAGTGCGAACGGCAGCCTGGACAGCCTGAAGAGCGAATTGACGGTTAAAAAGACAGTGGACTTCCTCGTTCAACACAGCAAGCAAGGCGCTTCCGTAGCGTAACGCATACCAATTGGATGAGAAGAAGGCACGTTTAGATTCTTAAGCGTGCCTTCGTTGTATATGGGGGTCCGTACGGTCCGAAGCCGCTCCCTGCATGGAATGCGGAGCCGCTACATACAGTGGTAGTAGCTGGGAAGGAACCGGATTTTGCATTCGCCCTCAAACCGTGTTATTTTAGAATGAAGCAAGAGAGTTCCCTATAGAAATGAGGTCATGCATATGAGTCTGATCCCAATGGTCGTCGAGCAGGAAAGCCGAGGCGAACGCTCTTACGACATTTATTCCCGTCTCCTCAAGGACCGCATTATCTTCTTGGGCAGTGCGATCGACGACGATGTCGCCAATCTGGTTATCGCCCAGCTGCTGTTCTTGGCGGCGACGGACTCGGAGAAGGACATCCATTTGTATATCAACTCTCCCGGCGGATCCGTTACCGCGGGCATGGGCATATACGACACGATGCAGTTTATTAAGCCGGATGTCTCCACGATCTGTGTCGGGATGGCGGCCAGCATGGGGTCCTTGCTGCTCACAGCCGGTGCGAAGGGCAAGCGGTTCGCGCTGCCGAACAGCGAAGTGATGATTCACCAGCCATTGGGCGGGGTGCGCGGTCAAGCGACCGACATCAAGATTCATGCCGATTGGATCATCAAGACGAAGCAGAAGCTGAACAACATCTATGTGGAACGGACGGGTCAGCCTTACGAGAAGATCGAGCGCGACACCGACCGGGACAATTTCATGTCGGCCGAAGACGCCGTGGCGTACGGGCTGATCGATAAAGTCATTACCACTCTATAATCAGTAGGAGGTGATCCGATGTTTAAATTCAACGACGAAAAAGGACAGCTGAAATGCTCCTTTTGCGGCAAATCCCAGGATCAGGTCCGGAAGCTTGTAGCGGGACCGGGTGTATATATTTGCGACGAGTGTATTGAATTATGCACCGAGATTGTGGAAGAAGAGCTCGGCAGCGAAGAGGAATTGGATCTGAAGGACGTACCGAAGCCGAAGGACATCCGTGTCATTCTGGACCAATACGTCATTGGCCAGGATCAAGCGAAGAAGTCGTTGTCGGTAGCGGTTTACAACCACTACAAGCGGATCAACTCCCAGAACAAGCTGGAAGACGTCGAGCTGCAAAAGAGCAATATCGTGCTGATCGGGCCGACCGGCAGCGGGAAGACGCTCTTGGCCCAAACGTTGGCCAAAATTCTGAACGTGCCGTTCGCGATCGCCGACGCTACGTCGCTGACCGAAGCCGGATACGTGGGCGAGGACGTCGAGAACATCCTGCTCAAGCTCATCCAGGCGGCGGACTATGACGTGGAGAAGGCGGAACGCGGCATTATCTATATCGATGAGATCGATAAAGTGGCGCGCAAATCCGAGAACCCGTCCATTACCCGCGACGTGTCCGGAGAAGGCGTGCAGCAAGCGTTGCTCAAAATTCTGGAAGGTACGGTAGCGAGCGTCCCTCCGCAAGGCGGCCGCAAGCATCCGCATCAAGAGTTTATCCAGATCGACACGACGAACATCTTGTTCATCTGCGGCGGGGCCTTCGACGGCATCGAGCAGATCATCAAGCGCCGGATCGGCAAGAAGGTCATCGGCTTCAACAGCGAGGGCCACAAGAACGATCTGAAGCCGGGTGAATATTTGTCCATGGTGCTGCCGGAGGATTTGCTGAAGTTCGGCTTGATTCCGGAGTTCGTGGGCCGTTTGCCGGTCATCTCCACCCTGGAGCCGCTCGATGAACCTGCGCTTGTCCGCATCTTGACGGAGCCGAAGAACGCGCTTGTCAAGCAGTACCAAAAGCTGCTCGAGATGGATAACGTGGCGCTTGAGTTCTCGCCGGAGGCGCTCGACGCCATCGCGAAGGAAGCAATTAAGCGGAACACGGGCGCGCGCGGCCTGCGGGCGATCATCGAAGGCATTATGCTGGACGTGATGTTCGAGGTGCCGTCCCGCGACGACGTCATCAATTGCACGATCACGAAGGAAGCGGTGCTCGAGAAGATCGCTCCGGAGCTGAAGACGAAGGATGGCAAGTCCGTATCGGTGAAGAAAAAAGAAGAAAGTGCTTAACATAGAAAAGACCCGAACCTTCCTCCGCCTGAACGCGCTTGTATGCGTGTGTCTGACGACCCTGTCAGAACGTCGTTCGGGGGGAGGATGTTTGGCGTCCATGGGAGAGTTTCCACATGTACCATAGATCCGAGACCGTGCCTGTCCGCGTAGGCGATCTGACGATCGGCGGCAGCAACGAGGTCATCATGCAGAGCATGTGTACGACGAAGACGGCCGACGTAAAGGCGACGGTCGCCGAAATTCACCGGCTGGAAGAAGCGGGCTGCCAGCTCGTCCGCGTCACCGTGAATAACCAGGAAGCCGCTGCCGCGATCAAGGACATCAAGCGGCAGATTCATATTCCGCTCGTGGCGGACATTCACTTCGACTACCGGCTCGCGCTGGCCGCGATCGAGAACGGTATCGACAAGGTGCGGATCAACCCCGGCAATATCGGCCGGCGCGAACGCGTGGAAGCGGTCGTGAAGGCGTGCAAGGAGCGAAACATTCCGATCCGGATCGGTGTCAATGCGGGGTCGCTTGAGAAGCACTTGTTGGACAAGTACGGCTACCCGACGCCGGAGGCGATGGTCGAGAGCGCGCTGTTCCATATCGGCATTCTCGAGGAGCTTGATTTCCACGACATCATCGTGTCGCTGAAGGCGTCCGACGTGCCGATGGCGATCGCGGCTTATACGAAGGCGTCTGCTGCGTTCAAGTACCCGCTCCATCTCGGCATCACCGAAGCCGGCACGCTGTTCTCCGGCACGGTCAAGAGTGCGGCGGGGCTCGGCGCCCTGCTCTCCATGGGACTTGGGTCGACGATGCGCGTCTCGCTCAGCGCCGATCCGGTGGAGGAGATCAAGGTGCAGCGCGAGCTGCTGAAATCGTTCGGGCTCATTACGAATGCTGCGACGCTCATCTCCTGCCCGACATGCGGAAGGCTGGACATCGATCTGTTCTCGGTCGCGAACGAAGTGGAGCAATATATCGAGAAGCTGAAGGTGCCGATCAAAGTATCGGTGCTGGGCTGTGCGGTGAACGGTCCCGGAGAAGCGAAAGAAGCGGACATCGGCATCGCCGGCGCCCGCGGGGAAGGCATGCTGTTCCGGTACGGCGAGATGATCCGGAAAGTGCCGGAGGCCGAACTCGTAAGCGAGCTGAAGAAGGAAATCGACCACATTGTCGCCGAGTTCGAACGGACCGGCACGATTCCCGGTCGGAAGCATTGATCATTTGTACGGCTGGCTGGAGAACGCGATTAAATATTCCCGAATGGCGGAGGCGATGGCTTCCGCCATTTTTTGTTGCTTGGCGGGCTTAGTCAAATAATCGCGATCCGCGGGGCTGCTGATGTAGCCCATCTCCACGATGACCGCGGGACATGGGGAATGATTCAGCAAATAAAACGGCTTGCCCAAATAAGGGCTCTCTCCGGCACGGCCGTATAACGCGTTCAGTCGGCGCTGGATCAAGTGAGCGGCGGCGTGGCTATGCGGGTTCATCTGGAACAGCACGGTCGCTCCGGACCTGCTCGGTTTCTTGGCCCAGTTCGTATGCAGGCTGACGACGAGCTTCGGCCGCAGCGCCTCGGCGAGCAGCTTCCGCTGGGACAAGTCGCGAAGGTGCCGGGAACGGGTGCGAAGCCACTCGTTGTCGTCGCTCAAGGCATAATCGGTCGTGCGGTTGATGGCCGCCCGGACCCCGGAACGGGTCAATTGCTCGTATACCTTCAGCCCAATCTCCAGGTTCACATGCTTCTCCAGCAAATCGCCGTAACTCGTGCCGCCGTCGATTCCACCGTGCCCGACGTCGATCACGATATCGGCGTCCGGCAAGGCGATCGGGACCGCCCAGCCTAAATTGCTGCTGATGGAACTATTGGAATTTCGTGTTGGACGGGGTTTCCCGTCAGCCGAGGCCGTCCCTCCGCTTATACCAGTGGCTAACAGCAAGCAGCCGGCCAACAGGAGCTTTAACGTTCGCATCGTTTTCCAACCGCCTTTTCTCAAGATACGCATAATTCGGCTTCCTTTAGCGTGTGCAAACTTTTTGTTCTCATACTCGGTTAACCCGTCCTGCGCAGGGGAATACTGCTAATAGAGTAAAAGTGAACTCGCTAGGAGGAACAAAACATGAGTTTAAGCATTGTCCTGATGATCATTCAGGTGTTCTTCGCCATTGTCATCGGCTTATATTTCTGGAACCTGCTGCGCAACCAGCAGACGAACCGCACCGCGGTCGACCGCGAATCGAAGAAGGAGATGGACAAGCTGCGGAAGCTTCGGTCCATCTCGCTGACGAAGCCGCTGGCGGAGAAAACCCGGCCGTCCTCACTCGAAGACATCGTAGGGCAGAAGGAAGGTCTGCGCGCGCTGAAGGCGGCGCTGTGCGGTCCGAATCCGCAGCACGTGATCATCTATGGGCCCCCCGGGGTGGGCAAGACCGCTGCGGCGAGAGTGATCCTGGAAGAGGCGAAGAAGAATCCGGCGTCCCCTTTCCGGTATGACGCCAAGTTCATCGAGCTGGACGCGACGACGGCCAGATTCGACGAACGGGGCATCGCCGACCCGCTCATCGGCTCCGTGCACGATCCGATTTACCAAGGCGCGGGCGCGATGGGCGTAGCCGGCATTCCGCAGCCGAAGATCGGGGCGGTGACGAAGGCGCACGGCGGGGTGCTGTTCATCGACGAGATCGGTGAATTGCATTCCATTCAAATGAATAAGCTATTAAAAGTGCTTGAAGACCGGAAAGTGTTCCTCGAGAGCGCCTACTACAACTCCGAGGATCCGAATGTGCCGAGTTACATTCACGACATTTTCCAGAACGGCTTGCCCGCAGACTTCCGTCTTGTGGGCGCGACGACACGGACCCCGCAGGAAATTCCCCCGGCGATCCGTTCCCGGTGCATGGAAATTTTCTTCCGACCGCTCTTGCCGGAGGAGATCGAGCGCATCGCGGTGAACGCCCTGCGCAAGATCGGGTTCCGCGACAACAGCCAAGCGGTCGAGGTGGTCAAGAAATACGCCACGAACGGACGGGAAGCGGTCAATATGATCCAGCTGGCCGTAGGGGTTGCGATCTCGGACGGCCGTCAAGACGTCACGGCTGCCGATGTCGAATGGGTCGCCAACAGCAGCCAGCTGACCCCGCGACCGGAGAAAAAGGTGCCCGCCGAGCCGCAGATCGGCCTGGTGAACGGCCTCGCCGTATATGGCCCGAACCAGGGCATGCTGCTCGAGATCGAAGTCACCGCCACGCCGGCTACGCAGCCGGGCGCGGGCCATTATACGATCACGGGCGTCGTGGACGAGGAAGAGATGGGCGGCGGGTCCAAAACGCTGCGTCGCAAGAGCATGGCCCGCGGCTCGATCGAGAACGTCCTCACGGTTCTCCGGCGGGCGGGACTTAACACGCAGGATTACGACTTGCATATTAATTTTCCGGGCGGCATTCCGATCGACGGACCGTCGGCAGGGGTGTCGATGGCGACGGCGATCGCTTCGGCGATTCGAGGCATCCCCGTAGACAACAAACTGGCGATGACGGGCGAGATCAGCATCCACGGCAAGGTGAAGCCGATCGGCGGAGTCGTTGCGAAGGTGGAAGCGGCGTTTCAGGCAGGGGCAACCCGGGTTATTATTCCAAAGGAGAACTGGCAGGACATCTTCGCGAATTTAACCGGAGGGCTGCAGGTCATCGCCGTGGAATCGATCGAGGAAGTGCTCGCCCATGCGCTCAGCCTGCAGGAGACCGGTGGAGCGATCGTGCCGCCGAATGCGCCGGACGTGCTGATCGCTTCGCCGCCGCCGCTTTTTCACGCGCGGCCCGATCGCAGCACCGAGGCTTAGCGAATTGGTGTTTTGCCTGCAATTTTGATAAAATGGTGACTACATCCAACCTAGAAGGTTTCGCCCACCTGGACAGATCGGGCATAAGCTAGGGTCACCTGCATCGGGGCTTGTCCTGGAAAACACTTCGGAGGTCCTGCGTCGCATGTGCGGGGGATGAGTTGGGGCAAAATTGGTGGGAGGTGCTGGGCATGGGACCGAATAAGTCGAAGGCGCGCAAGCTGCCTTTGCTGCCGTTGCGCGGCTTGCTCGTATACCCGAGCATGGTGCTGCATCTGGACGTAGGGCGCGAGAAGTCCGTGAAGGCGCTCGATCAGGCTATGGTAGACGACAGCATGATTCTGCTGTGCTCCCAATCCGAGATCAATATAGAGGACCCGGCGGCGGACGACATCTACCGGATCGGTACGATCGCCAAGGTCCGGCAAATGCTGAAGCTCCCGAACGGCACGATCCGGGTGCTCGTCGAGGGCATCGTACGGGCGGAGATCGTGGAGTTCACGCCGAACGCCGAGTATTACATGGTCGTGGCCAAGGAGCTGCCGGAGCAGGAGACGTCCGATTCCGAGACCGACGCCTTGATGCGAACGGTGCTCGGCCAGTTCGAGCATTATATCAGCTTGTCCAAGAAGGTGACGCCGGAGACGCTGGCGGCCGTATCCGACATCGACGTGCCAGGCCGGCTGGCGGACGTGATTACGAGTCATCTGTCTTTGAAAATAAAAGATAAGCAGGAAATTCTCGAAACGGTCGACGTCCGGGAGCGGCTGGAGAAGCTGCTCGGCTTCCTGAACAATGAGCGGGAAGTGCTCGAGCTGGAGCGTAAAATCAACCAGCGGGTCAAAAAGCAAATGGAGAAGACCCAGAAGGAATATTACCTTCGCGAGCAGATGAAGGCGATCCAGAAGGAGCTGGGCGAGAAGGAAGGCCGCGCCGGAGAGGTCGAGGAGCTCCGCGCCCAGATGGAGGAAGCTCAGCTGCCGGAGAAGGTGAAGGAGAAGGTCGAGAAGGAGATCGACCGGCTCGAGAAAATGCCGGCCACATCCGCCGAGGGCGCGGTCATCCGCAACTACCTGGATTGGCTGCTGGCGCTGCCGTGGTCGAAGAAAACCGAGGACGATCTCGACATCAAGAAGGCCGAGGACATTCTGAACGAGGATCACTACGGGCTCGAGAAGCCCAAGGAGCGCGTGCTGGAGTACCTGGCCGTGCAAAAGCTCGTGCAGAAGATGAAAGGCCCGATTCTTTGCCTAGTCGGCCCGCCGGGGGTCGGCAAGACGTCCATCGCCCGCTCCATCGCGCGTTCGCTGGACCGCAAGTTCATCCGCATCTCGCTAGGCGGGGTTCGCGACGAGGCGGAGATCCGCGGCCATCGCCGAACCTACGTCGGCGCGATGCCGGGCCGGATCGTGCAAGGGCTGAAGAACGCAGGCAGCCTCAACCCGGTAATGCTGCTCGACGAGATCGACAAGATGTCGATGGACTTCCGGGGCGATCCGTCCGCGGCGCTGCTCGAAGTTCTCGATCCGGAGCAAAACAGCACTTTTAGCGATCATTATATCGAGCTGCCGTTCGATCTGTCGAACGTCATGTTCATCACGACGGCGAACGCCGCTCATAACATCCCGCGTCCTCTCCTGGACCGGATGGAGCTGCTGTACATCCCGGGCTACACGGAGCTCGAAAAGCTGCAGATCGCGAAAAAATATTTGCTGCCCAAGCAAATTCGCGAGCACGGGCTGCACGAAGACCAATTGAAGGTCGACGAAGAGACGCTCATGAAGCTTATTCGCGAGTATACGCGCGAAGCGGGTGTGCGGAACCTGGAGCAGAACGTCGCGAGCCTGTGCCGTAAGTCGGCGAAGGAGATCGTCTCCGGCGAGAAGACGTCCATCCACATCACGAACGCCAATTTGGCTGATTACTTGGGCCCTGCGAAGTTCCGCGTCCATCTGGCCGAAGAGGAGGACCAAGTGGGCGCCGTGACCGGCCTCGCCTGGACCGAGGTAGGAGGCGATACGCTCGTCATCGAAGTGACGGTCATGCCGGGTACCGGCAAGCTGACGCTGACCGGCAAGCTGGGCGACGTCATGAAGGAGTCGGCGCAAGCCGCATTCAGCTATACGCGTTCTAGAGCGGAACAGCTGCACATTCCGCCGGACTTCCACGAGAAGAACGACATCCACATTCATATCCCGGAAGGCGCGATTCCGAAGGACGGCCCTTCGGCCGGCATCACGATGGCGACCGCGCTCGTGTCAGCCTTGACCGACATCCCGGTGTCCAAGACCGTAGCGATGACAGGCGAGATTACGCTTCGGGGCCGGGTGCTGCCGATCGGGGGCTTGAAGGAAAAGTCGCTCGCCGCACATCGCGCCGGTATTCGCAAGGTGCTGATGCCGAAGGACAACGAGAAGGATCTGCAAGAAATTCCGGCTAGCATTCGCGAGGAAATGACCTTCGTTCCCGTATATCATATGGACCAGGTGCTGGAACACGCGTTAGTGAACCCAGTCTCGGTACATTGACGGGAGGAGAGACGGGATGAAGGTGCATAATGCCGAGTTCGTCATCAGTGCGGTCGGTCCGAGCCAGTACCCGGAAGACGGCTTGCCGGAGGTAGCCCTCGTCGGCCGCTCCAACGTGGGCAAGTCGTCGCTCATCAACCGCATGATCGAGCGGCGGAATTTGGCCCGTACGAGCTCGCAGCCCGGCAAGACGCAGACATTGAACTTTTACCGCATCGAGTCGAAGCTGTACTTCGTCGATTTGCCCGGCTACGGCTATGCGAAGGTGTCGAAGACGAAGCGCGCGGAGTGGGGCAAGTTCATCGAGAAATATTTGACCGAGCGGGATAAGCTGAAGCTGATCATCCAGATTATCGACCTTCGGCATCCGCCTACTGCGGACGACCTGGCGATGTATGAGTGGCTCGTCTACTACGAGCTGCCGGTATGTCTGGTGGCGACCAAGGCGGATAAAGTGCCGAAGGGCAAATGGCAAAAGCATCTGAAGATCATAAAGGAAGCGCTCGGGAAGCGGCCGGAGGATCGGATGGTGCTGTTCTCCTCGGAGCTCGGCATCGGCCGTGACGAGCTGTGGGAGGCCATCGGCCTTGCCGCGGGTTTATATGAGGAAAGCTCGGCCGAAGTCGAGTAAGTCGGAATTATGCAACCTCTGGAGGGATGACCTCCGGAGGTTTTTTGGTGCGCTGTTCACTCCGAAAAGGGGCATTCTTTAAGTGAATCAATTCTGGTTTCGGCCGGAGGAATTGCATGAATATACAAGGGAATCGAAGAAGAGATAGAAAGATACATGCAATTGTCTTGCCTTCCTCCGGGAGAGTGCCGATTTTTCTGAATTTTGATTGTTTTTGGGCGATAAGTTAGCAGGAATAATCCTGAGCGATATAGTATAATAAATAAAGTAAGGCGTGAAGTCATTTCAAGAACGACGTCCGTTGGAGTAGAAATGATTTGGGTTTAAAACAAAGAATCGAGGGATTTTTATGGCTCAGCGGTTAGCGACGGAATATGTCAAAACCTGCTTGCATTTAACAGAAGCCGAAATGTCTAGTTTTCTGGATTTGCTTAAAAGGAATGAAGCCAATCCTCGGATCAAGGTTACGGAGAACGGAAGCCAGGAAATTGCCATTCAGGATGAAGCAGGCGAAGAAATTTGTTTGTCATTCGAACGACAGCAAGACGGATATGTATGCGTTGGCTCGTGCCGCGTCAGCAATCCGAAGCTGGCCAATCTGATGCGCAAGGCCGTGGCGGAATTTAAGGGAGATGCGATCGTCAACCGGATTTATTCGTCCTACACGATGAACTATATTTATAAGCACGGGTCGGTCGTGCAGATCATGGAGATTACGAAGGACCACAAGCGGCTCGTGTTCGAGTATAAGGACACGGTAGGCCAACTGGAACGGTTGTTTCAGCAAAAGCGGGTGGAGCAGGACATTCAGGACGTCCTGAACCGGATCAACAGCCTGCTGGATGCGCGCAACCGAGCCAACCACGATGGCGAGATCGCCGCGATCGACAACCAATTGAAATCATGGACGCATCAATTGTTCGTACTGGAAGCGTGAGCAGCCATATAGATGGAGAGGGGTCGAGCGATCGGCCCCTTTTCTCATGGTTTCCCCGAAATGGCGGGCGGGCTGCGTATAATATAGAGATGTATGCCATCATAGCTGCGAGTATTGAAACCAGATCTGGAGGGACAACGGCATGAGCTTTTTTCAAAAAATCAAAACCGGCGCCGCCAAAGCGGCCGACAAAGCCCAACGTACCGTAGAAACGACGAAGCTGTCGGCGCAAATCGCCAAGAAGCGCAAAGAATTGAAGGACAATTACACCGAGATCGGAGCGATCGTATACAAGGCGTACCAGACCGGGGACCTGTCTCTCGCGGAGCCCGACATCGCCCGTCTCGCTCAAGCGAACGCCGCTATTGAAGAGGTCATCGCCAGCTTGCACGAGAAGATCCGCGAACTGAACGACGAGCACCTCTGCGTGTGCGGCCAGACCGTACAAGCGAACGCGGCCTATTGCTTCGCCTGCGGGCGAAAGCTGGAGGTGGAGGAGCCGGCGGAGGACATAGAGGAAGAGGAAGCACCGGAGATCGGCGAGGCTGAGCTCGAGCCGTGGGCAGAAGCCCAGCAGGCGGAACGGCCGGATGACGAGACTCCAGTGTATCAGGGGATCGCGGAAATTCGTTGCAAAATGTGCGGCGAATATATCCGTCCGGACGATCGGGCCTGCACCCATTGTGGGGCCGTACAGGGCACGCCAGGGGACACGATGCGGTAGAGATCTTTTGTGTCTGCCGAATGGGCGGACGTCCTGAATAGGCGCTTCAGACCTTGTACGAGGTCCGAAAAATTGCGCGAATTACGCACCAGATCGTTCGTGCTGACATACGTTGAGTACTGGAGTGACAATCGTCCCGGTATTTGCACTCTTAACAAAAAAAACTATTGCATTTCTGGGCTGAAGATGTTATTTTTATTCTCGTTGAAAACAATATAGGAACCAGGATTCACTCAGGACATGTAATGTTGCGAGAGATTATTCCCTCGAGAAGTGAATGACGTAGGTCCTAGCGGATGAAATCCAACAATTTTATTCCTAGGAAGGGGGAACCGAAAGATGGAATACTCAACTTTCGGAAGACACGTTGCTGTTGATACTTGGGGAGCCGATTTTGACAAGCTGAACAACGCAGAATGGCTGCAAGCCCAAATGGTGGAAGCTGCTGAGGTATGCGGAGCAACGGTACTGTCCGTCCAATCCAAGCAGTTCGAGCCGCAAGGCGCAACGGTTTTGGTATTGCTGTCGGAGAGTCACATCTCGATTCATACGTATCCTGAGAAAGGATTCGCAGCACTCGACTGCTACACTTGCGGGGAGACCGTAGATCCGCAAGCGGCAATTGATTATCTCGTATCCGTCTTGAAGCCTGAGAGAACGTATGCCAAGAAGCTGATCCGTGGCGTCGGCGAAATGACGGTGGAGACGCCGGCCATGCCGCAAGCCGTATTGGCGAAATAATGGCGAATGCAATGAAGCTGGATAGCTTTCTAAATATGTAATGTGAATGGCCATGGAGCGCAATCCATGGTCATTTGTTTTGAGTTCGTCCCATACACATACAAGGAAACCCCTGTACCGCTTTTTGGGGAGGTTTTGGGGAGGTAATGACGTATGGGAAATCAAGCCAAGCGATTGATGAGGAGAGGGGTCGTCTGGCTCGTCGTGGCGGTCCTGATCGTCTGGCCGGCGTATCGGATTCTGCACAGCCTGGGGAGCGGGGACAAGAGGTACGACTCGACCAAGCTGCTGTACCAGGTCGCACAGTTCCAGATGGAGCTGTTGTCCAGCGCGCTGTCCGAGTCGGGCAAGATCAAGGAGACGGAAGAGTTGAACGAGCTGCGGCTGATCGTCTATTCCGCGAACTACACCCATGAGCGGCTCGTGCTCGCGATGGGCGAATCGAAGCTGACCGCGCTGCGGTCGCTCCCGGAGCTGCTGCAGCTGCTGCTGCGCTACCAGATCGGCGGAGAACGGCCGCTGAAGCCGGACGAGACCGACACATTGAACCGGGCGGCCGGCCTGTTCAAGCCCATCTTCGAGAGCTACGGCAAGCTGCTGACGTCCGGGGGCGAAGTGGTCGGATCGGCCGACGACAAGCTGCACAAAGCCGACGAGGAATTGTACGCGATGCTGCACAAGAAGCTCCTTCCATAAAAGGGCTCCGGTATAGGCGTTTCCATGAACGAACATACTAGTGGGAGCGGCCGGACCGTCATAATTTCTTCATACTTTGCCGGGACGCTCTTGTCGAACTATGGTATAATAGACCCGGACAAACCCGTAAATTGATTTCAACAAAGACACTTTTCACATAAAGGCAGGTGATTATCGATGCACATGATAGTCGTCGGATTGAATTATCGGACCGCCCCCGTAGAAATCCGGGAGAAATTCACATTCGCGGAATCCGAGCTGGCCGGCGCCTTGCAGCAGCTCAAGGACACGAAGAGCATCCTTGAGTGTGTCATCGTGAGCACTTGCAACCGTACGGAGATTTATGCCGTCGTCGACCGGCTGTATATGTGCGGGTATTACATTCGCAGCTTCCTCGAGAAGTGGTTCGACATTCCTCGGGAATACATGAAGGATTATTTGTACATGTACGAAGACCGTCCGGTGATCGAGCACTTGTTCAAGGTGACGTGCGGGCTGGACTCGATGGTGATCGGGGAAACGCAAATTCTCGGTCAAGTGCGGGACGCCTTCCTGAAGGCGCAGCAAGAGCACGCGACCGGGACCTTGTTCAACATGCTGTTCAAGCAAGCGGTGACGCTGGCGAAACGGGCGCATTCGGAGACGGCGATCGGCGAGAACCCGGTCTCGGTCAGCTATGCGGCGGTGGAGCTCGGCAAGCGGATCTTCGGCCAATTCAAGAAGAAGACGGTCATGATCATCGGCGCGGGCAAGATGAGCGAGCTGACGCTCAAGCATCTCGCCGGCCAGGGCGCGGACCGGGTGCTCGTCGTGAACCGGACGGCGGCGAAGGCGGAGGAGCTGGCACGCAAGATGAACGGCACCGCCGTCCCGCTGGAACGGATGGTGGAGGAGCTTCGCCATGTGGACGTCGTGATCAGCTCGACCGGCGCCTCGGACTACGTGCTGCACGAGGCGGACATCCGCCGGGTGATGCAGGCCCGGAAATCGCGCCCGCTGTTCATGATCGACATCGCGGTGCCGCGCGACCTGGATCCGCACATCGCGAACGTCCCGAACGTGTACCTGTACGATATCGACGACCTGGAGCTGATCGTGGAGACGAATGTGAGCGAACGAAGGAAAGAAGCGGTGAAGATCGAGGCGATGGTCGTGGAGGAAATCGCGGCGTTCGAACGGTGGTTCAAGCTGTTGGGCGTAGGTCCGGTCATTCAGGCGCTGCAGGAGAAGGCCAGCGCGATCCATGAGGAAACGATGGACAACCTGCTGCTCAAGCTGACCGACTTGGACGAGCGCGAAGTGAAGCTGATTCGCAAGCTGACCAAGAGCATGCTGAACCAGATGATGCGCGATCCGATTCTCCGGATCAAGGAGATGGCCGGCGAGCGCGGCGGCGATCAGGCGCTCGCGATGTTCACGGAGCTGTTCGCCTTGGAGTCGGAAGTCAAGGAAGCGGCGGCCAAGCAAGCCGTACCGCTCGCCCGGAAGCAGGCGCAGCCCATCCGGGAGGACGGCGTGTTCGCCGCCGGAGCGAAGCCGCAGGAACGGGCGCCGATCTTGACCCTCGCCGCGGGCGAAATGCTTGCCGGTTCCTGACGGGCCGGCTGGGGAAGCAGGTAGCTGGCGATGATAACAACCTGGTTGTACGATGCGATTGTTTACTTATATGCCCTGAGCCTGTTGTTTTACTTCTCCGCCGCGGTCGGACGCCGACGGAGTGCAAAGCGTATGGGTGCAGGGCTGCTTGCTTTTGTGTGGCTCATGCAAACCGTCTATCTCGGCTATCGGATGTATGTGCTGCAGTATGTGCCCGTCTTAACGCTGTTCGAGAGTCTATTTCTAGTCGTCTGGTTGCTAGTCTCCGTCTCGCTAGTGATGAGCTGGTGGCTGCGGCTCGACATGATCGTCTTTCTCGTCAAT
The DNA here is from genome assembly GCF_045062745.1 of Paenibacillus sp. HJGM_3. Lineage (NCBI taxonomy): Bacteria > Bacillati > Bacillota > Bacilli > Caryophanales > Paenibacillaceae > Paenibacillus > Paenibacillus sp. HJGM_3. Next base: position 144,148 of record NZ_JBJGED010000012.1, read on the forward strand.
GTGGCCGGGTTCGCCATTCTGGCCGTCAACCTGTTCAGCGATCCGGCCATCTCGGCGGGCAGCAAGCAATGGGAGGCGCAGGACCACCTGCTGTTCATTCACATTACGCTCGCGATGAGCAGCTATGTGGCGTTTTTGTTCAGCGCCATCTTCTCGCTCACCTACTTGTACATGCATCGGCAGCTGAAAGAGAAGACGTGGTCGAAGCTGATGACCCGCTTCCCGAGCCTGGACGCGATCGAGGACTACACGTACCGGTCGGTGCTCATCGGTACGCCGCTGCTCATCCTGTCGCTCGTGCTGGGCATGGTGAAGATCGGTCTCCAGGGCAACAATCATTTGCTGCTCGATCCCAAAGTGTTCAGCACGTTCGTCATTATGCTCGCCTACGTGTCATATCTCGTGCAGCGGGCGACGGGCAATTACCCGGGCTTCAAGCTGGCGCGCTGGAATTTGGCCGCCTTTGCGCTCGTCGTGCTGAATTATGTAGGCCTCAATTTTATGTCGCGTTTCCATCAATGGATCTGGATGTGACCTAGCATGAGCGATTATCCCGCGCTGCCGATGCAAGTGCGGCTCGCCGGCCGGCCGTGCCTCGTCGTAGGCGGCGGCCGGGTGGCGGAGCGCAAAATCGCCGTCCTGCTGGAAGCCGGGGCGGCCGTGCACGTCGTGAGCCCGGACGTGTCGGACCGGGTGCAGGCTTGGATCGACGCCGGAGCGGTGACGGCGTCGCGGCGCGCCTACGCGACTGAGGACGGCGAAGGCGCGTTCCTCCTCGTGGCCGCCACCGATCAGGCGGCCGTCAATGCGCGCGTAGCCGCCGACGGGGCGGCGCGCGGCCAGCTCGTCAATGCGGCGGCGTCGCCGGAGCTCGGCTCCGTGACGCTGCCGGCGGTGCTGCGGCGCGGGCGGCTCGTCGTGGCGGTGTCCACGACGGGCGCGAGCCCCGCCGCCGCCGCGGCGATCCGCGACCGGATCGCCGCGCTGCTCGGCGACGAAGCGGAGCGGCTGCTCGAGTTCCTCGAGCGGTTCCGCCGGGAGGCGCTGGCTCGCGTGCCGGATGCGGCGCGTCGCCGGGAGCTGCTGCGGGACGCGATGCGCGGTGATGTGTTCGCCCGGCTCGCGGCGGAAGGCTGGGACGCGTACGAGCGGGACATGCTCGCGCGGCTGGAGGCGGCTGCGAAGTAATCGTTACGGCGTCTGGCGACTGTTGAAGATAGATGAATGGTGTTACAGGTAAAAAGGGGGATCGTCATGCGGACCATTATAGTAGGATCGCGGCAGAGCGCCTTGGCGCTGACGCAGACCGGACAAGTGATCGACCAGCTCCGCCAGGCGGCCGAGCGCTACGGCGTCGCCTGCGAGTTCGAGATCCGGAAGATCGTGACCAAAGGGGACCGGATCTTGGACGTGACGCTGTCCAAGGTAGGCGGCAAAGGGCTGTTCGTGAAGGAGATCGAGCAAGCGCTCCTGGACGGGGAGATCGACATGGCCGTCCACAGCATGAAGGACATGCCGTGGGAGCGGCAGGCGGGTCTCGTCATCGGCGCGACGCCGGAGCGCGTCGACCCGCGCGACTGCCTCGTCACCCGCGGCGGCGTGCCGCTCGCGGAGCTGCCGCAAGGCGCGAAGCTCGGCACAAGCAGCCTGCGCCGGGCGGCGCAGCTGAAGGCGTACCGCCCGGACCTCGTCATCGAGTCGATCCGCGGAAACATCGACTCGCGCATCCGTAAGCTCGAGACGGAAGGCTTCGATGCGATTATGCTGGCCGCGGCGGGCTTGCACCGGATGGGCTGGGCCGACCGCATCCACGACTACGTGCCGACGGACGTCTGCGTCCCGGCCGTCGCCCAGGGGGCCCTCGGCATCGAATGCCGCGAGGGCGACGCATTCATGGTCGATCTGCTGAGCAAGATCGACCACGCGCCTACGGCGCTCGCCGTGCGGGCCGAGCGCCGGTTCTTGGGGCGCCTGAACGGGGGATGCCAGATCCCCCTGGGCGCCTACGCCGTCGTGCGGGAGCCGGAGGGCGGCCGCACGGGAGCTGGCGGGTCACCGACATTGGAGGTGACTGGCATCGTCGGCGCGCCCGACGGGAGCGCGCTGCTGAAAGAGATCGTGCGCGGCACCGATCCCGACGCGTTGGGCGACGAGCTGGCGGACAAGCTGCTCGCGATGGGCGCGGATCGCATACTGGCCGAACTGAGAGGATGAGCGAACGGCATGCCTAGGGGAAAAGTATATTTGATCGGAGCCGGTCCCGGCGATCCGAAGCTGATTACGATTAAAGGCAAGGAAGCGATCGAACGGGCGGACACGATCGTATACGACAGGCTGGCCAATCCTCGCCTGCTCCGGCATATGAAGCCGGGGGCTGAGCGCATCTTCGTCGGGAAGCTGCCCGACAAGCATATTCTGAAACAAGGGGAAATCAATCAGCTGCTCGTCGATCTGGCGCTGCAGGGCAAAGTGGTAGCGCGCCTGAAGGGGGGCGACCCCAGCGTCTTCGGCCGGGTCGGGGAGGAGGCGGAGCTGCTCGCCGAGCATGAGATCCCTTACGAGATCATCCCGGGCATTACATCGGCGATCGCGGTGCCGGTCTATGCGGGCATTCCGATTACGCACCGCGATTACACTTCTTCGTTCGCCGTCGTCACGGGTCATGAATATCCGAACAAAACGTACTCGAACGTGCATTGGGATCACCTCGCGGTGGGAGTCGGGACACTCGTGTTCCTTATGGGGGTGGCCAATATCGAAGCGATCACCGAGCGGCTCATACGGCATGGCCGGTCTCCGGAGACGCCAGCGGCTGTCGTTCGCATGGGCACATGGATGGAGCAGACGACGCTCGTCGGCACCGTCGAGACGATTGCGAAGCAAGTCCGGGAGGCGGATCTGCAGTCGCCCGCGATCATCATCGTGGGCGAAGTCGTCCGTATGCGCGAGAAGCTCGCCTGGTTCGAGAAGCGGCCGCTCTTCGGCCGGCGCATTCTCGTCACCCGCGCCCGCGAGCAGGCGAGCGAGCTCGTGCTCGGCATCGAGGAACTGGGCGGGGAAGCCGTCGAGTTCCCGGTCATCCGCTGCCAGACGCCGACTCAGCCCGAGGCCGTGCACGCGCTGGACGAAGCGTTAAGCCGATTGCCGGAGTATGATTGGCTGCTGTTCACAAGCGTCAACGGGGTCGAGTACTTCTTCCGCCGGCTGATCGAGACGGGCCGCGACATTCGCAGCTTCCATCAAGCGCAGATCGCCGCCGTAGGCCCGAAAACCGCGGATGCGCTGCGCATCCGCGGTTTGACAACCATGGCCCTGCCGGCAGAATTCCAGCAGGAAGGGCTGCTGGACGCCCTGGCTCCGCACGTGCGGCCGGGACAGCGCGTACTGATCCCTGCGGGCGACCTGGCCCGCGACGTACTGCCGACGCGGTTGCGGGAGTGGGGGCTGGGCGTGACGACGGTCGTCGCCTACGAGAACGTGCTCTCGACGGAGAACGGCGAGGAAGCGTTGGACCTGCTGCGGGGAGATGCCATCCAGGCGGTGACGTTCACCAGTTCGTCTACGGTGACGAATCTGCTCGAGGCTCTGCGCCGGCTCGGCGAGGAACGGCCGGAGCTGCTGCTGGCTCGGACCGCGATCTATTGCATCGGCCCGCTCACCGCGAAGACGGCCGAAGCCGCCGGACTGAAGGTGCATCGGGTCGCCGAACAGGCGACGGTACAATCGCTGCTGGAAGCCATTTTACACGATTAATTAGCACTCTTCCAAAATACTTCTAATATCTGACATACAATCAATTAACTCAAACGGGAGGGACTATCATGAGCTTTCCAATCGTGCGCAACCGCAGGCTGCGGGGAACCGCGGCGCTGCGCAATCTCGTCCGGGAGACGCAGTTGACCGTGCATGATTTCATCTATCCGTTGTTCGTGACCGAAGGAACCGGGGTTCGCGAGCAGATCGGGTCCATGCCGGGCGTCTTCCATCTCTCGATGGATCAGTTGGAAGCCGAGATTCGGGAAGTGCAAGCCCTCGGCATTCAAGCGATTCTGCTGTTCGGCGTACCGGACCACAAGGATGACTTGGGGTCAGAAGCCTACGGCAACCACTCGATCGTGCAGAGAGCGACCCGCGCCATCAAAGAGTGGGCGCCCGAGCTGCTCGTCGTGGCCGATACTTGCCTGTGCCAATACACGAGCCACGGCCACTGCGGCGTCATCAAGCACGATGAACGCTCGAACCGTACGGAAGTCGACAACGATTTGTCGCTCGAGCTGCTGGTCCAAACCGCGGTCTCTCAGGCGGAGGCAGGCGCCGACATCATCGCGCCGTCGAACATGATGGACGGATACGTGCAAGCGATTCGCGCAGGCTTGGACGAAGCCGGGTTCTCGCACGTGCCGATCATGGCTTACTCGGTCAAGTACGCCTCGGCGTTCTACGGTCCGTTCCGGGACGCCGCGCATTCCGCGCCGCAGTTCGGCGACCGCAAAACGTATCAGATGGATCCGGCCAACGGACGGGAGGCGCTGCGCGAAGCGGAGTCGGACGTGCGGGAGGGAGCCGATCTGCTTATGGTGAAGCCGGCGCTGGCCTACATGGACATCATTCGGCAGCTGAAGGATCAGTTCGACTTGCCGGTCGTGGCGTACAACGTAAGCGCCGAATATTCGATGGTGAAGGCGGCGGCGGAGCGGGGCTGGATCAATGAGCAAGCGATCGTGCTGGAAACGTTGACCGGACTCAAGCGTGCGGGCGCGGACATCATCATCACGTATCATGCGAAGGATGCGGCTCGTTGGTTGGCGCAATAAACGCTCGGGCACAATAAAAGACGCGGCCAGGACCTCGTATGGGGTCTTCGCAGCGTCCTTTTTTGCATATAAGGGTAGGAGTTCATTTCGCTACGAACCAACCGATCACCGCCATCACCAAGACCGCGCTGAAAAACATATAGCTGAACAGCCGAACCGGCTTCGGCAGCAGGGTGGGGGGCTGAGGGGGTATGGCCTCCCGATCGATCGATTCGTCTTCATCCTGCTTTTGATTGGCCACTGGCATCACCCTCCCACATTTCATGTATGCGCTTTCTTACTGATTATACGTTACAACTTGCTCTAAAGTTGCATCAATTACAAAATTTACCGATCGCCTGACACGAGACGTCACATTGTCATCATTTTGTCGGATGTTGTCCGTCCGCGTCGGTTGTTACCCTGGTAGATTTCGGGCATAATGAGATGAAAAGGCGTCCGAACCGTACGGACCCGCATTGGAACAAGGAAAGAGGAGAACGACATGCCCTACAACGACACTTTCATCCGCGCCTGCCGGAAGCAGGACGTCGACCGGTTGCCGGTCTGGTACATGCGGCAAGCCGGGCGTTACGACCCCGAATACCGCCAGATCAAGGAGAAGTACACCTTGCTGGAAATATGCGAGCAGCCCGAATTGGCGGCCGAGGTGACACTGCAGCCAGTACGCAAGCTGGGCGTCGACGCGGCGATTTTGTATTCCGACATCATGAATCCGGTTGCTTCGATCGGCATCGATTTCGATATTGTGAAAAACATCGGTCCGGTCATTCACAATCCGGTTCGGAACGCGGCGGATGTAGCGGCTCTGCGTCCGATCGACGTGGAAGGGGACTTGTCGCACGTGATCGAGACGATCCGCATCCTCGACCGGGAGCTCTCGATTCCGCTCATCACGTTCGCGGGCGCGCCGTTCACGATCGCGAGCTACTTGATCGAAGGCAAGCCGTCGAAGAGCTACATTCGCACCAAAGAGATGATGTACGGCGCCCCGGACGTCTGGTTCGCCCTGATGGACAAGCTGGGGGACATGGTCGCCACATACTTGAAGCATCATATCGCGGCCGGCGCCAAAGCGGTGCAAGTGTTCGACAGCTGGGTCGGCTCGCTGGCTCCTAGAGATTTTGAGTACTACGTGCTGCCTACGATTCAAAAGATTTTCCGCGAGCTGTCCGCTTACGACCAGCCGAAAATTTATTTCCCGGGCGTCAGCTCCGGCGAGCTGCTGCCGGCGATAGCGGCGTGCGAGCTGGAAGCCGATGTGATCGGGCTCGACTGGCGCGTGTCCATCGCGGAAGGCCGGCGCCGGCTGAACGAACGCTATGCGGTACAGGGCAACCTGGACCCATACGTGCTGACCGCGCCGCAGTCCGTGATCGAGGAGCATGCCCGCGCCATTATCGACGAAGGGCTGACGCAGCCGGGCTATATTTTCAACCTGGGGCACGGGCTGTTCCCGGAAGCTTCCCTCGAGAAGCTGCAGGCGTTGACCGCGTATGTTCATGATTATTCGGCTCAAGCAATCTTGAAGCGGAAGGCGGCCGCGATCGGCCCGGAGAGGAGCTAGACGATGGCGAAACGAACGATGGGAGTCTTGGTGATGTCTTACGGGACGCCCGAGAGCATGGATCAGATCGAAGCTTACTATACGCACATTCGCCGGGGAAACGCGCCCTCGCCCGAGCAGCTGCAAGAGCTGACCGAACGGTACGAAGCGATCGTGGGCGGGTTCTTCCCGCTTCGCGAGAACACGAACAAGCAAGTGGCCGCGCTTGAGGAGACGCTGAACCGGGAGCATCCGGATCTGACGTTCCGCTGCTATCAGGGGCTTAAGCATGCGTCTCCGTTCATAGAGGACGGAGTGCACCAGATGGCGGAGGACGGCATTCAGGAGGCAATCGGCGTCGTGCTCGCCCCCCACTACTCGATTATGAGCGTAGGCGGCTACATTAAACGGGCGCAGGAGGCGGCCGCAGCCGCAAACGTGAACATGCAGTTCGTGAAGCACTATCACCTGCATCCGCTCCTGATCCAAGCGTTGTCGGACCGGGTGAAGCGGGCGATGGCACGGTTCGCCGAACCAGACCGGTCGCGGGTTCGCGTAATTTTCACCGCCCACAGCTTGCCTGCGCAAATCTTACAAATGAACGACCCTTACCCGGATCAAATGATGGAGACGTCGAAGGCGGTCGCCGATCAAGCAGGTGTGGTCAGCTGGCAGTTCGCATGGCAAAGCGCCGGCCGTACCGCAACCCCTTGGCTCGGGCCGGACATCCTGGACGTGCTGGAGACGATTCACGAGGAAGAGCAGGTGAAGCACGTGCTGATCTGCCCGATCGGGTTCGTGTCCGACCATCTGGAGATTCTGTACGATATCGACATCGAGTGCCAGGGCAAGGCGAAGGAGCTGGGCATGCAGCTGGAACGGACCGAGTCGCTGGGCACGGACCCGCTGTATATGCGGACGCTGAGCGATGTTATCGGGCAGTTCGTGTAGCCGATGTAGCCGTGTAGCGAATAGAGAAAGAAGGGTAGCGTTATGGGGAACACTCGCCACAAGGTTGTCGTCGTTGGCGGCGGGATTACCGGGCTCAGCGCGGCGTTTTATGCCAAAGCAGCTTTGCGGGAGAGCGGGCTGGATGCCGATGTGCGGCTGATCGAGAAGAGCGGCCGGCTGGGCGGGCGAATCAACACGCTGCGCCGCGACGGCTTCGTCATCGAGAAAGGGCCGGACTCGTTCCTGGCGCGCAAGCTGCCGATCATCGAGCTGTCTCGGGCGCTAGGGCTCGAGGACGAGCTCGTCGGGACGAATCCGAACGCGAAGAAGACGTATATTTTGCACAAAGGGAAGCTGCATCGGATGCCGCAAGGGCTCGTGCTGGGCATCCCGACGGAATGGTCGCCATTCCTGAAGACCGGGCTGATCTCCACGGCCGGCAAAGCTAGAGCGGCGCTCGATCTCGTGCTGCCGAAGCGGACGGATCCGTCCGACGAGTCGCTGGGCCACTTCCTGGAGCGCCGCCTGGGGCGCGAGGTGCTGGAAAATATCGCGGAGCCGCTCTTGGCCGGGATTTATGCCGGGGACACGTTCCAGCTGAGTCTCGCGGCGACGTTCCCGCAGTTCCGCGCGGTAGAGCAGAAGAAGCGCAGCCTCGTGCTCGGGATGATGGCGAGCCGCAAGGAAGGCCAGGCGCTTCCCGGGCTGCCGGCGGCGGCCAAGTCCAGCGTGTTCCTCACGTACAAGAACGGCTTATCCACGCTTGTCGAACGGCTGGAGGCGGAGCTGGGGGATATCGTGCAGACCGGACGCGGCATCGTCTCGCTCTCGCAGCATATCGCAGCTGACGGCCGGGCGGAGTATGATCTGGAGCTGGACAGCGGTGAGCGGATCACCGCGGACGCCGTCGTCTTGACGCAGCCGGCGGCCGCGACCGCGAAGCTGCTGGCCGGGATTCCGGAGGCGGAGCACTTGGCGGGCATCCGATATGTGTCCGTGGCGAACGTCATTCTCGCATTCGACGCGAAGGACATCCCGCTGCCGCTCGACGGGACCGGCTACGTCATTCCACGCAAGGAAGGGACGACGATCACGGCGTGCACATGGACGTCTACGAAGTGGCTGCATACCGCTCCGCAGGGCAAGGTGCTGCTGCGGTGCTATGTCGGCCGATCCGGCGCCGAGCAGTGGGTGCATTGGTCGGACGAGGAGCTGATCGCCAAGGTCCGGACGGACCTGCGCGAGATGCACGGCATCCAGGCGGAGCCGCTCTTCCAAGAGATTACCCGCCTGCCGCATTCGATGCCCCAGTATCCCGTCGGGCATCTGGACGCCCTGCGCCGCCTTCGCGCACGGCTGGCCTCGGAGCGGCCCGGCGTGTACGTCGCCGGCGCGGCGCTGGAGGGTGTCGGCCTGCCGGATTGCATCCGGCAAGGACGCGACGCGGCGAAGTCGGCCGTCGATTACATTCGCGGCCATAGGTAACCCATAACGCAACAATCCGCGGGCGGCCGGCTCGCGGATTGTTGCGGGTTCATACAAGTTGACGGGTTGAATGGACATGGCTGGAAACTTCCACTGAACTCGTATAAAATGAGTTAGGACGGCTGCCGCAGGCGATCGAGATGCAACGAGAAGTCGTTCGAGCCGAGCGTTACGATCCGCTTATCGGTCAAATCCCGCATCACCTGCATGAGTACGTTTTTCTGCACGCCGGCCATTTGCGAGATTTCGTCATAGTTGAGCGGATGCCGCACGACTATCAAGTTCCCGTTGCGAATCCCGTTCTTGTTCGCCAGCATGATCAGGTTCTTGATAATGCGCGAGCGGGCATCGAGGAACGTCAAGTCATATACGTGCTGGTTCGTATCCCGCAGACGCTGGCTCAGCTCCTGCAGGATGCCGAGCGTAATCTCGAAATTGTTGCGCATCACTTCCAGGAAGCTGTCCGCCGAGAGCGCGATCAGAATCGTGTCTTCCATCGCCTGGGCGGTTGCGGAGCGGGGCTTGCCGTCGATGAGCGACAATTCGCCGAAGCTCTCGCCTTCCTTGAACAAGGAGAGCATTTTCTCCTCGCCGGCGCTATTGGACGTGAAGATTTTGACCGATCCCATGTACACCACATAGAAAATCGAACCCGGCTCCTTCTCGCGGAACAGGATGGTCCCCGAGCGAACCGCCTTTTTGCTGCAGATGCCCGCGATCAGGTTGAGCTGGTCTTCGTTTAACTTGGCGAATAGCGGCACTTGTCGAAGAAATTCTATCATTCCTGCACCCTCGAATAGGTATTATGGACTACCCACATATTTTACCATAGAACCAAGCAAACATAAATAATGGACAGGGGCGTGTATTCAAAAATGGACATTCAGCGCAAGCGGGTCGATGTCAAATCGAAGGCGGCATTCGAAGAAGCGAAACGGATCATTCCCGGCGGAGTCAACAGCCCGGTGCGGGCGTTCAAATCGATCGGCCTGACTCCGGCCTTCATCGAACGCGGTGCCGGCTCGCGCGTCTACGATATCGACGGCAACACGTTCATCGACTATGTCGGCTCCTGGGGGCCGCTCATTATGGGACATGCCCATCCGGAAGTGGTCGAGGCGATCAAGCGGATGGCCGAGCTCGGCACTAGCTTCGGCGCTCCGACGCTGATCGAGACGGAGATGGCGAAGCTCGTATGCGAGCGTGTCCCTTCCATCGAGGTCGTTCGGATGGTCAACTCCGGCACGGAAGCGACGATGAGCGCCTTGCGGCTCGCGCGCGGCTATACCGGGCGGAGCAAAATCCTGAAGTTCGAAGGCTGCTACCACGGGCATGCCGACTCGCTGCTCATCAAGGCCGGGTCCGGCGTAGCGACGCTGGGCTTGCCCGACAGCCCGGGCGTTCCGGAAGGCGTGGCGGTGAACACGATCACCGTCCCTTACAATGACTTGGAGTCGGTCCGGCTCGCGTTCAGCAAATTCGGCGAAGAGATCGCCGCCGTTATTGTGGAGCCGGTCGCCGGCAACATGGGCGTCGTACCTCCGCTTCCCCGCTTCCTCGAGGGGCTGCGCGAAGTAACGACGCAGTACGGCTCCGTCCTCATCTTCGATGAGGTGATGACGGGCTTCCGCGTCGGCTATCACTGCGCCCAGGGACGCTTCGGCATTACGCCCGACCTGACCTGCCTCGGCAAGGTCATCGGCGGCGGGCTGCCGGTCGGCGCCTACGGCGGCAAGCGCGAGATCATGGAGCGGATGGCGCCGAGCGGCCCGATCTATCAGGCCGGCACGCTCTCGGGCAATCCGCTGGCCATGATCGCAGGGCTCACGACGCTGCAGCTGGTCGGCCAGCCTGGCGTCTACGAGGAGCTCGAGCGCAAGTCGGCTCGGCTCGAGCAGGGCTTCGCCGCGAACGCCCGGGAGCTGGGCATCGCCAGCACGATCAACCGGATCGGCTCGATGGTGTGTCCGTTCTTCACCGAAGAACGCGTCATCAACTACGAGACGGCGAAGACGTCCGACCTCGGCCGGTTCAGCCGCTATTTCGGCCATATGCTGGACTTGGGCATCAGCGTCGCGCCGTCGCAATTCGAAGGCATGTTCGTCTCCGCTGCTCATAGCGATGAAGATATCGAAGCGACAATCGCCGCGCATTATGAGGCGCTCAAACAACTGTAGGGCAAGCGTACCCATGGAGTAAAAATAGGGGGAAACCATTGTATAGGTGGTTTCCCTTTCTTATGTCAAAGGGATGATCTCGGTTTTAGAACAAAAAGGGACGGAGCGAGGGGGTTCCCCGGCTCCGTCCCGTTCAAGGATAGCCCATGGCGCAGGCTTGTATGTAAATCGAAACTATCAGTTAGACTTGGGCGTGCCGACAGGCGTTCCGGCTGACGGGGTGCCCGACGTGCCGGTGACGGTATTGCCCGGGGTTGAAGTTCCTTTCGGTGTAGGGGTTGGCGTAGATGTGTTCGGCGTCGGCGTCCCTGTCCCCGGCGTTGCCGTGTGAGCGGGTGTCGGAACGGGCGTAGTGCCCGTTCCCCCCGTATTTCCCGTATTTCCGGTGCCGCCGCCCGTGTTGCCCGGCGTAACGGTCGGGGTTGGGGTCGGGGTCGGCTTCGGCGTTGACGTCGGTGAACCGGTTGCCCCGTTGCCTGCCCCGCCTGTTGCCCCATTCCCGCTGCCCGTGTTACCCGGCGTAACCGTCGGTTTCGGCGTCGATTCCGGCGTCTTGGTCGGCTCCGGCGTTTTCGTCGTTTGCGGCGACAGCGTTGGTGTCGGTTTCGGCGGATTTTGCAGCGCCTTGCGCTTCAACTCTTCCTGTTCTCTCAAAAACTCGGGATGGTCGAACGCGCCTCCTGCATTGATCTTCGTCAAGCCGTCCCACACTCGATCGGCGACGTATGTGGACGGATCGTCGTAGACGAGAAGCCCTGACGGCAGACGGCGCTCGCCGTAGCGGCTGGAAGGGTTCGTCACGACTTCGTTGTTCACGACGAGCTCCGTGGAGGCGCCCCCGTCGAGCAGACCGGCGTTGACGGCGCCCTCCTTCAGCAGCAGATCCATGACTTCCTGCAGCGTCGCGCCTACACTTGTGGTAGAGCGGCCGTCGATGGCGAGGAAGATGATAGTCCCGTCCGCCTTTTGCGCGATGGCGGTCCGAGGTGCGCGGCCCCAGCCGCCGTCCCCGGTAATTTGCGGATTGCCGTTCGCGATCAGGCGCGGGGCCAGGAACGAGACGGCTTCCTTCGCATCGAGCTTGCGCAGGTCGTTCAGGCTGTACATGCCTACCAACAGGGTGCCTTCCGATGTGAACCCTACTATATTTTGCTTCGTGTCGTCATCGGTATCGGTATAAATCGGCTGCTTGTCGGACATGATCAATCCGATCGGCGCGAAGCCGTTCCCAAGGCCGTCGGGATCGATGAAGCCGCCGCCGTTGATGCCCGCGACCGCGCCGGTGCGCTTCGTCATCGAGCTGATGCGCTCGCCTTCGCCGGCTATGTGCGGGGTCACGACGCGGATGGACGTCGGATCGTAAACATAGATCATCTTGCCCTTCCAGAACTTGCCGGAGACGTCCTTGATCTCGCTGATCAATTCCGCGGCGGTCCGTTTTTTGCGCGCTTGATGGTTGATCAAGCCCAAATCTTGTACCTCGCGCGCCGATTCCTCGATCTCCGCATGGGTGCGCATGACCATGTAATCCCGCTTCTCCGCGCCAACGAATATCCAGGCCCAGTCGCGGTGCTGGGTCGTAATGACCGTCTCGGCCAGAAACTCTCGAATGGCGAGCCCGGGCGGAGTCAAATAGAGAAAGCTGGATGTACAAAATATAAGAATGGAAAATAGCAAAAGCCCCTTCTTCAACCAACTCCAGGAACCTACCCATTTTCTCGTCTGAACCAACAGTTGTGCGGCCGTACTCAACCCATATCGCTCCTCTCATCATCCAACCTTCATCATATCATAGTTTCATTTCGTTCGGACCAACAATTTTGTTACAATAGCGGGAGAGATCCGTCAAGATCGGATTCGCGGAAGGAAGGCCAGACGACGGTTATGACAACCTATTATTTATTCGGATTCCCGCTTCAGCTGATCGCGGTAATGGGAGGCTTCGGCCTGCTTCTCCTCGGCATTGTGGCGCTTGCCTGGAGACGGTCCCGCGCGGCAACGCACCCCAGGAGGAAACCGAAGCTATGACCGCCTATGAACGCAAGGGCGAATGGCTAGAGATCCGACTCCCTTCTGACGTTCCGGAATCGTTTAATGTTTCAGACTGCGCGGCGCAATACTTGCGGCTCACACCGAAGGAGATCGCTCGGCTCTCGCATGCGGCGGGGCTGGAGGGGAAGGGCGGCCGGCTAAGGGCGCGCCTGTTCCCGGAGGAGCTGCCGGCCTTTGAGCCGGAATGGACCGAGCTCGACATTTTATATGAAGACGATTTTTGTCTCGTCGTCTCGAAGCCGGCCGGGATGGCCGTTCACCCGGGTGTCCCGGGGGAAAGAGGGACGCTGGCCGGCGCGATGGCCGCCTATTACGAATCTACCGGGCAGCCGGTCGCCGTACGGCACATCCATCGGTTGGATGCGGATACGACAGGGCCCGTCCTCTACGCGAAGAATGCATACGCGCACGTGCGGCTCGATGAAGCGATGCGGCGGGGGACGATCGGCCGTACTTATGTCGCGGTCGTCTCGGGCCGGGTCGCCCGGGACCGCGGCACGATTGCGGAGCCGATCGGCAAAGATCGGCACCATGCGGCGAGACGCCGGGTGTCGCCGGGGGGCGATCCGGCGGTCACGCATTACGAGGCGGTCGAGCGCTTCAACGCTGCTACGCTCGTGCGCGTACGGCTCGAGACCGGCCGCACGCATCAGATTCGGGTGCATTTCAGCCACTTGGGCCACCCGCTGCTGGGAGACTCCCTATACGGAGGCCCTAAGGGGCCGATCGGGCGGCAAGCTTTACACGGGGCAAGCTTGCGGTTCTCCCATCCTTTCTCGCAAGAGTTGATAGAAACGGAGTGTCCGCTCCCGGAAGATTTTAGAGCGTTGCTGGAAAATTTAAAATAGTGTCATGCTCTCCCTCCTTCGTCCATATAATTTTATAGAGTTCCTAACCGAACAGACCAGTTTGCGTACGGTTTCGAAAGGAGGAAGGGGAATTGAGCCAACAACCCGGGTTGCGATTTGATATTTACGAGCGAATTGTGCTGCCGGATGAAGCGGTATCGATTCGTGAGCTTGACGGGGTCGAGCTGGTTCCGCATATTCTAGTAGACGTGGAAGGCGAACAAGCGGTCGTCCGTGGGCATTTGCTGCTGGAGGGCACGTATTCGAGCGTGGGAGAGTCGCGATCTCAGGAGGTGCTGACGCATCTGATCCCGGTCGAGATCACACTGCCGCTCAATCGGGTCAGCAGCGTGGATGAAATCGCCGTTCAGATCGACAACTTCGATGTGGATCTGATCTCGGAGCGAACGCTGAACGTGACGGGCGTATTGTCGCTGCACGGGCTTGAGGTGCAAACCAGCGCCCCGAACGAGTGGAATGGGGAAGAAGAGGTCGTCTTCGTGCACACCGCGGACGGGCAAGAGCGGGACGAGGAGCCGGTCGAGGAGGAAGCTGCGTATGCGCCGCCGGGAGCCGCTCCGTGGCTGCAGACGCCGGCCGTGAATCCGGCTCGCTACGAGCAGGCGAATGCGTATGCGCCGATCGCCGCCGTTCCCGAAGCTCCGTTCGAGGAGCCGGAGGAAGAGGTGCAGGAGAGGGAGGCGTACGATTCCGGCGAGGAGGAGGAGGAAACCGCGGAAACGGTGGGTGCGGCCGAAGCTAACGAGGAAGTAGCAGCTTACGAGCCCGAAGAAAGCGAGAATCAGGACGTCGTCTACACGTCCGCAGCTCCGCCGGCCGTCTACCAGCCCTTCTCGTTCCAATCCCTCGTCTCACCCCCGGCTCGACAAGAAGAGTCGGCCCCGGAACAGCAATCCGGGAAGCCAAGAGAAGAGATTCTCGTTGACACATACGAGGATATGACGCTGCTTGACCAGTACGAAACCGAAGCCGTGCTGGAGGAGGACGCCAACAGCACGCTGTGGGGCGGCAGCTCTTCAGGCGCCGCAGCCGAGGATGCAGTCATGGATGCCGACGAGGACGACGACCGCGACAAGTCGATGAAGATTGCGTTCGCCAGCAAAAAGTCAGAGGAAGCCCAGTCGTTGGACTTCAAAAACTACCTACATAAGCAGGAGGCGACCCGCAAAACGGAAGCCGAAACCGGCGCCGTCCAAGTGGCCGAGCAATTGCGCAGCCCGGCGGAAGAGACGGGAGCGAGCGATGCCCTGGAGTGGAAAAAGCTCTTCTTGTCGGAGACGGAGGAGCAGAAGTTCAAAAAAGTGCGCATGGTGATCGTGCAGAAGGAAGAAACGATCGAGTCGATCGCGAGGCGCTACGATCGGAAGCCGCAGGAGCTGAAGCTGTATAACAAGCTGCAGGAGCTCGACGTAAGCGCGGGTCAAGTGATCTATATCCCTTAACCGGAATCGGGAAAAGACGAGGAAGCCCCGGAGCGTGTTGGAAACTCAACGGCTCGCGGGGCTTTCTACACACTAGGGTCGATTGCTGGTCCGGTTTCTTTTAATAGATGTTCAAGAGGAAGCCCAAATAGATTAAAAAGAGTGCAAATAAGATAAACACGTCCAGAGGATTCGGGATAATCAGCGTTCGGACGAACTGGATGCAGATTAATGGAAACAAGATCCCTCTCACCGTAAAACGGACCTTCCACCACCATTTATCCATTGTTTTTCCACCCCCTATTAGATCGACTTCTGTTTTTGAAGCTTATTCGTTCACGCTTGCCATCGTTCTTCCCTAGTTCAGTGTAT
Source organism: Paenibacillus sp. HJGM_3 (assembly GCF_045062745.1). NCBI lineage: Bacteria > Bacillati > Bacillota > Bacilli > Caryophanales > Paenibacillaceae > Paenibacillus > Paenibacillus sp. HJGM_3. Next base: position 159,835 of record NZ_JBJGED010000012.1, read on the forward strand.
GAACCCGCCAAGGGTGGATATGCTGATGATATTGAGAGCCTTTCAGGAATTCGACGAGAGGATGAGGCTGACCGATGACCGTCGCCCAAACCATTTATCAATCCGTCTGGATTACCCTTTTGATCGCCCTGATCATCTACATCGTCCGCCAGGTGCTGAAGCAGGATAATTCGGAGTAGACGCCCGGAATCCGGGGGAAGCATTGACTCCGGGACGCATTATCAGTATCATACATATATGTATGTACCCCACAAAGCGATATAAATCGAATCCATCCAAAAGCGTCGACAGGGAGTAGTAAGCAGCCAACCCTTCAGAGAGCGGAGCCGGTACGGTGAGAGGTCCGCAGGTCGTAAGCGCCGAAGTCGCCCTTGAGTTGCCTGATGCCGATGCGTTAGGCCGGCCGCAGCCGTTATCTGTTCGAGTGCCGTATCCTGCGTGGATGCGGAATGAAGGTGGTACCACGGAAGCTCATCCTTTCGTCCTTTGCGGCGGAAGGATTTTTTGTTTTTCTTTAACGCGTTAGGCACTTAAAGAGGAGGGTTCTATCATGTCAGATACTCAGGAAATGAAAGCATCCGGCACATCGATGCCGACCACGTACGATCCGAAAGCTGCGGAAGCAAAATGGTACCCCTACTGGCTCGAAGGAGGATTCTTCAACGCCGGGAAGCGTCCCGACGCCAAGCCCTACACGATCGTCATCCCGCCTCCGAACGTAACCGGCATGCTGCACATCGGGCACGCGCTCGATTGCACGCTGCAGGACATTCTCATCCGCGTGAAGCGGATGCAGGGCTACGATGCGCTGTGGCTTCCGGGCACCGACCACGCCGGCATTGCGACCCAGACCAAGGTGGAGCAAAAGCTGCGCGAGGAAGGCTTGTCGCGCTACGACTTGGGCCGCGAGAAGTTTCTCGAGAAGGTGTGGGAGTGGAAGGAGCTGTACGCCGACCGCATTCACGAGCAGTGGGGCAAGGTAGGGTTCTCCCTCGACTATTCGCGGGAGCGGTTCACGCTCGACGAGGGGCTGTCCCGCGCCGTTCGCGAAGTGTTCGTCCGCTATTATGAGAAAGGGATCATCTATCGCGGCAACCGCATCATCAACTGGGATCCTGCCGCCCGCACGGCGCTGTCCGATATCGAAGTCGAGTACAAGGAAGTGCAAGGCGCTCTGTATCACTTGCAATATCCGCTCAAGGACGGCAGCGGGCATATAACCGTCGCGACGACGCGTCCGGAGACGATGCTGGGCGATACGGCGGTCGCCGTACATCCGGAAGACGAACGGTACAAGCATCTGATCGGCAAAATGCTCGTCCTGCCGGTCATCGGCCGCGAGATTCCGGTGGTGGGCGACGAGTATGTGGAGAAGGAGTTCGGCAGCGGCGCCGTGAAGATCACGCCGGCCCACGATCCGAACGACTTCGAGGTCGGCCTGCGGCATAACCTGCCGCAAGTGCTCGTCATGGACGAATCCGGCACGATGAATGCGAATGCGGGTCCTTATCAAGGCTTGGACCGGTTCGAGTGCCGCAAGAAGCTGGTGAGCGACCTGAAGGAGCAAGGCGTACTGCTGAAGATTGAGGAGCACGTGCACCAGGTCGGCCATAGCGAGCGCAGCGGCGCGGTCGTCGAGCCGTACTTGTCGATGCAATGGTTCGTCGACATGAAGCCGCTCGCCGCTCAAGCGATCGAGGCCCAAAAGACAGGGAAGGGCGCGAACTTCGTACCGGACCGGTTCGAGCGGTCTTACCTGCAATGGATGGAAAATGTGCGTGACTGGTGTATTTCCCGCCAGCTGTGGTGGGGGCACCGCATCCCGGCATGGTATTGCGGGGATTGCTCGGAGACGATCGTGTCCAAGGACGACGTGACGGTATGTCCGAAATGCGGCGGCACGCATTTGAGGCAGGACGAGGATGTTCTCGATACGTGGTTCAGCTCGGCGCTCTGGCCGTTCTCCACGCTCGGATGGCCGGACGAAACCGCGGATATGAAGCGGTACTATCCTACCGACGTGCTCGTAACCGGCTACGATATCATTCCGTTCTGGGTATCGCGGATGATTTTCAGCGGGTTGGAATTCACAGGGGTTGTTCCGTTCAAGGACGTGCTCATCCATGGTCTCGTCCGGGATGCCGAAGGGCGCAAAATGTCCAAGTCGCTCGGGAATGGCGTCGATCCGCAAGAGGTGATCGAGAAGTACGGCGCCGACGCGATGCGCTATATGCTGTCCACGAGCAGTACGCCGGGGCTCGACTTGCGCTTCCGGTGGGAACGCGTGGAGCAGGCCCGCAACTTCGCCAACAAGATTTGGAATGCCTCCCGTTTCGCCCTGATGAACTTGGAGGGCTTCACATACGCCGACATCGACCTGAGCGGAGAGCTCGGTACGGCCGACCGTTGGATCCTCCATCGCTTGAACGAGACGGTACGCGACGTAACCCGCCTGATCGACAGCTATGAATTCGGAGAGACGGGCCGCCTGCTGTACAACTTCATCTGGGACGATCTGTGCGACTGGTACATCGAGTTCGCCAAGCTGAGCTTGTACGGAACGGATGAGTCGGCGAAGAAGACGACCCAGTCGGTGCTCGCCTACGTGCTCGATCGGACGCAGCGGCTCCTTCATCCGTTCATGCCGTTCATCAGCGAAGAGATTTGGCAGCACTTGCCGCACGAAGGGGAGACGATTGTACTGGCGGAATGGCCGGTCTACGACGCCGCCTTGGAAGCGCCGGACGCGGTGAAGGAAATGAACCTGCTGATGGACGTCATCCGCTCGGTTCGGAACATTCGGGCGGAAGTAAACGTGCCGATGAGCAAAAAGGTAGAGCTGCAAGTTCGTCCGGCAGACGTAGGAGCGGCCGCTATTCTGAGCCGCAACGAGGATTACTTGCGCCGGTTCTGCAACACTTCGTCGCTCGCGATCGGTCAGGATCTGGCGAATCCGGAGAAAGCGATGACGGCCGTCGTGACAGGCGCGGAGCTCATGCTTCCGCTGGCCGGACTGATCGACATTTCCCAGGAAATCGCTCGGTTGGAGAAGGAAATTCAGACTCTGACCTCGGAGGTGGACCGGGTGGACAGGAAGCTGGCCAATGAGGGCTTCGTGGCCAAAGCTCCGGCGAAGGTGATCGAGGAAGAGAAGGCGAAGCGGGAGGATTATGCGGACAAACGCGAGAAAGTGATGGCCCGGTTGGCCGAGCTTCGCGGTTAACGAGCGGACAAGAAAGGTGACGAGGGACCGATGAGCGACGAAATGCAACATGAGGGGGCTCCGTTCCAAACGGTGGACGAAGCGATCGGCTGGATCACCCAGCGGATGCCCCAATTCGGAATACAAGTCGGATTGAAGCGGATGGAGCGGTTCATGGAGCTGCTCGATCACCCGCACCGGCGGCTGAAATTCATCCATGTGGCCGGCACGAACGGCAAAGGCTCGACATGCGCCTACTTGACCCGCGTGCTCGTGCAATGCGGCTATGATGTCGGCACGTTCACTTCGCCGTATATCGAGCGCTACTCCAACCGGATTCAGATGAACGGCCAGGATATCGAGGACGAGGCGCTGTTGAAGCTCGCGAATCAGGTGAAGCCGATCGCCGATCAGATCGCGGCTACCGAGCTGGGCGCACCCACAATGTTCGAGGTGTCGACGGTCATCGCCATCCTGTACTTCGCCCGGATCGCGTATCCGGACTTCGTCGTCTGGGAGACGGGGCTCGGCGGACGGCTCGATTCGACGAATGTGGTCACGCCGATCGTCTCGGTCATCACGAATATCGGCCACGACCATATGGACATTCTCGGCCACTCCATCACGGAGATCGCGGCGGAGAAGGCTGGAATCATCAAATCCGGCGTGCCGATCGTGACGACCGTCGAGCAGCCGGAAGTGATCGACGTCATGGAACGGACCGCGGCGGAGAAGCGCAGTACGCTCTACTTGCTCGGACGGCAGTTCTCCTATGAGGCGGTGTCGCAGGAACTGAACCGGCAGGTGCTCGATTTCACCGGTCCATTCCGTACGATTCCGTCGATCGCGATCTCCCTGAACGGCTCCCACCAGTTGAAGAACGCGGCGCTCTCCGTCATGACGCTGGAGGTGCTGCGGCAATATTATGCGGTGCTGATCGATGACGAGCATCTGCTGGAAGGGATGCGTACCGCGTCTTGGCCGGGCCGGCTCGAGCTCATCCGGCAGGAGCCTCGGCTCCTGCTCGACGGTGCGCACAACCCGGAAGGAGCGGCGACGCTCGCCGAAGCGCTCCGAACGGTATATACGTATAAGAGGCTCCATCTCCTGATGGGAATGATGCCGACGAAGAGTCATTCCGACTACTTGAGGCATATACTGCCTTTAGTGGATACTTTGATCGTGACGGAGCCGAACTTCTTCAAGAAAATGGATGCGGACGCGCTAGCCGATCTCGCTCATCAGGTGGCGGCGGAGCTCGGGCGCCCCATTTCGATTGAAGTGGAAAAGGATTACAAGCGGGCGCTCGGCATGCTGGCCGACCGAACGAATCCGGACGACTTGGCTGTCGTTTCAGGAACGTTGTACTTGATCTCCGACGTTCGTTCCTGGATCTTGTATCGAACGGATTCTGACAAAGGCTGGTGAAGAGCGGCGTGAATGCGGCGGAGCATATACATTTTATCGGCATCGGCGGATACGGCATGAGTGCGATCGCCAAGGTGATGCTAGAGATGGGTTATCAAGTGACGGGCTCGGATCTCGCTCGTCAGGAGCTGACTGACAAACTTGCGGCCAAAGGGGCCCAAGTCTACATCGGCCACCACGAAAGCCATGTGCGCGGGGCGGATGTAGTCGTATATTCCACCGCATTAGCGAAGGACAATGTGGAGATGCAAGCGGCGGAAGCGCTGAACATCCCGATTATCCACCGTTCCCAGATGCTGGCCCGGCTGATGGCCGACCGCAAGGGCATCGCCGTAGCCGGCGCTCACGGCAAGACGACGACCTCGTCGATGATCTCGCTTATTATGGAGCAATGCGGACTCGATCCGACCTTCATCATCGGCGGCGAGATTATGAATGTAGGCAGCAACGCCAAGGCCGGGCGCGGCGAATACGTCGTAGCGGAGGCCGACGAGAGCGACGGCTCGTTCCTGCAGTATCATCCGCTGTACGCGGTCGTGACGAATATCGAAGCGGACCATCTGGAAAATTACGACGGCGACTTCGAGAAGCTGAAGACGGCTTATGCCCGGTTTCTCAGTCAAGTCAATCCCCGGGGCAAGGCGGTCGTCTGCATCGACGACCCTCATCTGCGGGCGATGCTGCCGCAGCTGACCGTACCTACGATTACGTACGGCTTCGATGCGGCGAGCGGGGCGGACTGTTATGCCGAGCATATCGTGCCGGGCGATCGCCGCGTCTCGTTCGAAGCGGTGTTTCGCGGCGCTCGGCTGGGGCGGGTAGAGCTGTCCGTACCCGGACGGCACAATGTGCACAATGCGATGGCGGCGATCATCATCGGCTTGGAAGCGGGTCTGCCGTTCGCGCGCATCGCGGACGCCATCCGAGATTTCCGCGGGGCGAAGCGGCGGTTCCAGGTGCTGGGCGAGACGAACGACATGCTCGTGATCGACGATTACGCCCATCATCCGACCGAGATCGAGGCGACGATCAGCGCCGCCAAGGCGACGGGCAAGCGGATTATCGCCGTATTCCAGCCGCAGCGGTATACGCGGACGTTTTTCCTGTTCGATCAATTCAGCCGGGCGTTCCATGAGGCGGATGAAGTGATCATCACGGACATCTATTCCCCGGCCGGGGAGAAAATGATCGAGGGCATCAGCTCCGCGAAGCTGGTGGACCTCATTCGCACGAACAGCAACCCGAACGTGCGGCATTTCGCCACGAAGGACAGCGTGTTCGGCTATTTGATCGACCGCGTGCAGCCGGGCGATCTTGTCCTGACGATGGGTGCCGGCGATATTTGGAAAGTGGCGTCCGAGCTGGCGCGGGCACTGGAAGCAAGGTCGGGTTCGTCCGGCAAATAAACAGGATCGTCCTTATATGTTGGGTCTTCCCCGTCGCTCCATCAAGGAGAGCGGGGATTTTTTGCCTATCTATGAAATCATAAATCCCGGGGTCCCCGCAAAGTAATAGGAATAATCTTCGAAGGCTCACGTCACTTTGTGGGGTTTATTATCATATTCTTTCTTTCTCTATCATAGGTTAAGAGTATGTAGCAGGGACAAGGGGAGAGCGAACGATGAGTCAAAAAGCGAGAATTACATACCGGTTCGAGCAACCGGAACATAAACGGCCGACTTCTGCGAAAGGCGGACAAGAGGCCGGGCGGGATGCCCGCGTCATTCCTTTGCTGGCCGAGGAGTATCATGTCGTGGAAGAGCAAGTGCAGGTGCAAGCGCAGGACGATCCTCCAGTACCGGACCGCCGGGAGGCGGATGAACCGCGATGGGAGCGGACGGCGTTCTCCAGCGGGATGTTCGACAGGCGGACGCCGCTCAATCAGTTCACGACGGACTTCGGCTCGTGGAGCAGTCCGTTCGACGAGGAGACGGAGCGGGTAGAGCGGGCGATCCGCGAGACGGGGCAGGCGACGATCCAGGAGGAGGCCGAAGAGCCTCCGCAGGATACGCGGGTGACCGCACGGCCTTCGGGGACTCCGGTCGTGCAGGAGGAGGCCGGATACGATCCCGGCCCCGAAATCTGGCCGGAGGAGCCGGTCTCCCGGTACGCCGAATCGGACCGCATGACTGTGCGCAGCGGCGGCACGCGCTTCGAGCGCCATACGCGCCCCCCCTGGCTGCGAATCGTCGCCTCCGTCACAGGTGCGGTTACGACTGGGGTGCTGATCGGCTTCTTCGTGCTCCACTTGTTCTCCGGTGAAGACGGGAAGTCCGGCAATCCTTCGGCTACGACTCCGGTGACGTCCGGGAATCAGACGGGGGCCGGTACGAACGGCAGCGTGCTCGGGGGGGCGGACGCCCAGACCGGCAAGCCTGCCGCCGGCGCGAGTCCCGCTGCCTCGGCTTCCGGCTCGACCTCGGGCGCGGCAACGGCGGCTCCGGTATCGGGCTCGTCGGGCTCGTCGGGGGCGGCCACCGTCTCGGTCCGTATCCCGGCGCGGACGGTGACCTTGCTGCAGGTTGGCGCCTTCGCAAACCAGCAAGGCGCGGATCAGGCGGCTGCCGATCTGCGCAAGCTCGGGCTGGCCGCCGCTACGCAAGCGGCCGACAAGGTGTACGTCTACGCCGGCCTGACGACCGGGCGTGATGAGGCGCTTGCGCTCAGCAACAAGCTGAAGGCCCAGAAGACGGACGTGTACTTGAAGACGCTCTCGACGCCGACCGTGTCGAGCATCAAGTGGAGCGGCAAACAGGCGACCGTGGCCGATACGTACTTCGCCCAGGCGGCCAAACTGACGACCGCGCTGATCAACGTCACCGCACTGCATCTGAAGGAATCAATGCCGGGTCCGCTCGAGGACAATACGCTGCAGACGATCCGGACCGCCCACCAGGCGTGGAGCGGTACCGCTGCCGGCATGGGCGAAGGGCTCGCCGAAGGGCAGCGGGCGGTGCTGCAGAAGATGAACAACGCGCTGAATACCGCGGTGCTGTCGCTCGACGAATACAAGAAAAATCCGTCCGCCTCGTTCCTCTGGCAAGCGCAGAGCGGTGCGCTGCAGTATGTGCTGCTCGAGAGCGAGCTGCTCGCCGCGATCGCCGCGGGATAATCAGGCCGGATTATTAGAAAAGAAACACCCCTGACCATGGACATCGTCAGGGGTGTTGCACGTTACGGCTTCGGCGTGGCCGAAGGTGCCGGGCTCGAGCCCGGTGTCGTCGACGGTGACGGAGTTTGCGTTGGCAGCGGAGTTGCACTCGGCGTCACGCTCGGCGAGGGCGTCGCGGAGGGACTGACGCTCGGCTTCGGCGTTGGGGTCGCGCTCGGCTTCGGGATGTCGGCGGGCTTCACCCGGTCGAGCAGCGTCGCCATCTCCGCGCGCGTCATGCTCTTGTCCGGGGCGAACTTGCCGTCGGCGACCCCGTTCACGAGCCCGCGCTGCGACAGCTGCACGATCGCAGACGCGGCCCAGCTGTCGCCGGGCACATCCGTATAGCCGGTGCTCGTGACCGGCTTGTCCGGCTTCACGAGCAGCATGACCCGCTGCAGCAGCAAGGCGGCTTCCGCCCGCGTCACCGGCTGGTCGGGACGGATCGTCCGATCCGGGTACCCGTCGACATAGCCGAGGGCGTACGCTTTGTTGAACACGTCCACGGCCCAATGTGTCGCCGGAAGGTCTTTGAAGGAAGGCGTGCCGTTCGATTTGGTGTATCCGACGAGCCGCGCGCCGAAGTCGAACTGCCGGTTCAGCATCGTGAGCAGCTCCGCTCGCGTAATCGAGCGGTCGGGATTGAAATATTTGGCGCTCTCGACTATGCCTTTGTCTTTCAGACGGATGACGGCGTCTTTGGCCCAATGTCTCACCAGATCCGCGAACTCCGCCGTTTCCGGGGTCGGCGCCAGTATCGCTTGAATGCCGTCCGCGATGCCGGAGGCGAACTTTTGCCGCATGGTGTTGTCCGCCAGCACGTATGAATCGCTCCAGTTGCTCAGGAAAGCGGTTTCGACCAAGATGCTCGGAATTTGTCCCATCCGGACGACATAGACGGCGCTCGGGACGAGCCCTTTGTTCGGCAGCTTGGCGACCGCCAGGACGCTGCTCAGCACCGACTGGGCGAGCGCCTTGCTCTTTGGGGTCAAGGCCGTCATGGCGTCGCTGGCGGGATAGTCGGATTGAGGGTAATCTTGATCGTAATACAGCACTTGGGTGCCGCTGATGGCGCTGGACGGGTTGGAATTCGCGTGGATCGATACGAACAAGTCGGAATTGGACGCATTCGTGATGGCGACTCGGTCCGCCAAACTTATGTATCGGTCATCCTGTCGGGTCATAGCGACCTCATAGCCGCGAAGGATAAGCTCGCTTTGAAGCTTCTGGGCAATGTCGAGGTTGACTTCCTTTTCCTTCAGGCCGGTAACGCCGATGGCGCCGGGATCGCTGCCTCCGTGGCCGGCATCTACCATGATTTTGGCCGCTTCGGCGGAGAGGGGGGTTCCGAGCAGGAGCATCCCGGCCATCACCGCGCTGGTGAGGGTAATCCCGATGGACTGGGGATGGAAGCGAAAAGGGTTCTTGCGGGCGATCGGGCCGCTTGTCGGGACGACGGTACGGCGGCGGATATCGCGGTTCGTCTCGCTGTCGTTCTTGTTGCCAATCATTGAGTAAAGGCTCCTCCTAGTAGTAGCTACATCTTATGCTAGATTCCTTCGTATATTTATTGTACAAGGGAAATGATAGATGCGTAACAGGAAAATGTGCCTAATTTGTGTGTTTTCGACACGATTTTCCCTATCGTTCGACATGGATTGTCTACCAAGGTCGTTCCGTTTATAATGAAAAGCATGAAAATATTGGACATTGGTATACTAGGGAGAGGTTGAGATCGTTGAAGAAAAACAGTTTCACGCTGTTTCTATTTGTGCTGCTGGGCTTGCTGACCGGGGCGATCTTCACCCAACTGCTGAGCGGGATCGACTGGTTAAGCTTCCTGACCCGGTCCGCCCAAATCTCCTGGGAGCCGAGCGCAGACTTCAATGTAGTGAAATACGATCTGGCGCTGCATATTAAGCTCAATCTGATCAGCATTGTGTGCGTCGGGCTAGCCATCTGGATTTACCGTAAAATGTGAAGCAACGAAAATTATTAGGTTTGGAGCGCAAAACGATGCCAACGACTGCCATTCCCCTCATTTTAGCTTCCTCCTCCCCCAGAAGACGCGAGCTGCTGGACCGGCTCGGCCTGGCGTTCGTCGTCCAACCGAGCTCGGAGGAGGAGTCGGTGCCGGCCGGTACGCCTCCCCGGGCTATGGTCGAGATGCTCGCCGAACGCAAGGCTAGGTCGATCAGCCGCGAGCACGATCAAGGCCTCGTCATCGGTTCGGACACGATCGTCGTGCTGAATGGAGAAGTGCTGGGCAAGCCCAAGGACGCCCAGGACGCGTTCCGCATGCTGTCCGGCCTCCAAGGCCGCACGCATACGGTCTATACCGGCGTCGCGGTTATCGACGCGGGCGGCGGCCGCTCATCGGTGCGCAGCTCTTCTACGGAGGTAAGAATCAAGCCTCTCTCCGCCGATCGGATCGAGCGGTACATCGCTACGGGCGAGCCGAACGACAAGGCGGGCGCCTATGGCATTCAAGGCTTGGGAGCGACACTCGTTCAGGAAATACATGGCGATTATTTTACCGTTGTAGGCTTGCCAGTCGGTCTCCTAAGTGATATGCTGGCGGAGTTTGGAGTCCATGTGATGTAGATGAATATGCAGGGGAGAGAGAAGCATGAGCAACCAACCGTTTCTGGTAATCGGCCACCGCGGCGCGATGGGAGAAGCGCCCGAGAACACGATCGGCGCCTTCAAGCTGGCGCTTGATCAGGGGGCGAACGCTTTCGAATTGGACGTACATATGTCTGCCGACGGCGCCATCATCGTCTGTCACGACGAGACGGTGAACCGTACGACCGACGGCAAGGGTGCGATCCGGGGGATGACCGTATCCGAGCTCAAGAAGCTGGACGCCGGCAGCTGGTTCGACCCGTCCTTCAAGGGCGAGCGTCTGCCGCTGCTGGAGGAAGTGTTCGACCTGGTGCCTGCCGACTTCGTCATTAATATCGAGATCAAGGATCACGCGGAGCACCAGCTGGAGCAGCGCCTCGTCGACTTGCTGAACCGGGCGGGCCGAATGGAGTCGGCCGTCATCTCCTCATTTAATCACAAAAGCCTCTATAAGCTGAAGCAGCTGGAGCCTGAGATCAAGGTGGGGCTGCTGTACGCGGCGAATCCGGTCAGCCACGTGCTGTTCGCCCGGGCGTCCAACATGCCGGTCTATTCCCTGCATCCGCACTTCACCCACATCGATGCGCGCGACGTGCGGCAGGCGACCGAGCACGGGTATCAAGTGTACCCGTGGACCGTGAACTCCGAGGCCGATATGAACGCGATGCTGGACGCCGGCGTACCCGGCATCATCACGAATTTCCCGGCCCGGCTGAACAAGCTGATTGCCCAGCGCGGCTAACGGCACTAATTCCCAAGAACCTGCACCGAGCAGCTTTCGGTCAGGTTTTTTTGTTTGAGGGGCGAATTTCGGGTGAATCGTAATTTCCACTGCCATGAGTAAGTCAAAGGCGAATATATTTTCGATCCTCCGGCCCCATTTTAGGGGGTCGCGGTTTCAAATTCCGTTATATTTTCCTCCGCACATCGCTCCAAGATAATGCTATAATGGGGAAACGATCCCTGCTAGGATCGCCAATGAAAGAGGGGAATGTATGGAATCGCCTACTGTCACGTTGCGCGATCTCCCCCATGAGGACCGACCCCGAGAACGCATGCTTCAGTATGGGGCTCACGCACTTAGCAACGCAGAGCTGCTAGCCATTCTAATCCGCACCGGGACGCGCTCCGAGTCCGCGGTCCATCTGGCCCAGCGGCTGCTCACGCAGACGAACGGGCTGCGCCAGCTGGTGGAGATGAGCACCGAGCAGCTGACCGCGGTTCGCGGCATCGGCGCAGCCAAGGCGCTGCAGATCCAGGCCGGCATCGAGCTGGGCAAACGGCTCGCCCGGACAAGCCAGGCCGAGACGGTCACGATCCGTTCTCCCCGGGACGTCACCGACCTGCTGGGAGAAGATTTGCGGTATTTGCAAAAGGAACATTTTGTCTGCTTGTTCCTCAACACGAAGAATCAGGTGATCGGCCGGGAGACGCTCTCCATCGGCAGCCTGAACGCCTCCATCGTGCACCCCCGCGAAGTGTTTCTGGCTGCGGTCAAACGAAGCAGCGCCTCGATCGTATGCGCGCACAATCATCCGAGCGGAGATCCGACTCCGAGTCCCGAAGATATCCAGATTACCCGTCGCCTGGCTGAAGCCGGCGAGCTGCTTGGCATTGAGCTGTTGGATCACATTATTATCGGAGACCGGACATGCGTCAGTTTGAAGGAGCAAGGCTATCTGTAATATAATATAGGACGGACTGCAATTTACAGGCAGCATTAGGAAGGAGATTACAACATGTTTGGCAGCTTTACTAAAGATTTAGGCATCGACTTGGGAACCGCAAATACGCTTGTGTATGTCAAAGGCAAAGGCATTGTGGTCAGGGAGCCTTCCGTGGTGGCCCTGCGTACCGATACAAAGACGATTGAGGCGGTCGGCGAAGCGGCGAAGAAGATGATCGGCCGGACTCCGGGCAACATCCGGGCGGTGCGTCCGATGAAGGACGGGGTTATCGCCGATTTCGACACGACGGCAACGATGATCAATTACTTCCTGAAGCAGGCGCAAAAGCAGCGCATGCTGTTCCGCAGCCGTCCGAACGTGATGGTGTGCGTGCCGTCCGGCATTACCGCGGTAGAGAAACGCGCGGTGGAGGACGCGACCAAGCAGGCGGGCGCGAAGGAAGCGTATACGATCGAGGAGCCGTTCGCGGCGGCGATCGGCGCCGACCTGCCCGTGTGGGAGCCGACCGGGAGCATGGTAGTCGACATCGGCGGCGGGACGACGGAAGTCGCCGTCATCTCGCTCGGCGGCATCGTCACTTGCCGCTCCATTCGGATCGCGGGAGACGAGATGGATGAGGCGATCACGCAATACATCAAGCGGATGTACAACCTGATGATCGGGGAGCGCACCTCCGAGCAGATGAAGATGGAGATCGGCTCCGCGCTGCCGATGGATAAGCCGGAGACGATGGAGATTCGCGGCCGCGATCTGGTCAGCGGGCTGCCCAAGACGATGAGCGTCACGTCCGACGAGATCACGGACGCGCTCACGGACACGATCAACAACATCATCGACGCCGTCAAGGTGACGCTCGAGAAGTGCCCGCCGGAGCTGTCGGCGGATATTATGGACCGCGGCATCGTACTTACAGGCGGCGGCGCCCTGCTGCGCAATCTGGACAAGCTTTTGTCCCGCGAGACCGGGATGCCGGTGCTGGTCGCCGAGAATCCGCTCGACTGCGTAGCGATCGGGACGGGCCGCGCGCTCGAGAATATCCACTTGTTCAAATCGAGACCGGGAGCGTCGAGCAAACGAAAGTAATTCGCACGGCGGGTGGGCAGACAACTCAATAGAAGGTGTTCGCATTGTTTAAATGGTTCGGCAACAAAAGGCTTATCATTCTTATGTTCGGGTTTATCCTCTTCATCGCGCTGATGGGCCTCACACTCGGGAATCGGGAGAAGATGACCTGGCCCGAGAAGTTTCTCAAGGACTCGGTGTCTTGGATCCAAGGCATGGTGTACAAGCCCGCTCGCGTCATAGCGGGCTTCTTTGAAGATATGCACCGCCTTACCGTTCTGTACGAGGAGAACCGGGCGCTGAAGGTAACCCTGACCCGATATGCGAAGGACACGGCGCGGCTGAACGATCTGGAATCGCAGAACAAGCGGCTGAAGGACGAACTCGGGTTCACGGAGCGCCAGCAGCAGTCCAACCAGTACAAGTACCGGATCGCCGAAGTGTACGCTTCAAGTCCCGATCCCTACAACAATACGGTGACGATTAATCTCGGCGAGAAGGACGGCATCAAGGAGAATATGGCCGTGATCTCGATCGAAGGGCTGATCGGCCGCATTAACCGGGTCTCTCCCTTTTATTCCAACGTCCAGCTGCTGACCGATATTGACGACCGCGCGAACAATTCCAAGGCGATCGCCGCCACGGTGAAGAACAAGGACAACGAATCGTTCGGCATAATTGAGAGCTACGACCGCGAGAAGGGCTTGCTCGTGATGAACAAAATTCCGAAGACCGACCAGATGGTCGTAGGAGATGTCGTCATCACTTCCGGACTCGGCCAGCTGTTCCCCCGAGGCATTGAGATCGGCACGATCGTGGAAAAGACGGAAGGGGAATTCGGCATTACCCATACGGCTTATGTGAAGCCGTTCGCCTCGTTCAACCACCTTCGCGAAGTGTTCGTCGTCGAAGTGCCGGAGCTGAGGTGACGCACGTGAGGCATTATTGGATTACGCTTGCTCTGCTCGGCTGCTTCATTCTGGAGGGCTCGCTGAGCGAATGGGCCATTCCGCAGGCTTGGCAGACCAAAGTTTACATCGTACCGCATCTGGTCCTTATTACGGTTTTATATATTTCCATGTTCACAACCCGGTACCAGGGGCTCGTCTACGGGCTCGCCTTCGGCTTTTTGCAGGATTTGATCTATTACGGGCATTCCATAGGCGTCTATTCCTTCGCAATCGGCCTTGTAGGCTATGCCGCGGGGCTGTCGTTTCGTCGGGCTACATACGGGATCGTCACGAGCCTCGTCCTGATGATATTCGGGCTCCTGCTGTACGAGACGATCGTATTCGGCATTTACCGGTTGTTCCTGGGCGTGCTCCATGTTTCTTTCGAATGGGCGTTCCTGCATCAGATGCTGCCGAGCCTGCTCTTCAACCTGCTGCTCGCTCTGGCCCTCTACGTGCCGGTGCGCAAGTGGCTGGAGCAAAGCGAAGCCGGTCGGGAAGGCGAGGAGAAATAATGGCCGCTCCGGCAGGAAAAGCTTTCCCTGCGGACGAATTGTAATGGGGTAGCGTTATGGGGGTGAGCGTCAATGACGGAAACGACGAAGCAGCAGCATGTGACCATTAAGGGCGTCAAAGACGGTCTGGTGTTCTTGCTCGACGATACGTGCGAATTCTCCGCGCTGCTGGACGACATTCGGCACAAATTGGAAAAGACGCACCGGCGCATTCTGACCGGCCCCATCATCCATGTCCACATTAAAACGGGCAAACGTCCCATCGGCGACCTGGAGCGCGAACAGCTCAAGCAAGTGTTCAGCGCGCAAGGCAACCTGCTCGTGCAATCGATCGAATCCGACACGCCGGTAGGCGTGGAGACCGAACCCGGGAACGGTCCGATTACGGTGATGAAGGGTATTGTCCGGTCGGGACAGACGATCCGGCACGTGGGCAATTTGTTCTACCTGGGCGATGTGAACCCCGGGGGGACGATCGCCTGCACCGGCGACATCATCGTGATGGGGGCGCTGCGCGGGATGGCGCATGCCGGTATCGACGGCAATGAGAACGCGATTATCGCCGCTTCCTATATGAAGCCGACCCAATTGCGCATCGCGGAGGTGATCAGCCGGCCGCCGGACGAATGGGGACTCGAAGACGCGTACATGGAATTCGCCTATATCCATGAGGGTAAGATGGAGATCGACAAAATCAGCCAGCTGCACCGGTTGCGGCCGGAGCATCAGTATAGCCCGCTGTAGCTTTGGAAGCATTTGCGTTAGTTATCGGAGGTGTAAACTTTGGGAGAGGCAATCGTAGTGACATCAGGAAAAGGCGGGGTCGGGAAGACGACGACCTCGGCCAATTTGGGAACGGCTCTGGCGCTGCTGGGCAAAAAAGTGTGCATGGTCGATACGGATATCGGGCTTCGCAATCTGGATGTGGTCATGGGGCTGGAGAACCGGATCATCTATGATCTCGTCGACGTGGTCGAGGGGCGGTGCCGCCTGCCGCAAGCGCTGATCAAGGACAAGCGGTTCGAAGAATTGTATATGCTGCCGGCCGCCCAGACGAAGGACAAGCATGCGGTGTCGCCGGAGAGCGTCAGGGATATCGTGCTGGAGCTGAAGAAAGATTTCGAGTACGTCATTATCGACTGCCCCGCCGGCATCGAGCAGGGCTTCAAAAATGCGGTGTCGGGCGCGGATAAGGCGATTGTCGTCACGACGCCCGAGAACGCGGCGGTTCGCGATGCGGATCGCATTATCGGGCTATTGGAGCAGGAGAAAATTCACGGACCGAAGCTGATCATTAACCGGATTCGGGCGAATATGGTGAAGAAGGGCGACATGCTGGACATTGACGAGATTTGCTCGGTCTTGGCGATCGATCTGCTCGGCATCGTCCCGGACGACGAGCATGTGATCAAGGCTGCGAACAGCGGCGAGCCGACGGTGATGAATCCGAAGTCGAAGGCCGCCATCGCCTACCGCAACATCGCCCGCCGCATGCTGGGCGATACGGTTCCGCTCATGCCGCTGGAAGAGAAGCCGGGCGTCTTCGTCCGGATGAAGAAGTTCCTCGGAATAGGATGAGGCAATTTTGCTAGAGAAACTGAAAAAAACCGATTGGTTCCTGCTCTTCATTCTGGTCGTCTTTATGGTCCTCGGCACGGTAGTCGTTCATAGCGCCACCGCGAATGCTTCCGGCTATGCGAATACCGATGTGAAAAACTTGATCAATTACGGCATCGGCTTCGTCGTCTGCGTCGGGGCGATGTTTTTGGACTACCGGCTCCTGGTGAAGGGGGCGCTCTACTTATATTTGTTCGGCATCGGCCTGCTCGTGGCGGTGTATCTCGTCGGCGACGAGCTGCACGGCTCGCGCAGCTGGTTCACGCTGCCGGCCGGCTTCAACTTCCAGCCTGCAGAGCTGATGAAGCTGATCGTCATTATCGCGCTCGCGGCTTACATCGGCCGCAGGCTCGGCGATCCGCTCCGGTTCTGGAAGGACGTCATCCCGATCGCGTTTTTCGTCTTCGTGCCGACGGCCCTCATTATCATCCAGCCGGACTTGGGCAATGCGATCATTTTCATCGTCATCCTGCTCGTCATGTACTGGATCGGCAACATCAAATATACGCAAGTGCTGATCGGCGGTGCGATTATCGTAGGCGGGATCGCCTTGTTCTTCTACTTGTTCCAGTTGTATTACAGCCCGATGGTCGACTACCTGAAGGCGAACGACATGGACAAGTGGGTGCACCGGCTCGATCGGATCAACACGTTTATGGACCCGGAGAGCGCATCGGCGGACGCGAAATACCAGGTGGACAACTCGATTCGGGCGATCGGATCCGGGTCGTTGTTCGGCGAAGGGTTCAAGCAAGGCGATTCCGTGCAAAAAGGGTTCATTCCTTACCCTTATTCGGATTCCATCTTCGTCGTCGTCGGGGAGGAGTTCGGCTTTATCGGGGCTTCGCTCTTGCTTTTGCTCTATTTTCTCTTGATCTACCGGATGATCTATATCGCGATACAGACGACGGACCGGGTCGGCGCCTTCATCATCGTCGGCATCGTGTCCATGTACGTGTTCCAAGTGTTCGAGAATATCGGCATGCTCATCGGCATCATGCCCCTGACGGGGATTACGCTGCCGTTCGTCAGCTACGGCGGGTCCTCGCTGCTTATCAACATGCTGTCGATCGGCCTAGTCATGAGCATTCATGTGCATCAGGAGAAGCCAAATTTATATGGGTAAATTAAAGAAAGCGTCAAAGGAAGCGTCCCTTAGGGGACGCTGTTTTTGTGTTCGCACAGTGTTTAGGGAACGTTTCGGCACGGGGTTAGGGGGCTATTATGCGTAGCGGCCACCAGGATCTTTTATGTCGGCCCATTAAGGTTCCCACTCATACAACGCGCTCCCTTGTCATATGGATATAGGGATAAGTCAGCGGTTCCCCCTTGTACAAGCTCACGTTCGCGCAACGTTCTGGAGGTTACTTATATGGAAATCAAATCGAATGTTCGACAACGAAGAATGGATCGGATGAAGCAGCTGGCCGAGAGGAAACCGATGCACCCGACGACGATGGACTCCGGTCTCTATCCGAGGGACAGGCTTCCGAGCGAGCGGCTTCCCGTCCCGCAGGACGCTCCGGCTCCCCTGCAAACGCAGGAGTACATCGACGAGCGATGGCTCGATCCGGAATTCGTCTGGAAGCAGCGCGACCGGTACCGCTCGGAACAAGCTCCACTCTGGACGCCGTCCCCGCCGCGAGATTACCGGGATCCCGCTTCGAAAACACCGAATTGGCGGAATCCGTTCGGCGGCAACCAGTTCTGGCTGAAGGTAGGAATCTCGGCCGTATTGTTCGCCCTTGGGGCGGCTGCATTTCGGTTCGACCATCCCTTGGCGCTCAAAGGTCGGCAGTGGGTGACGACCGCGCTGACGACCGATTATAATTTTGAAGCGGCCCGCGCCTGGTATGCCTCCAAGTTCAGCGGCCTGCCTGCCGTGCTGCCCGCCTCGTGGCGCCGGGCGGATCCCGAGGCGCAAAAGGCCGCGACGGTGAACGCCCGTCAGCTCTTCTCGCCCGTGGTCGGCAAGATCGTCACGCCCTACACGGTCACCGACCCGATGATGGCGATCGAACCGGCTTCCGCACAAGGCGAAGCGAAGGCGATGGACGCCGGCCGGGTGCTGGCGGTCACGACGGGAACGGACGGACGCGTTCAAGTCGTCATCCAGCACGCGGACGGCTTGCAATCGACGTACGGCGGACTCGCTCAGACCACCCTGAAGAAGTATGACTGGATCAAGGGCGGCGAGCCGGTAGGCGTCATTGCGGCATCGTCCGCGAACAGCAAGGCGGGGAGGCTGTTGTTTGCCGTGAAAAAGGACAACCAATGGATCGACCCGACGGATGTGGTGACGTTTGATTAAACTTTACGGCATCGCGTTCCGGCTGCATCCGCTGTTCACCGTGCTCATGCTGCTCTCGATCTGGACGGGCTATTTTACCGAGCTCGTCACCTTGTTCTCCATCGTGCTCATTCATGAGCTCGGGCATGTGGTCGCGGCCCGCCGGTACGGGTGGACCGTGACCAAGGTGGAGCTGTTGCCCTTCGGCGGCGTGGCGGAGACGGAGCAGCTCGGACGAAGCTCGGTCCGGGAGGACATCGTCGTCGCTTTGGCCGGCCCGCTGCAGAACGCCTGGATGATCGGGGTGGCCTACGGGTTCGATGCGATGGGGATTTGGGGCTCGGAGTGGAGCCTCTATTTTATTCAGGCGAACTTAATGATCGGGCTGTTCAATCTGCTGCCGGTGCTGCCGCTCGACGGCGGCAAGGTGATGCAGGCGCTGCTCAGCTGCTGGATTCCGTATTACCGGGCCATTCAGCTGAGCGCTTGGATCAGCATGGTGCTCAGCTGCGGGCTGGCGGCCGCCTCCTTCTGGCGCCTGACGACCGACGGACTCGCTCTGAATTTGCTGATTATTGCGGGGTTTTTGCTCGCTTCGAACTGGTTTGGGTTTCGCAACGCTTCCTTCCAGTTCGTACGGTTCCTCATGAACCGCGACGGCCGTATGGAGCCGCTTATCGACCGGGGGACGCTCGCCCAGCCGATCGTCGTCAGTCCGCATCGGACGGTAGCCGACATCGTGCGGCTGTTCATGCGGGAGAGATATCACATCGTCTACGTGCTTGGGGCTGGGGGACGGGTTCAAGCCGTATTGCCCGAGCAGCGGCTGCTTCATGCATATTTTCATTTGGACCGGCCGGGAAGTCCCGTTTCCGACGTTTTCATGCTAAAATAGAAGGACGGGATAGAAAGCCGAGGTGAGCGCATGAAGCAAATCGTAGTGCAGACCCGGGAAGGCGATCCCCAGGTCGCCGTGCTCGAGGACGGGAAGCTCGTGGAGTACTACTCCGAACGTCCGGTCAAGAGCCAGCTGGTGGGGAACGTATACAAGGGAAAAGTTGTGAATGTGCTTCCGGGCATGCAAGCCGCATTCGTTCAGATCGGGCTCGAGAAGAACGCCTTTATTTATATCGATGACGTCCTGCCGGCGCATCTGGATCAAGTGCCGCGCGTCAAGCCGCCGATTACGGAGCTGCTGCGCGAAGGGCAAGAGCTGACCGTGCAGATCGCCAAGGAAGCGCTTGGGACGAAGGGCGCTCGGGTGACGACGCACTTCTCGCTGCCGGGACGCTGGATCGTGTACATGCCATACGCCGATTACGTCGGCATCTCGCGCAAGATCGACGCCGAGCCGGAGCGGGCGCGGCTGAAGGACATCGCGGAGCGGATCCGCAGGCCCGGCGAAGGGCTCATCATCCGCACCGTAGCCGAAGGCGAGCCCGTAGAGGCGCTGGAGCGCGACCTGAACATGCTGCGCCGCGAATGGGCGCGGGTGCTGGAACGGGCCGAGCGGGCGAAGGTCCCGGAGCTGCTGTTTCGCGAGCCGGGGGTGCTCGAGCGGCTCGTGCGGGATACGTTCACCGACCAGGTGGACGAGCTCGTCATTGACGACGCCGTTCGCGCCGCCGAAGTCGGACGGCTGACGCGCGAGATGGGCTTGGCGCTGGAAGGACGCATTCGCGTACATAGCGACGCGGCCGGCAAGCCGCTGCACCATGCGCTGGGCATTCACCAGCAGCTGGAGACGGCCGTGCAGCGCAAAGTATGGCTGAAGAGCGGCGGGTATGTGATTATAGACCGCACGGAAGCGCTCACGGTCATAGACGTCAATACCGGCAAATATACCGGAGGCCGCAACCTCGAGGATACCGTATATACGACAAACCTGGAGGCGGCCGAGGAGATCGGGCGGCTGCTGCGCCTGAGGGATCTGGGCGGCATCATCGTCGTCGACTTTATCGATATGGCTTCGGAGAGCAGCCGGTCGGCCATCGCCGACCACCTGGCCGAGATCATGAAGCGCGATCGGACGAAGTCGCTTGTTGTAGGGTGGACCCGGCTCGGGCTCCTGGAGCTGACGCGCAAGAAGGTGCGGGAGAGTCTGGACGAGCTGCATACGGCGACGTGTCCGCATTGCGGCGGCACAGGCAAGATCGCGGCGCCCTTCCCGCAGCCGCAGCGCAAGACGCCATCGCACAAGACGTCCGGCTCGGGGGCGGGTAAATCTCATTGAGTTTGCTTGTTGCACAATGGGCATCATTCCGGTATAATAAATGAATGTGTGTTGTCAGCGCATGCTGAACATGCTGTAACCGCTCGAGACAGGTCCCACAATGTCAAGCACGGGAGCTTGTTGCCGATCATCCGGCTGCAGGCGGACGTCACCTGATTAGGCGAGTCTGAGACATGAGGAGGTGCGTAACGAATGTACGCAATTATTGAAACAGGTGGCAAGCAATACAAGGTAGCGGAAGGCGATGTGCTCTACATCGAGAAGCTGAATGCAGGCGAGGGCGAAGTAGTTACTTTCGACCGCGTTCTGGCCGTATCGAACAATGACGGTCTGGTTACAGGCGCTCCTGTAATCGCAGGCGCCAGCGTATCCGCTAAGGTGGAGAAGCAAGGCAAGGGCGAGAAGATCATCGTGTTCAAGTACAAGGCGAAGAAGAACTACCGCCGCAAGCAAGGTCATCGTCAGCCTTACACGAAAGTGGTTATCGAGAAAATCCAGGCGTAAGAGGTCGGATCCATGATACGCGTGATCATGAAACGACGGGCCGACGGCCGAATCGCCGCATTTTCCGTATCCGGTCATGCCGAATATGATCGATCCGGCAAAGATATCGTGTGCGCCGGCGTGTCCGCCGTAACGGTCGGAACCGTGAACGCGATCGAGACGCTGACCCGCGTGGAACTGCCCAGCACGATGAAGCACGGGCTGTTGCGCGTAGAAGTGCCGGACGGCTTGGAGCCGGAATTGGACGAGAAGGTACAATTGCTTCTGGAATCGATGCTCGTGATGATCGACTCGATCCGGGAGGAATACGGACGATATATCGATGTGCAGCACCAAGTACTGGAGAATAGGAGGTAACGACGATGTTGAAATTAAACCTGCAGTTATTCGCCTCGAAAAAAGGGGTAGGTTCCACGAAGAACGGCCGCGACAGCATTGCTAAGCGCTTGGGCGTGAAGCGTGCGGACGGTCAGACGGTAACGGCCGGCAGCATCCTGGTCCGCCAACGCGGCACCAAGATTCATCCGGGCAACAATGTGGGCATCGGTTCGGACGACACGCTGTTCGCGAAAGTGGAAGGCGTAGTGAAGTTCGAGCGTTGGGGACGCGATCGCAAAAAAGTGAGCGTGTACCCTGTGGATGCCGCTCCCGTTGCGGCAGCTGTGGAAGCTTAATCGAGAGACCACCGAGAACCCCGGCTTAGGCTGGGGTTTTTTGCTTGATCGATACTTTGTTATTCGGCTGTGAAACAAAGTCACTTCATGCGCAAGGATATGCTATACTGGAAGGAAGTTCAAGGAACGGAGAAGATTTCAGAATGGATCTGAATGAAGAAGCCTATTCCGCGGATCACATCCTCCAGCGGGCGCTGCAGCAGAAGGACGAGCAGTGGCTGAGCGTAATCAGCCATCTCCGGCACGACTGGATGAACGACATCCAGGTGCTCTACGGCTACATGAGGCTGAACAAATATGATAAGTTAGCCGCATTTATGGAAACAATAAAGCAAAAGGCGGCGAAGGAAAGCTCGGTCGCCAAGCTCGGCGTCACGAAGCTGGTTGTCTACCTGCAAATGTTCCGCATTCAGTGTCCTCAGATTTTACTGGAGGTGGACATCGAGCAGGAGCTGCAGCTCACGGAGCTGCCCGTCCCGTCCGAGCGGGTGGCGGACGCCGCGATTGCCGTCCTGGACGGCTTCATCCGTCATACATACGAAGCCTCGAATGGAGAACCGCAGGGATTGCAACTGGAGTGGACCGTTCAGGACGAGGAGCTCGTGCTGATCTTCGATTACCGCGGCGGGTACCGGGAAGCCGAGCTGAACGATACGCTGCGCCAGGCTGTGTCCATGAACGGATCGGGGCCGCAGTGGCAGCTAGAGACCGAATTTGAACCGCAATGGGCGGCGATCACCGTTCGGGTGCCGTTCGTTCGCGAGTGAGGGGAACATCATGTTTTTAGATAAAGCGAAGATTTATGTAAAAGGCGGCGACGGAGGCGACGGCATCGTAGCGTTCCGGCGCGAGCTGTATGTGCCGATGGGCGGGCCGGCCGGAGGCGATGGAGGCGACGGAGGCGACGTGATCTTCCGCGTCGACGAAGGGCTTCGGACGCTGATCGACTTCCGCTACCAGAAGCATTTCAAGGCGACCCGCGGCGAGAAGGGCCGCAACAAAAGCCAGAACGGGGCGAACGCCGACGACATGATCGTCCGCGTGCCGCCGGGAACGGTCGTCATCGACGACGACACGCAAGCGATTATCGCCGACCTCGTCCGTCACGGGCAGGAAGTAATCGTCGCCAAGGGCGGCCGGGGCGGCAGGGGCAACATCCGCTTCGCGACGTCGAACAATCCGGCGCCGGAGATCGCCGAGAACGGCGAGGAAGGCGAAGAGCGCTGGATCGTGCTAGAGCTCAAGGTGATGGCGGATGTCGGCCTCGTCGGCTTTCCGAGCGTCGGCAAATCTACGCTCTTGTCTGTCGTGTCGGCGGCGCAGCCGAAGATCGGCGCTTACCATTTTACGACCATTACGCCGAACTTGGGGGTCGTGGACGTAGGGGACGGCCGCAGCTTCGTCATGGCCGACTTGCCCGGCCTCATCGAGGGCGCGCATGAAGGCGTCGGGCTCGGGCACGAGTTCCTTCGGCATGTGGAGCGGACCCGGCTCATTCTGCACGTCGTCGATATGGCAGGCACGGAAGGTCGCGACCCGTACGAGGACTGGCTGCTCATCAACGAGGAGCTGCGCCTCTACAACGAGAAGCTCGCCGACCGGCCGCAAATCGTAATTGCCAACAAGATGGATCTCCCGGACGCCGAGCCTTACCTGGAGATGTTCAAGCAGCGGCTCGCGGAGGACGGCCGCGAGGTCGAGATTATGCCGATCTCCGCGGTCACGAAGAAGGGTGTGCAGGAGGTGCTGTACCGGGCGGCCGATGTGCTCGCCACCATCCCGGAGACGCCGCTCGTGGAAGAAATCGCCGATCTGTCGGAGCGCAAAATCTACAAGCTCTCGGAAGACGAGGACCGCGAATTCACGATTCGCCGCGAGAACAATACGTTCATCGTCGAGAGCCCGGGTATCGAGAAGATGATCAAGCGAATGAATTTGAATTCATACGAGGCCGTCTTGCGGCTCGCGCGGGTGCTGCGCAAGCTCGGCATCGACAACGCGCTGCGCAAGAAGGGGGCCGAAGACGGCCATCTCGTCCGGATCGGCGATTACGAGTTTGAGTTCGTGGAGCATGAGTAAACATGAGTAAAAACGAAAGGACCGTCCATACCCGGACGGTCCTTTTTTAAAGCCGATTACTTGGCGGAAATCCTCTTCCATAATGCGTGTTTAATAAGGATCCCCAAACCTATTCCAACGATTGCGCCCAGAATACCTAACCATACGGCTCCGAATAATCCGCGTGAGTAAATCACGCCAATCGTTCCGAAGTAGGCTCCAGAGACAAAAGGAACAGCGGAATAAGGTTTAAGTGTACTCGCTGCATCTTTGTAGGCGTCCCACATGGCGAACATATAAATACACGGATAAAACATCAGCCATCCGTAATTCGTTAGGGCAATGGCTTCCTTAATGTTGCCGCGGAAACTTGAGATAATCACTTCATTCAAATTGGATTGGATGTTTATCAAAAATTCCAAGCTAATAAACAACAATCCTTTCCAAAACTTGCCGTTCAGAATTTGTCCAAATCCCGGTAAAGCAATGCTCCATAGAAGGTGCTCAAATTGTTCATCTGACTTCATTGCTACACCACAATCATTTATTTGGATTGATGATCAGGTCCTTCTCGTTCCGTCTCTCGGGCAGGCATCTCCACCTACGCTTTTACTAAAGCTTCTCGATCCGCAGCTTGGGGTGCTTGTTCCAACCAGCCATGATCAATCATTATATTCGCACAATCCTCGACGTAATTGCCTATTTCCAATAGAAGTCGTCCATATAAGGCGGCTAAATCATGTCTTGCGGAGAAGGATAGACCATTTGCGTAAGTTCGGACTCTCATTGAAAACATATCCAGCTTATGAGACAGCATGATTTTATCGGAAAATGGAGAAATGGTGGAAGTTGTTACTAAAGGATCCATAATGGTGCGCGATGTCAAATTATCTTCTTGAAGCAATTCACTGAAGATCGTGAAATGTTTGGCGGCAAGTTCTTTTCCTCTTACAAAAAAAGCTTTAACTTGATCTAATTTGGCTACTTGACTGAAGCCGATTAAAATAGCTTTGCTTGTGGCGAGATTCTCAATGTTGTCGAACAGATGAGTGATCTCCATAGCCTGCAGCGGCCTTACATCTCCGAATAAGCCGTTCAGATAGCTTTGCTTTTGGACAAAATCCACTTGGCTCGGATACGGGATATAGGAGGCTTCTTCAATAATACCCTTTGCAATCATTAAATCGTTGACTTGATTAATTAATTGGATGGTGGAGTTGAGACAATCGGTAAAAAATGTTCGTAGATCCGACCTAACCATCAAAGGAAGAGCGATTCCATAGATACTTATTCCAGCCTTGCTTGTATATCTCAAATAATGAAGATAAAATTCGTCTACGAACAACCTGGGCGCCTGTAGATTCACATCTTCTTCCGTGTATCCGACGGGGATGGGGTATTTTTCCCGGGTATAAATATCCTTGATATTGTTCACCAATTGTTGGGCCAACCCAAGCGCATCTTCCAGGACTTTCTTGATTTGCCCGTCTTCTACATGATGAAGCATATAACTCAAGACACATGTGGCCATTGAATTTCCCATGTAGGTTGCCCAAAGTTTTCCTTGCTCAGCCGAGTTTAATATTTTTGTTGCCTGAACGTTGCTCCCGGATTCAGTCTCCATTTGATCCTCCATGTATAGTGATTTTACTTATTTATTCGACCCCCGCCCGCAAACTATTCATGAGTGTTCTAGACCAAATCATACCACCGTACCGGAAAGTTAATTAATAGTTCGGATCGGTTAGCGGCGTCCAAACGACAACGCGGGCGTCCGCCGCTTCGTCGCGGATCGCGGTGCCCATCCAGACATGCTTGTCATGCCGATGGGCCGCGTAGTGCTTCAGCATCTCTTCGAAAATATAGGGCAGCGGGCGTTGAAGCATCTCTCGGACCGGAATCCAATGGAGCTCCCCTTCATCGGTCGCATGGCAATCGCGTCGGGCGACGTGGCCGGTATAAATGAACTGTTGGCGGAACTCACCCTTGTTGTTGCGCAGCAGGATGTACCGCAGCCGCAGATCATGTATCTCGTGAGCGTCGAAGCCCGTTTCCTCATAAATTTCCCGCAAGCAGGCCCTCATCGGATACGCGAGCTCGTCTGGCTCGACATGGCCCCCGACCGCCGCCCACAGCCCCGGGTTCAGCGTACGCTTCTCCGACCGCTTCATCATCAGCAGATCCTCTCCGTTAAACAGCAATGCGGCCGCAATCAGTCGCAGCTCCATATAGTCCCCTCCCGATATCGCCTGATTCGCGAGTATTATGGCACACCGGCGGGGAACTAGTCCAGGAGGGAAAAGCGATTTGCAAAATTGCCTCTTGCCGCCGTCCGGTTGATCCATTATAATGTCCACTATATGCAAACAAAAGTCTCTTACGGGAGGACGGTGATGAGGATGGGCATGAAGTCTACAGGCGATCGTGTAGCCGGTACAGGCGAATCGGCGGACGCTACGACCGACGGCACGACGGATGGCACGACCGGCGGCACAACTGACGGCACAACTGACAGCACAACGGTTGGCGCAACAGACGTCGCACAACCAGCCACGCGGGACCGTACGGCACGCAGCAGCGGATCGATCGCCACGGGAACCGGAACCGTCTCATCCCCGGCTTCGATCCGCATGGACGAAGCGAAGTCCGAACGCTATTATCTAGTACGGGAGGACATCCTGCCGGAGGCGCTCGTGAAGACGATTCAAGCGAAGGAGATGCTGGCGGCCGGGGAAGCGAAGACGGTGCACGAAGCCGCCGACCGCGCCGGGTTAAGCCGAAGCGCCTTCTATAAGTACAAGGACGGCATCCATCCGCTGAGCAAGCTGGATCGCGAGCGCATCGTCACGATCTCCATGGATTTGCTGCACCGTTCGGGCATCCTGTCCAAGGTGCTGGCGGTCATCGCGGGGCTCGACGGCAACGTGCTCACGATCCACCAGACGATCCCGCTGCAAGGCAAAGCGAACGTAGTCCTATCCGTGGAAACGTCCAATATGGGCGACAACGTGGTGCGGCTGCTCGACGCGATTCGCGGCCAAGACGGCGTCGCTCGAGCGACGGTGATTGGGCAAGGCTAGGCAGCGAAAAAGACGAAGATCAAGCAAGATTTCACACATATCGGGAGGAATGGCAATATGAAACCAGTCAAAGTCGGCCTTATGGGCATGGGGACCGTCGGAACCGGCGTGATCCGCCTCGTGGAAGGCTATCAGGAGGACCTGCAAAAGCAAGTGGGGTCTCCGATTCTGATCGAACGCGTGCTCGTACAGGATCGCAGCAAGGCGCGCCGTTACAACATCGAATCCGAGAAGCTGACGGATAATGCGTGGGACATCATCAACGACCCGGAGATCGACGTAGTTGTCGAGGTGATGGGCGGGATCGAGACGACCAAGGAATTCATCCTCGCGGCGCTGGAACGGGGCAAGCACGTAGTAACGGCGAATAAGGACTTGATGGCGCTGCACGGGACGGAGATTCTCGCCAAGGCGGCTCAGAAAAGCTGCGACGTGTACTACGAAGCGAGCGTAGGCGGCGGCATTCCGATCATCCGTACGCTCATCGAAGGCTTCTCCTCCGACCGGATCACGAAGATCATGGGGATCGTGAACGGGACGACCAACTACATCTTGACCAAAATGAGCCAAGAAGGCGCCTCCTACGAGGAAGTGCTCAAGGAAGCGCAGCAGCTCGGCTATGCGGAGGCGGACCCGACATCCGACGTGGAAGGCTTGGACGCCGCCCGCAAAATGGCGATTCTCGGCACGCTCGGCTTCCGCGCCAACATGGAGTTGGCGGATGTGCAAGTGAAGGGCATCAGCCGTGTGTCGAAGGAAGACATCCTGTACGGCCAGCGGCTAGGCTACGAGATCAAGCTGCTCGGCATCGCGGAGCGCCAGGACGACCTGATCAGCATCAGCGTTCAGCCGACGATGATCAAAAAGACGCATCCGCTCGCGACGGTGAACGGTGTGTTCAATGCGGTCTACGTCCATGGCGAAGCGGTGGGCGAGACGATGTTCTACGGGCGCGGCGCCGGCGAGATGCCGACGGCCACTTCCGTGGTCGCGGACTTGGTCGCGGTCGTCAAAAACTTGAAGCTTGGCGTGAACGGCCAGCGCGTCTTCGTGCCTTATAAGGAAAAGAAGCTGAAGACCGACGAGCAAATCGCTTCCAAATATTATATCCTGCTGCATGTAGCGGACAAAGCGGGCGTGCTCGCCAAGATTACCCAAGTGTTCGCCGAACACGAAGTGAGCCTCGAGTCGGTCGTCCAGCAGCCGAATGCGACGCATGCGGACGCGGAGATCATCATCATTACGCACGATGCCAACAAAGCGAGCATGGGCAAAGTATTGGCGAGCTTCGAGTCGCTGGACGTCATCTATGAAATCAAGAGCGTCTATCGAGTGGAAGGCTAGCACTCGGCCCGGCAGCCGGAGACCCGCCGCATTTATTCCTGAGCACGACCATCTTACGCGATAAAGAAAAAGGAGCCAGACGTCAATGAGATACATGGGACTATTGCATAAATACAAAGATTTTCTTCCGGTGAATGAACAAACGCCTTTAATCACGCTGCACGAGGGGAATACGCCGCTCGTTCGCGCCGAGAAGCTCTCCGACGAGCTTGGGCTCGATCTTTATTTTAAATATGAAGGCTTGAATCCTACGGGATCGTTCAAGGACCGCGGCATGGTGATGGCCGTGGCCAAGGCGATGGAGGAAGGCAGCCGCACGATCATGTGCGCCTCGACGGGGAATACGTCCGCGGCGGCCGCCGCTTACGCCGCACGCGGCAACCTGAACTGCATCGTGCTCATCCCGAACAACAACATAGCCCTCGGCAAGCTTGCGCAAGCGATCATCTACGGGGCGAAGGTCATCGCTATAGAAGGCAATTTCGACCGCGCGCTCGAGATCGTCCGCGACATTACCGACAAGCATCCGATTACACTGGTGAACTCGGTCAACCCGTACCGGCTGGAAGGGCAAAAGACGGCGGCCTTCGAGGTCGTCGAGCAATTGGGCGGGGCGCCGGACTACCTGGCAATCCCGGTCGGCAATGCCGGCAACATCTCGGCGTACTGGAAAGGGTTCAAGGAATTTTACGCGGCCGGCCGCTCGGGCACGCTGCCGAAGATGATCGGCTTCGAAGCGGAGGGGGCCGCCGCCATCGTACAGGGCGCTCCGATCGCCAATCCGGAGACGGTCGCCACGGCGATCCGCATCGGCAACCCGGCTAGCTGGGACTTGGCGGTGAACGCGGCGAAGGAATCGGAAGGCCAGATCAACTTCGTCACGGACGACGAGATCCTACATGCCTACCGGGCGATCGCGTCCAAGGAAGGCATCTTCGCGGAGCCGGGCTCGGCTGCCTCGATCGCCGGGGTCATGAAGCTGAAGCGCGAAGGATACTTCCGCGGCGGAGAGAAGGTCGTCTGCGTCCTGACCGGCCACGGGCTGAAGGACCCGAACATCGCCATCAAGTCGGTCGGCGGCGATCTGCTCGTCGTGCAAGACAACGAAGCGGCCGTCATGGAGGCGATCCGCAAGCTGGAGGACCAGCAGCAATGAGCGCCGGGCGACGCGTCTACGTCAAAATTCCGGCCAGTACCGCCAACCTGGGGCCGGGCTTCGACTCGCTCGGCATGGCGCTGAACCTGTACGCCTGGATCGAGATGGCGATCGCGGACAAGACGACGATCCGCCTGTACGGCGAGCAGATGGAAGGCATCCCTACGGACAAGTCGAACCTCGTGTACAAGGTGGCGCAGCAAGTGTTCGAGGCGGCGGGCGTGGACCATCCGGAGCTGGATATCGCGATGTACAGCGACATTCCGCTGACCCGCGGACTCGGCAGCAGCGCCTCGGCGATCGTCGGAGCACTCGTCGCGGCGAATGCCGTGATCGGCCGGCCGCTGTCCGACGACCGGCTGTTCCAGATGGCGTCCGCGCTCGAGAAGCACCCCGACAACGTAGGAGCCTCGCTCTTCGGCGGGATCATCGCCGCGTTCTGGGACGGGACGCGCGCCGAGCAGCTGCGCATCGAGCCGGAGGACCGGCTCGAGGTGCTCGTCGCGATCCCGCAGTTCCAGCTGGCGACGGAGAAGGCGCGCCATGTGCTGCCGACGTCGATCGCCATGCAGGACGCCGTCTTCAACGTCGGCCACAGCTCGCTGCTCGTAGCGGCGCTGTCGCTCGGCCGCTACGACATGATCCGGCACGCGATGCGGGATGCGCTGCATCAGCCGTACCGGGCGCCGCTCATTCCCGGGATGAGCGACATCCTGGAGCACGCCGTCGATCACGGCGCGCTGGGTGTGGCCTTGAGCGGCGCCGGCCCGACGCTGCTCGCGCTCGTCGACGGGGAGCAGCTGGACGCTGCCGGCAAGGCGCAGCTCGAGCGCTTCCTGCTCGACACGCTGCAGGGCGAAGGAATCGCGGCCGAGACGCTCTGGCTCCGGCCCTGCCTGCAAGGCGCGCAGGTGTTGACAGGGTTCGATCCGTTGTGTACGCTTATCGAAAACATCAACGCCCATCACCCGCACCGGACCGTGCGGATCATGGGATAAAGGAGACGTTCGCGCGTGAAACGGATCGCCTTTCTTGGACCTGCGGGCACGGTCACCCAAGAGTCCACCCGTCATTTTTTCGCGGCGCAGCAAGTGGAGTACGTGCCGTTCACATTAATCTCCGAAGTGTATGCCGCGACCTTGTCCGGCGACACCGACTTCAGCGTCATCCCGATCGAGAATACGATCGAGGGATCGGTGAAGCTGCACATCGACACGCTCGTCGAAGGCGGCGAGCTGAATATTCAGGCGGAGTGGATCTATCCGTCCGTCCAGAACTTGATCGGCCGGCGGACGGCCGGCTCGGCCGGATTGTCGGGCATCCGCAAGATCGTCTCCATCGACGTGGCGATCGCCCAATGCCGGCAGTTCCTGAAGGCGGAGCTGCCCGACGTCGGCTACCAGTACGTGAGCAGCACGGCGGAAGGAGTCCGTCTCGTCCGGCAGTCCGACGACCCGTCGCTCGCTGCGATCGGCACGAAGCTGTCGGCGGAGCTGTACGGGCTAGACCTGCTAGCGGAGAATATCACCGACCATGATAACAACTATACCCGCTTCGTTCTCGTAGGCCGGGAGAAGCCGGTGCTGAAGCCGACGGAGCAGCAGAAGACGACCATCCTCGTCACTCTGCCGGAGGATTACCCGGGGGCGCTGCATCAGGTGCTGTCCGCCTTCGCCTGGCGGAGGATCAATCTGTCGAAGATCGAGTCGCGGCCGACGAAGAAGAAGCTGGGCAATTATTATTTCTATATCGATATCGAAGCGTCCATGGACTCGGTGCTGCTGCCGGCGGCGCTGGCTGAGATCGAGGCGATCGGCTGTCAAGTGCGGCTGCTGGGCTCGTACCCCAGCTACGGGTACACGAGCGGCGAATAGATGGGCAAGCGAACCTCCGGTTCATCCGATTTATCGGGTGAAGCCGGAGGTTTTTTTGTCGAAATCCCGTTTTTCTCGTCAATAGGCATCCGTTACTTTTTTTCCCCGAGATGATGTCAAATGCCCATATGCTGCATAGACTGTATTGTCATTCTGAAGATGCAGGAGGTTTAGGCATTGAAAATTCATATTGTGAAAAAAGGCGACACGATGTACGACATTGCCAAGAAGTACAACGTGGAATTGCAGAAACTGATCGATTTCAACAAGCAGATCACAGACCCGGACCAAATCGAAGTGGGCATGAAAATCCGTATCCCTACGACTCCCGTACCGGTAGCGCCGCCGGTCGGCGAGATTGTGCACAAGCACACCGTCGTACAAGGGGATACGCTGTGGAAGCTGTCCCAAGCTTGGGGGGTGCCGCTAAAGGCGGTTATCGACGCCAACCCGCATTTGAAGAACCCGAATATACTTATGACCGGAGACACTGTCTATATTCCCAAAGCGAAAGCAAGCACGCAGCAAGTGCCCGTGAGCGGTCACATGATGAGCAACAAGAAGCTCACCGCTCCGATCGTGGAGAACCCGCCACCGGCTCCCGCTCCGGAAGTAAAGCCTGCGGAGGAAGTAAAGCCTGTGGAGGAAGTAAAGCCTGTGGAAGTGAGCAAGCCCAAGTTGGAGCAGCCTACCGAGCAGCAAATGCCTTTCCCGAAAATGCCGGCGGTGCAAGCTCCTGTGCAAGCGCCCGTGCAGGCTGCAGTCAAGGCCGCCGAGGAAGCGCCTAAGCCGGTAAAGCAGGAGGAAGTCAAACCGATCGCGAAAGCCGAGCAGAAGCCGATCGCGAAGGCGGTGGAGAAAGCAGCGGAGAATGTGGCTCAGAAAGCAGTCGAGAATGTAGCGCAGAAGGCGGTGGAGAAGGCGGTGGAGAAAGCGGTGGAGAAAGCGCAAACGAAGCCAATGACGATGGAGGCCCCAAAAGCGGCCGTCAGCCCGGCAACGAAAAAATCGAATTCGCCCATGTATCAAGGCATGGCGATGGAACCGGCCAACCCATGGGGCACCCTTGCCGTTGAACCGTTCATGCAGCAGCATATTCCGGCCGTCGAAGCTTCTTCCGGTATGGTATCGCCATACAGCCATATGCCGGTGGGGCCATACAGCCATCAGCCGATGATATCGCCGTTCAGCAACGAATCGATGGTGTCACCGTACAGCAATGCGCCGATGGTGTCACCGTACAGCAACGCACCGATGGTATCGCCTGCAAGTATGAACGCACCGATGGTGTCGCCTTACAGCAATGCGCCGATGGTATCGCCGGCGAGCATGAATGCGCCGATGGTATCGCCGGCAAGCATGAATGCGCCGATGGTATCGCCGGCGAGCATGAATGCGCCGATGGTATCGCCGGCAAGCATGAATGCGCCGAT
>NZ_JBJGED010000013.1:0-189544 GCF_045062745.1 Paenibacillus sp. HJGM_3
GTCCGACAAGCTGGCCGGTTACGGGTACGCGACCCGGGGACGCACCGAGGAAGACCGGCGCGTGGTGATGCTGGAGATCACGGCTCAGGGAAGGGAGGCGCTCGAGAAGTACCATCAGAAGCGGTCCGACATTCGCAACTTGTATTTCAAGGATTTGCCCGATGAGGATATCCGGCACCTGGTGCGGATTTTCAAGCAAGTGCTGCACAATTACGAAGAGCGGGAGAAAGGAGCGGACGAGAGCTAATGGAGCATCTGGATCAAAAGAAAAAGATTACGATCATGATCTCGATCATGGCTACGATGCTGTTCGCGGCTTTGAATCAGACGATCGTCGGCACCGCGCTGCCGCGTATCATCGCCGAGCTCGGCGGGATGGAATATTACAGCTGGGTGTTCACGATCTACATGCTGACGTCCAGCATTACGACGATTCTGGTCGGCAAGCTGTCCGACATGTACGGGCGCAAGCCGTTCATCCTGACCGGCATCGCCATCTTCATCACCGGGTCGTTCTTATCCGGGACGTCGGGCACGATCATTCAACTGGTGGTCTATCGGGGCATTCAGGGCTTCGGGGCCGGGATGATCATGTCGACGGCGTTCGCTTCGATCGGCGATTTGTTCGCCCCTCGCGAGCGGGGCCGGTGGCAAGGGCTGATGAGCGCTTCGTTCGGCTTGGCCAGCGTATTCGGTCCGACCTTGGGCGGATACATCGTCGACCACTTTGAATGGCATTGGGTGTTCTGGGTGTTCCTCCCGGTCGGGCTGATCGCGATGGGGCTTATCTGGAGCTTGTTCCCCACCGTGCCGCGCAAGGAGAAGGCGTCCATCGACTACGCGGGCTCACTCTTCCTTACATTGACGATGGTGCCTATGCTGCTCGCGTTCTCCTGGGCCGGCTCGAAGTACGCGTGGGGATCGGCGCAAGTGCTCGGGTTGTTCGCCGCCGCGGTTATCGCCCTGCTCGTCTTCTTGTTCATCGAACGGGCGGCGCGCAATCCGGTCTTGCCGCTATCCTTGTTCCGCAGCTCGATCTTCACCGTCTCGAATGCGTCGGGCTTCTTGCTCGGAGCCGGGATGTTCGGCGCCATTATGTATATGCCGTTCTTCGTGCAGGGTGTCCTCGGAACGTCGGCGACGAACTCCGGTTTCGTCACGATGCCGATGATGCTGAGCCTGGTGATCGGCAGCGCGCTGGGCGGGCAGATCATCTCTCGGACGGGCAAATACAAATGGCTCGCCTTCGCGGGCATGACCTTCATGACCGTCGGGCTGCTGCTCATGTCGTTCATGACGGCGTCAACTTCGATGGGGCTCATCGTTGCCTACATGATTATGGTCGGCACCGGGGTCGGCTTCGGGATGCCGGTGTTCACGCTCACCGTGCAAAATGCGGCGGAGCCGCGCCTGCTCGGCGTAGCGACGGCATCGTCCCAGCTGTTCCGCTCGCTCGGCGGGACGATCGGGGTGTCGCTTATGGGGACGGTGCTGGCGCACCGGATCGCGACACGGATGATGGAGCTCGGCGGAACGGAGGCGGCTGCCGGGCCGGCGCCAAGCGTAAGTCCGGACGTCGCGGAGAGACTGAAGGCACTCGGCAACCCGCAGCTGCTGCTCGATCCGCCTAAGCTGGCGGAGCTGCGCGAGACGTTCCCGGAATCGATGCGCGGAATGTTCGACAACCTCGTCGCCAAGCTGCATGATGCGCTCGGCTACGGGTTATCCGGGGTATTCCTGACCGGCTGCTTCATCGTGACGGGGGCGCTCGTGCTGACGCTGTTCCTGAAGGAAGTGCCGCTCAGTAGCGCGATGAAGCGTAAAGGCGAAGAGGGGCAGGCACCAGCTCCCACACCGACATCCCCGACATCCCCTACGGCTCCTGCCGGTGCGGGCACAGGGGCAACACAAGCGAATGCAGGCGGCTAATCTGCCGCGCCGCGTTCGGGAGGGAGTCAACTGCCAAGCAGCTTAGTCACCCGCTCCATGAATTGATGCGGATCGATCGGCTTTGAGATGAAGTCGTTCACCCCGGCATGAATCGCTTGACGCACATGGTTAAGACTGGAATCGCCCGTTACGATCAACACGGGGATCGAAGAGGTGAGGGGCGACGCCTTCAAGCTCTCCAGAGCGTTCAAGCCGTTCATGCCGGGCAAGTTCCAATCGACGATAATGAGGTTGTATTGGGCTTGGGCGGCGCGCTGCTTGAAGAACGTTTCGGCGTCCTCGAACAGGTCGACTTGATCCTCGTTCAGCTCCAGCATTTGCTTGACGAGCAAGCGGAACGGGGGGCTGTCGTCAATGACAGCGATTTTGCGGTATAATGGCTTCATGGCGAATTCCTTTCCTTGGATAAATGGCCACTAGGAGGCATGCCGAGATGTCGACTCCCGAATTCGAGAGCAAGATGAAACGGATTATCAAACAATCGCAGCAGCTGTATATCGTGGACGCCGCTCAGCGCATCGAGAACGTGCTTCAGGCCTTAGAAGCGTGGAAAGCGGGGGCTTCCGAGACGGCGGCTGCCGTACAGTCCATCCACATGCAGGTCCATGCGATGAAGGGCGTGGCGCTTACTATCCATTTTGAACCAATGCATCATATTTGTGAAGCAATCATTTTCCTGCTGGAACAGCAAAATTTGCAGGAGGCGGAGCCGCTCCTCCGTCAGCTCCCCGACCGGCTGAAGTCCTGTCAAGCGATCATGGGGGAAGAAGTTGACAATTGATTCCGGCCTTCCTTATAATAAAGAGATATCAACCGACATTTGTTTATAGGGCAAGACGTAGACGAAATCGAGTAGGCCGTAGTCCTTGCGCTAGAGAGAAAGCTCCGGTGACCGTCTGTTGCAGGCGGAGCTGTGCTGAGAGAGCTTTTCGTAAGAAGGATGGCTGAACGCTAATTTCCGAGTGCGGGCGAAGCCGGGATCATCGCGATCTCCGAAGAAATCCGCCGGTTATGGGGCCGTTATCTTCCTTCTCAAGGCGATTGTCCGTGAGCGCTCAGGCGCGGTCGGGCAATAACCAGGGTGGTACCGCGAGTCGAGCTCGTCCCTGTTCATCAGGGGCGGGCTTTTCTGTTGTTTTCCCAATTGGGTCAGTAGGAATCAAATACGATTTAAATGGAGGCTGTCGGGTATGAAAGCAAGTGAGATTCGTCGCAAATGGTTGGAGTTCTTCGCAAGCAAAGGCCACAAGATCGAACCGAGCGCCTCGCTCGTGCCGCATAACGATCCGTCGCTGCTCTGGATCAACGCCGGCATGGCGCCGCTCAAGGCGTATTTCGACGGGCGCGTGAAGCCGGAGAATC
Source organism: Paenibacillus sp. HJGM_3 (assembly GCF_045062745.1). Taxonomy (NCBI): domain Bacteria; kingdom Bacillati; phylum Bacillota; class Bacilli; order Caryophanales; family Paenibacillaceae; genus Paenibacillus; species Paenibacillus sp. HJGM_3. The sequence goes on from NZ_JBJGED010000013.1 coordinate 3,313, forward strand.
CGCGCATCGCCAACTCGCAGAAGTGCATCCGCACGAACGACATCGAGAACGTGGGCAAGACGCGCCGTCACCATACGTTCTTCGAGATGCTGGGCAACTTTTCGATCGGCGACTATTTCAAGGAAGAAGCGATAACGTGGGCTTGGGAGTTTCTGACCGACCCGCAATGGATCGGCTTCGATCCGAACCGACTGTCCGTCACCGTCTATCCGGAGGACGAAGAGGCGTTTGCGTTCTGGAACAAGAAGATCGGCATTCCGGAGAACCGCATCTACAAGCTGCAGGACAACTTCTGGGACATCGGCGAAGGCCCTTGCGGCCCTTGTACGGAAATTTTCTACGACCGGGGCGACAAGTACGGCGACCTGAACGATCCGGAATGCTGGCCGGGCGGCGAGAACGAGCGGTTCCTCGAAGTGTGGAACCTCGTCTTCTCGCAATTCAATCATAACAAGGACGGCAGCTATACACCGCTGCCGAATAAAAACATCGATACCGGCGCCGGCCTAGAGCGGTTCGCTTCCATCCTGCAGGACGTCGACTCGAACTTCGATACGGACTTGTTCCAGCCGATCATTCAGGAGACGTGCCGTCTCGCCGGCATTCGCTACGGCGAGAAGGCTGAATTCGACGTGGCGCTGAAGGTGATCGCCGACCACATCCGGACGGTCGCGTTCTCCGTCGGCGACGGCGTACTGCCGTCGAACGAAGGCCGCGGCTACGTCATCCGCCGCCTGCTGCGCCGCGCGGTCCGATACGGCAAGGTGATCGGCATCGACAAGCCGTTCCTGTACCAGCTGACCGCGGTCGTAGGCAATATCATGGGCGTCTACTACCCGGAAGTCGTCGAGAAGCGCGAGTTCATCGAGAAGGTGATCCGCACGGAGGAAGAGCGGTTCCACGAGACGCTGTCGGACGGACTCGCCATCCTCAGCGGCATGATCGCCGAAGCCCGTTCAGCCGGCTTTGACAAGATCAGCGGCGCGAACGCGTTCAAGCTGTACGACACGTACGGCTTCCCGCTCGATCTGACCGAGGACTTCGCGGCGGAGAACGATCTGGGCGTCGATCGCGAAGGGTTCGAAGCCGAGATGGAGGAGCAGCGCAGCCGCGCGCGTTCCGCCCGCCAGGAGACGGGCAGCATGAAGGTACAAGGCGGAGCGCTGGCCGATTTTACGGTTAAAAGCGAGTTTGTTGGTTATACTGAATTGGTAACAACTGCTAAAGTGACGGCGATCGTCCACGATAACACGTTCGTCGATCTGATCGGTACCGGCGAGACGTGCCAGATTGTGCTGGACCGTACTCCGTTCTATGCGGAGAGCGGCGGGCAAGTGAGCGACCGCGGCGTCATTCGGGGCAATGGCTTCGAGGCGAATGTGGAGGATGTGTTCAAGGCGCCACACGGCCAGCATGTGCACGCGGTGACGATCACGAGCGGCACGGCTCGCGCAGGCGAGCCGGTGACCGCCGAGGTCGCCGGAGCCGCCCGCGAAGCGATCGTGAAGAATCACACCGCGACGCACCTGCTGCACCGGGCGCTCAAGCAAGTGCTGGGCGAGCATGTGAACCAAGCCGGCTCGCTCGTAGAGCCGGACCGGCTGCGGTTCGACTTCTCGCACTTCGGCAGCATTACGGCCGAAGAGCTGGCCGACATCGAGCGCCGGGTGAACGAGCAGATCTGGAAGCAAACGCCGGTCGTGATCGAATCGAAGCCGATCGCCGAAGCGAAGGCGATGGGGGCGATGGCCCTGTTCGGCGAGAAGTACGGAGACGTCGTCCGCGTCGTGCAGGTCGGCGACTACAGCATCGAGCTGTGCGGCGGCTGCCACGTGCGCAACACGGCCGAGATCGGCCTGTTCAAACTCGTGAGCGAGAGCGGCATCGGCTCTGGCGTGCGCCGGATCGAGGCGGTGACCGGCCGGGGCGCGTACATGTACATGGAGCAACAGCTCGGGCTTCTTAAGGAAGCGGCCGGCTTGCTGAAGGCCGGTATCGCGGACGTGCCGAAGCGCGTCGAATCGCTGCAGCAGCAGCTGCGCGAGCTCGGGCGCGAGAACGAGTCGCTCCGCGGCAAGCTGAGCGCGGTCGAGGCCGGTTCGCTGACCGACCGCGCCAAGACGGTAGGCGGCGTCACGCTGCTCGCTGCCCAAGTGAATGCGGCCGACATGGATTCGCTCCGCCTGATCGTCGATCAGGCGAAGGCGAAGCTCGGCTCGGCCGTCATCGTGCTCGGCGCGGTGAGCGACGACAAGGTGAACTTGGTCGCGGCGGTCACGCCGGACCTCGTGGCGAAGGGGCACCACGCCGGCAAGCTGGTGAAGGAAGCCGCGGCGGTATGCGGCGGCGGAGGCGGCGGGCGCCCGGATATGGCGCAGGCCGGCGGCAAGGATCCTTCCAAGCTGGGCGCCGCGCTCGAGACGGTCGAACGGATGTTAATGGGACAGTAATTGTGAATTTTTCTCGCGGGGAAAGGAATTTTACCCGCTATAGAGAATAATACAGTTAATAGACGTACTATTCGTGTTAGTTTTGGGGGGTGGCTGGGCGATGAACCATATGGACAAAACGATGAAATTCGACGTGAAAGCAGAAGAAATCGAGACATCGTCCAAGGAAGTCCTGTTGACGGTATACGACGCGCTTCAAGAGAAAGGCTACAACCCGATCAACCAGATCGTGGGCTACCTGCTCTCGGGCGATCCGGCCTTCATCCCGCGCCATAACAACGCCCGCAGCTTGATTCGCAAACGGGAGCGGGACGAACTGATCGAAGAGTTGGTCCGGAGCTACTTGCAGCACAACAAATGATTCGCATCCTGGGTCTCGACTACGGGGACAAAACGATCGGGGTTGCGGTCAGTGATGCGTTCGGTTGGACGGCGCAGGGGATTGAGACGATTCGGAGGAAGAAGCCCGAAGACGACATGAACCGGCTTGGTGAGCTAGTGCGGGCGTACGAGGTCACCGAGATCGTCGTCGGCCTCCCGAAGAACATGGACGGGACGGTTGGACCGAGAGGCGAAATTTGCCTCGCATTCGCGGATACGCTTAAGGAAACCCTACATTTGCCGGTGCACCTATGGGATGAAAGGCTGACGACCGTTTCCGCGGAGCGTACGTTGCTGGAAGCGGATGTGAGCCGCAAGAAACGCAAGCAGGTCATCGACAAGATGGCCGCGGTGTTCATTTTGCAAGGGTTTCTGGACTACAAATCGAAGAGGTGAGGTGTACCATGGCCAAGGACGAGAAGCAGCACGTGGATGAACCGGAAATCATTTTCATCCCGGACGAGGACGGCAACGAAGAAGAGTTCGAAGTGATCATGAAGTTCGAGCTCGACGATTCGGACAAAAAATATATGATGGTGGTCCCGGTAGACGGCGACGAGGAAACCGACGAGGTGTACGCGTTCCGTTATGAAGAGGACGGAGACGACCTGCAGCTGTTCACGATTGAAGACGAAGCCGAGTGGGACATGGTGGAAGAAACGTTCAACACGCTCGTAGCCGAACTGGAGCAAGAGGACAAAAAATCATGAGTGCGAACGCCTTCCCGAATGCGGTCGAGGTTCGGGTGCTTCGGGATCTGTACGGGAACGACATCGTTCTGTTCGACGAGCAAGGCGAATCAACGGTACACCGGATCGTGACGGAATTCGAGCTGGACGCTCAAGTGTATGCGGCTTTGCAGTCGGAAGCGCTCCGCAAGGAGCAGGAAGTGGCCCTGTTCAAGGTGAATGTGAAGCCGGGGGAAGAGCCGGAACTGGAAACGATTGAAGACGACGACGAATGGGAGACCGTCTCCGAGATTGTCGACGATCGGATGTTTCCCTCGAACTGAACACATGCGTTTTCGACATTTCGACGACCCCGCGATCATTCGTGGGGTTGTTTTACTCTGATGCGGCTTTAGAGTCCGGGAGACGGGAGAGCGATGACAATACGAAGACAACTCAAGTGGACGCTTTGGACCGTCGCCATCCTTCTGCTGGTGGGATTTGGCACGGCGGTAGGGATCGGCGCGTACGCGGCGTCTCAGCTGCAGCCGGTCGAGGCAACCGGGGAAGAGCGGACGCTCGTCATCCCGCCGGGTACCGGGTCTGCGCGAATCGCAGAGCTGCTGGAGCAGCAGGGCCTCATTCGTAATGCGTTCATTTTTCAAGTATACTTGAAGTATAAGGGCGAAGGCTCCAGGTTTCAGGCAGGCGAGTACCGGTTCCAGCCCGGGGAAGCGCCGGATACGATCATCGCCCGCTTGAATGCGGGCGATATCGTGAAAGAGGACATGCTCCGCTTCACGATCCCCGAAGGGTTCACCGTTCTGCAGATAGCGGACAAGCTGAGCGAACAAGGTATCGTGCAGAAGGAGGCGTTCCTGCAGGCGGCGGACGCTCCGGCCGGGTTCTCGGGCGCGCATCCATGGGTCGCTCAAATACCGGCTGGCGGACTGCTGAAGCACCGCTTGGAGGGCTACTTGTTCCCGGAGACGTACGAGCTGAAGAAGGGCAGCACCGAGACCGACATGATCGACCGGATGCTGGTGGAGCTCGACCGCAAGCTGGGCGGGCTGCCTGCGGACTGGCCGGACCGTCTAGCGGCGAGCGGGCTGAGCTTCCACGAAATGCTGACGGTGGCGTCGCTCGTCGAGCGCGAAGTGGTGGTCGACGAGGAGCGCGCGCTTGTGGCCGGTGTCATTCTGAACCGGCTGAAGCAAGGGATGAAGCTGCAGATCGACGCTACGGTGCAGTATTTGCTCGATAAGCCGAAGGAACGGCTATTCGAGAAAGACCTGCAGCTTCAGAACCCTTATAATACGTATTGGGCATCAGGGTTGCCGCCGGGCCCGATCGCGAGCCCCAGCCTCAAGTCGATTCAAGCGGCCTTATATCCGGCCGAGACCCGTTACTTGTTCTACGTGACGAAGAAGGACGGGACCCAATCGCACTACTTTGCCGAGACGTATGAACAGCACTTGGCTAACATTGAACTGAGCAACAAGAAGAGGTGATTCCCTTGTCAGGGACCGAATATAAACCGGAGCTGCTGGTGACGGCAGGCTCCATGGACGAGCTCGTCCGGCTGATCGACGCCGGTGCGGACGCGGTGCAGATCGGCGACCCGCGTTTTGGGATGCGACTCGCGGGCCATTTCCCGATCGAAGCGGTGGCGGAAGCGGTCCGCTATGCGCATGGGAAGGGCGCTCGCGTGTATGTCGTCTGCAACAACATTATGGACAACGCGATCCTGTCTGAGCTGCCCGGCTACTTGCAGCAGCTGGCGGAGGCGGACGTCGATGCGGTCGTCTTCGGCGATCCGGCGGTGCTGATCGCGATGCGCCAAGCCGGCGTGACGCTCCCGCTGCATTGGAACGCGGAAATGACATCGACGAACTATGTCACGGCCAACTACTGGGCGACGAAAGGCGCCACCCGGGTGGTGCTGGCTCGCGAGCTGAACATGGAGCAGGTGCTCGAGTTCAAGCGGCAGGCGAAGCTCGAGGTGCAAGTGCAGGTGCATGGGATGACGAATATTTATCATTCCAAACGGGCGCTCGTCAGCAACTACTATGAGCATCAAGGCCAGGATCCGACCGACGAGGAGCTGGGCGCGGGGCGCAAGCTGTTCCTGATCGAGGAGGAGCGGCAGGATGAGCGGTACCCGGTGTACGAGGACCGCAACGGGACACACATTATGAGCTCGGACGACGTCTGCATGGTGGAGAATATCCATGAGCTTATGGAGGGCGGCATCGACAGCTTCAAGATCGAAGGGCTGCTCAAGCCGATTGAATACAATGAGACGGTCGTGCGCTGCTATCGGCAGGCGATCGACGATTATATGGCGAATCCAGCGGGCTACGAGTTCGATGAAGACGCCTGGCTGGAGCCGATCCGCGCCCTGCAGCATCCGGAGCGGGAATTGTCGTTCGGCTTTTTCTATAAGGAACAAGTATATTGATGGACCGGAATGACGGAGGTGAACGGTAATGGGAATCTGGGTAAAAGAAAGACCGGCCGAAGGCGCGTTAGCCGGAAGCGGCAAGCGCAGGCTGCCGCCTAAGCCGGAGCTGCTCGCCCCGGGAGGCAGTCTGGAGAAGCTGAAATTTGCCGTCCATTATGGGGCGGATGCGGTTTATATAGGCGGTCAAAAGTACGGCTTGCGTTCGAGTGCGGACAACTTCACGTTCGAGGAGATGCGCGAAGGCGTAGAGTTCGCGAAGCGATATGGGGCCAAAGTGTTCGTCGCGGCCAATATTTATGCACATAACGAGGATATTGAGGGAATCGAGGAGTATCTGCGCAACCTGCAGGAAGTCGGCATTGCCGCCATCATCGTGGCCGATCCGGCCATTATCGAGACGTGCAAGCGGGCGGCGCCGAAGCTCGAGATCCACCTGAGCACGCAGCAGTCTACGATGAACTGGCAGGCGGTTCAGTTCTGGAAGGACGAGGGCGTTCACCGCGTCGTGTTGGCGCGTGAAGCGAACATGGCCGAGATCGAGGAGATCAAGGCGAAGGTCGACATCGAGATCGAGACGTTCATCCACGGCGCGATGTGCAGCTCGTATTCCGGGCGCTGCGTGCTGTCCAATCATTTCACGGACCGCGACTCGAATCGCGGGGGATGCTGCCAGTCGTGCCGCTGGAAGTACGATTTGTTCGAAGAAGGCGGCATGAACGTGGAACAGCTCGTCTCCGAGGAGGCGGCGCTCGCCGATGAGACGCTGCGCCGGTTCCGGGAGGGGGCGCAGGAAGTCGCCCTGTTCCCGAACGTGGATCCGTTCATGATGAGCGCGAAGGATCTATGCATGATCGAGTACGTCCCGCAGATGATCGAGTCCGGGGTCGAGAGTTTCAAGATCGAAGGCCGGATGAAGAGCATCCACTATGTGGCCACGGTTGTGAACGCGTACCGGCAGGCGATCGACGCGTATTATGCCGATCCGGACAACTACGAGCTGAACCCGGCCTGGGTTGAGGAAATCTACAAGGCGGCGAATCGGCCGCTGAACACAGGTTTCTTCTTCGACGACCCGGGGCATGACGACCACATCTTCGGGCCGGAGGACAAGCGGGCGGACTATGATTTCGCCGGGCTCGTGCTGGCTTACGACGAAGAGACCGGGATGGCCACCGTGCAGCAGCGCAACCATTTCAAGCCGGGGCAAGAGGTGGAGTTCTTCGGCCCCGGCGGAACGTTCTTCCGCCAACAAGTCGGCGCGATCCAGGACGAGGAAGGCCGCGAGCTGGACGCCGCGCGCCATCCTCTGCAGCCGGTTCGCTTCCGGGTGGACCACCCGGTCAAGCCTTACGATATGATGCGCAAGCGGATCGGGAAGAAGCTATAGGAACCATACCTCCCGTCAATACGTATTACAAGGAAGAGGGCCGACCGATACTCGATCGGCCTTCACTTCGCTTTACGGGAGGGATGGACCAGGTGAACTCGGATTGGATCCAAGCGGACGCCGCCTTGCGCTCTATTCAGGTGACCGGCAGCGATCGAAACGAACCTGTGCTCGTATCCGGCCGCGCGGAGGGGCTTCAGTTGGTTGGGATCGGGACAGACGCCGCCGTCTTTACTTATGACGGCACACCGGGGTACGCGTTCAAAGTGTATTCCGATGTGGCGCTGCCTAAGAAAGAAACGGAAAAAATGGTGTACGAAAAGCTGGAAGGCCTTCCGTTCTTCCCTCATTATTACGGGCAAGGCTTGAATTATCTCGTCATCAGCTACGAGGAGGGCGTGACGCTCCACGATTGTCTCTTGCAGGGCATTCCGATTCCGGAGCAAGCCGTCCAGGATGTCGAGACCGCCCGGGAGCTCGTGCGCAGCCGGGGCCTAAATCCGCGCGACATTCATTTGAAGAACGTCCTCTTGCAAGACGGGCGCGCCAAAGTGCTGGACGTCTCGGAGTACGCCCTGGACGGCGACGATAAGCGTTGGGAGCATCTGGTGTGGGCGTATCGGGTCTTCTACCCGGCACTGGAAGGCAAGAAGCTCCCGATGTGGGTACTCGACACGATCAAAACGGGGTACGCGCAGTGGGATCAGGCCAGTCACAGTCTGGACGAATTCGGCGGACGCGTGAGCGAGCTGATCTCCAGGTTTCTTAGATAACGGTTTTGGGCTGAATAGAGGGTGGGCAGGAACTCCTGCGCCACCCTCTATTGTTTTAAATCCGGGTCCCCGCAAAGTAACAGGAATAGGCTCCAAAGGCCTGCGTCACTTTGTGGGGTACTTTTACTTCTGCCCGGTATAAATGTGCACCGCATCACGGAGGAACTCAGCGACGCCCGGTTGGTCCTTGTCGTAGTACGCCTTGAACCGCTCGTCGTCGACGTACATCTGGGCGACGCCCGCGTGGGCTTCCTTGCTGTACTGGTCCCAATAGAACGTCAGCCACTGCCGATGCAGGTCGGCCGCCTTCTGTGCCAGCTCACCCGCCGGGTCGCCCGTCTCGAAGGCTTCCGCCAGCGTCGTGTGAATGTCGGTCGCGAGCTGCTCGAGCTCCGAATACTCCTTCTCCGTCATGTTCTTGACCTTCCGATTCGCCCGGTCGACTTTCTCGTCGCCGTATTTGGCCCGAATCTCTTGGCCGTATTTTTTCTCGTTGTCATCGATCAGCTTCTGCTTGAAGCCTTCGAATTTTTGTTTGTCGCTCATGGTTTTCTTTCCCTCTCTTTCCGCCAGCGTCATGTCGACATTGGCAATTAGCAGATCCAACTGAAGGCGTTTCTCGATGAGCTTGTCCCGATGCTCTCTCAAGGCCCGATCCGCGTCGAAGGTCGGCGAGGTGACGATCTCCTTGATCTCTTCGAGGCTCACGCCGAGCTCCCGATAGAACAAGATTTGCTGCAGCCGATCGACTTCGGCCCGACCGTAGATGCGGTACCCGGATGAATTGATTCTCGCCGGCTTGAGAAGGTCAATCTCATCGTAGTAGCGGAGCGTTCGGGTGCTGACACCGGCCAGGAGCCCTAGCTTTTGCACGGTATATTCCATGTTCATTCCCCCTGACGACTTCATCGTACACCTTAACGGAACGTCAATGTCAAACGTTATTTTGCGAATAGTTTGGCCGATGGAATATAAAATTTCATTGACGGGCTTCTTGAAAGCGTAATAAAATTTTACTCATCAAACTGTCTGAGAAGGAAGTGTGCCCGTGAGGAGATATCGATGGATTAAGTGGCGCAAGTTCCTCCTCTGGCTCGGCATCCTGGCGATTCTCGGGTTGCTGTTATGGGTAGGAAGACCGACCTCGTTTTATATCGCTTATAGTGTGCTCAGCTTGGCGTTCCAGCTGCTGTTCGCGGTCGTGTTCATCATCATCCAGTTCGTTGCCCTGTTCTGGTTCCTCGCTCGCGGACGCACGTACTGGGTGCTGCCAGGCGAGACCGGCGCCACCTGGGACGATTATCGGGGCAATCCCGAGATCGTCGAGAATGCCAAACGCATCGTCCTGCTCCTGAAGGGCGTGAAGGAGTTCAAGGAGATGGGGGGCGAAGCGATTCGCGGGTTCCTCCTCTGCGGGCCTCCGGGGACGGGCAAATCGTACTTGGCGCAGGTCATCGCGAACGAAGCTCAAGTGCCCTTCGCTTATGCCTCCGCTCCCAGCTTCCAGAACATGTTCTTCGGCGTAGGCAATCTGAAGGTGATGCGGCTGTATAAGAAGGCGCGCAAGCTGGCCAAAGTGTACGGCGCCTGCATCATCTTCATTGACGAGATCGACGCGATCGGCATGAAGCGGCAGGGAGACGGAGGCGGCATGGGCATGATGTTCGGCATGGGGGGCGGCTCGGGCCTCCTGAACGAGCTCTTGCTGCAGATGGATCCGCCTAACCTCGACGGCTCCTGGATCGCGAAGTCGCTGCGCTCGCTCGGCCTGCGGCGCAAGAAGGCCGAGCGGCCGGCGGTTCTTACCGTCGCGGCGACGAACTTGCCCGACGTGCTCGATCCGGCGCTGCTTAGGCCGGGCCGGTTCGACCGGCAGTTGTGGGTCGACTCGCCGGACTATGATGGCCGAATCGATGTGTTCCAGTATTACCTCAAGAAGGTCAGGCACGACCGTTCGCTCACGCCTGAGAAGGCAGCGCTCGATACGATCGGCTACAGCCCGGCTCAGATCAAGCATATCGTGAACGAATCCGTCGTCATCGCCCACCAACGGGGCGCACAGGAAGCGAGCTACGAAGACTTCCGCGCGGCGATGGAGACGTACGAGTGGGGGCTGAAGCAACCGCTCCGCTCGATGAGCGAGGACGAGAAGCGGAACGTGGCCTACCACGAAGCGGGCCATGCGGTGGCCCAATATTTGCTGAAGCCGCATTCCCGCGTATGGAAGGTGACGATTATTCGCCGGGGCGATGCCCTGGGGCTCGCGGCGACGAAGCCGACGACCGAGCGGTACAATCGGAGCGACAGCGAGATCCTGGGCGAGATCCAGGTGTGTCTCGCCGCCCGGGCGGCGGAGGAGGAATTCCTCGGCAAAAAGCTGAACGGCGTGACCTCCGACCTGCAGCAGGCGACGCAGCTCGCCGGCGCTTACCTCGGCATGGTCGGGATGGGCGACGAGCTGTTCAGCTGGCTCGCCGCCGGTACGAGGGTTGATGGCCTGAAGGCGCTCCGGCCCAAGATCAACGAGCTGCTGAAGGACCAGATGCAGCAAGTGCGGCAGCTCGTGCGGGAATACGCCGGGTTCGTGCATGCGATCGCGGAAGAGCTGCTTTTGCGCGGCGATCTGACCGGCGAAGAGATCGAGGGCATCTACGAGCGGCTGTACGGCGAGACCCGTCCGGTACCGCCGGTCATCAAGTCCGGCGTGTTCGCGGACGCGGTCGCGGAAGTGGCGCCGGCCAAGATGGCGGAGGAGGACGACGATTCGAAGGAATCCTCTTAAATTTTATATGCATCTAAGCCTGTTGCTCACTCGAAGGAGTGGACGGCGGGCTTTTGTTCTTTTGTTAAAGAACGGACGTAGATTTTCCGGTTACACAGATTCACGGTACGGCGCAGTCGTAGCCCCGACAAGAAATTCGCCTTGGATGCGCGTATGCTCGTGGGGCAGCGTCGGATTCGCGAGCCGCCACAGCATCCGGTCGGCCGCGCGGTAGCCGGTCTCGCGAATCGACAGCAGCGGCCGCGTGAACAGCGGCAGGCCGTCCGGCTGCTCGTTCAGCAGGCCGACGATCGACAGCTGCTCCGGGACCCGAAGGCCAATCGCTTCGCACAGCCGGTACACGGCCCGCACTTCCTGGTGTACCCCGCAGACGAGCGCCGTCGGCGTGAAGCGGACGAGCTTGCTCTTCACATCGTCGATCCACGACTCATCGGTGCGAGCGCCGATCGAGTGGGCGGAGGGATCGACGAGCTCGCCGAACTCTCGCAGCGCCTGCTGGAACGCCTGCCAGCGCAGGATGAAGCCACGCTGCTCATACGTGTCGCCGACATACATCAAGCGGCGGTGGCCGAGGCTGCGCAGGTAAGCGACGGCTTGGTATGTAGCGTCATAGATATCCCAGATGACACTGTCCACTCTTACGCCGGGCGGAGGAAAGTTGAGCAGGACGGTCGGAATCTCGAGCCGGAACAGCGCCTGCTCCCAGGCTTTCGGCACGATGCTCGGCGCGATGAAGATCCCATCGGCATAAGCGAGTCCGTGCTGCTCGATGTATTCCGCCATGTCGGCTTCCCGGGTCGACTTGGGCAGCCGGTGGAGCTCTACCTGGTGGCCGAACGAAGCGAATCGCTCGTGCAGCCCTTCCAGCAGCTTGCGATTATAGCTGAGCGATTCTTCGGTCTGGACGAGCAGGAACCGCTTCCGTTCGTTCGGATAGGGGGAGATCGTCTCCGCCTTCAGGCTGCGGATCTGTTCGTTCGTGAAATAGCCGAGCTTCTCGGCGGTCTGCATAATGAGCTGACGCGTCGATTCGGCCATGCCGGGCTTGCCTTTGAACGCTTTGGACACCGTCTGCACGGTTACCCCGAGCTGCTTGGCGATCGTGCGTTGTGTGACCGGTTTGCGGATCGGCATGCGGACCACCTCCACTACTATCATATCACGAACCGATTTTTTCATTAAACAAAAATTAAACTAGTTCCCTAAGTCGCGCTCCCTAATAATGAGAGTAACAAAGTTACTGTGGGGGGATTTCAATATGGCTGAGCAAGGAGTTCGCACGATACAAATTACGACCGAGCTGCCCGTCTCGCATACACCGGACGTCGTCGTGCTGGGAGGCGGCGCCTCCGGCATCGCCGCCGCTATCGCGGCCGCACGGGGCGGGGCCGATACGCTGCTCATCGAGCAGCGCGGGTATCTCGGCGGGATGGGGACGGCAGCGCTAGTCCCCGCCTTCTGCCCCTATACGGACGGCGAGAAGCCCGTCATTCGCGGCATCGGTCTCGAGCTGCTGGAGCGCATGAAGCGGGCATCGGGCGAAGCGTTCCTGAGCCGCAACAAGGACAAGCTGGATTGGGTGCCGATCGACGTGGAGACGCTGAAGCGCGTGTACGACGAAGAGGTGCTGGCGAGTGGCGCCAAGGTGCTGTTCCACACGGTGGCGGACCAGATTTTAAAGGAAGGGGACCGAATCACGGGCCTCGTCATCAGCAACAAATCCGGCCGTTCGGTCGTCCAGGCGAAGCTGTATATCGACGCCTCGGGGGACGCGGACTTGGCCGCTCTGGCGGGCGTGCCGTTCCAGGTCGGAGGGGAGCAGGGCGAGCTGCAGCCGGGCACGATGTGCTATCTCGTGGCGGGAGCGGATAAGGCCAAGTTCGACCAGTACTTGAAAGAGACCGGCCAGAACGGTCAATTGGCCGAGGCGGTCATGCAAGCCCAGCAGAACGGCGACTTGCCGGAAGGGCGCAAGCGGATCTCCGGCATCGCCTGGGTGACCGACTCGATCGCCGGCTTCAACTTCGGCCATATCTTCGGAATCGACGGCACGAAGGCCGAGGACTTGACCCGGGCCGCGATCGAAGGCCGGCAGCTGATCCAGCGGCAGATCGCGTTTCTGCGAAAATACGTTGGAGGCTTCGAGAACATCCACCTCGTGCACTCCGGCGACCAGATCGGCATCCGGGAAACCCGGCGCATCGCCGGCGACTATACGCTGGTCGTCGAAGATTTCTTGACGATGCGGACATTCGAGGACGACATCGCCCGGAACTCGTACTTCATCGATATCCATCTCGCGAACTCGAGCAGCACGATGACGGTCAAGCACTTGCCGAAAGGCCAGTCGCATGGCGTTCCCTACCGCTGCATGCTGCCGCAGGGCGTGTCGAATCTGATCGTTGCCGGACGCTCCGTCTCGTCTGACCGTCCGGTGCAAGGCTCGCTGCGTGTGATGCCGAACTGCTTCGCGATGGGGCAAGCGGCGGGTACGGCCGCAGCGATGCTGAGTGCAGCAGGCGGAGGCTTCCGCGACGTGCCGATTCCGGCGCTGCAGGCGAAGCTGATAGAGCAGGGCGCCTGGCTCGGCGAGCATCCTGGGCAAGCGAGCCATGTGGAGCTGGTAGGTGCCGGTGCGGTCCAATTCGATCCGGAGACGTAAAGTGTATCCAATCCGAGGCCCAGGTGGCGCCGATATGGCGTTCCTGGGCTTTTTGCTGAATGGAGGAAAATAAACTGGCTGTGTCGAAATGTTATGTAACATTTTGTTGGATCATTTTGACAGGAGGCCGATTATGGACCGCCAATTTAAAACGGATACCGTAAATGCACTAATCGAGCTATTGAACGAACATTATGTGTTTCCCGAAACGGCTGCCAGCTTGGAGCGAGAGCTCACCCAGCGCTTAATCGACCATGAATACGAGGAAACGAGTAACCATAGTGCCTTTGCGGAATTGATCACCACTCACCTGTACAATGTATCAAAGGACAAGCATTTGCGGATGACGTATAAGGTGGAGAAAGCTCATGCGGACAATGCTCCTTCGGAGCGGAACGCACAGCCCGGTCCATTCTTACCGATGGCGGAGCAGGATAACTACGGATTCACCAAAGTCGAGCGACTGCCCGGGAATATCGGTTTGCTCGAGTTTCACATTTTTTTACCGCCTGAGCATGCCGGAGAGACGGTTGCCAGCGCGATGACCTTTCTTGCCAACACCTCGTGTCTAATCATTGATTTGCGGAGTAATTTCGGCGGCTCTCCGCACATGGTCGCTTTCCTATCCAGCTATTTGCTGGACCCATCCCCCACGCATCTGAACAGCTTGTATTGGAGAAAGAATGACGAAACGCAGCAGTTCTGGAGTCTCCCCTATGTGCCAGGTAAGCGATATGGCGGGACGAAGCCGTTGTATATATTAACGAGCGGGAAAACCTTTTCGGCAGCGGAGGAGTTCGCTTATAATTTACAGACCATGAAACGAGCGGTCATTGTCGGGGAACGCACCGGAGGCGGGGCTCATCCTGGAAAAGTACATCGAATCAACAAGGAGTTTGAAGTGTTCATCCCAGATGGCCGGGCCATCAACCCGATCACGAAGGGCAACTGGGAAGGAGTAGGCGTGTGTCCCGATATTGAGGTTCCTCAAGACCAAGCATTCGAGGTGGCCTATGCGAAGCTTCTTCAAAGTGAAATGGATCGTCTCTCCAGCCATCCTCTCCCCGACGGATATGAAAGAGTAATGGATGAATTGAAAATAGCAATGCACAAAAACAGCCTGCCAACTCGTTCTTGAAGAACGATTGGCAGGCTGCTTTTAATTACACTTACTGGTCTTTCTCTTTGTCGTTGAAGTTGCCGTGGATTTTCACGGTCGCTGCAGGGCTCGTTACACCGGCATAAGAAGCGACGACGGTCACATCTCCCTTGGCCAAGGTACGCAATTCACCGCCGGCCGTTACGACGGCTTTCTCAACATCGCTCGTCGTGAAAGTAGCGTAGGCGGTCAAGTCGACCGTGCTGCCATCCGCATAAGTTCCGATGGCCGACAGTTGCGCCGGTTCTCCGGTTTTCAGCTTGTCAGGCAACCCCTTAATCTGGATGCTGACCGGTTTGGCCGGTACCACTTTTACTTCTAGCTGAGCTGATTTCCCGTTGTAGGTGACGGTCACCGATGTTTTGCCGGCTTTGAGCGCCGTCAAGGTGCCGTCTGCTGCAACGGAAGCTACCTCTGAGGCGCTGGAAGTAAAGCTTGCTCCAGAAACGATGTTGGAGGTCGTTCCGTTGGTATATTGGCCGCGTACTTGCAACAGCGCAGATTGTCCAGCCGTTAGGACGCTTGGCCCGGTTGCCGTAATCCCGGTCAACACCAAGCTGCTGTCGTTGTAATTATGGAATTGCATATTCGGGTAATACGCGTTCAGGATCTTGTCGTACGACCAGCCCTTGCCTCCGAGCATCGAGGCGCCGAATTGGCTCATCCCTACGCCGTGCCCGTTCCCTCCACCATAGAAGGTTACGCCTGTCACGGCGCCGCTCGCATCTTGGGCAATGTCAAAGGTGAAGAAAGCGGAATAGAGGATGCTTGGATTTTTGAGCGTTGCCGTCGGATCGTAATCCGTAGAGCCGCCTTTTGCCCGGTACGCCGAAATGTCAGGGCCTCCGGTATACGTTTTGCTCGGGCGGATCGTGAACCGGATGTTGAACTCTTTGATAATCTTGTACGTACCGGTGCTGCCTTCGACGACAAGCTCCGTAATGTTGCCACCGGCGCCGCGCTTGGCTACGTACATCGTTTTGAACGTGCCAATCCCTTCAGCGGGGATCGGGAGGCTTTGGAACGAGCCGTCTGCGGTGCGGGTGAGGATGAAGTTCGGATCAGCCGCGAACCTCGCTCCCAAATTGGCGTTGATCGTTTTTTCCAGCTCCTGTTTGGTCATACCTACCTTCCAGCGGAAATATAACGAATCGGAGTCGTAGCCCTTATACGAAAGGTTTTTGTAAAAAGCAGCCACCGCCGCTTCATCCTGCGTATTCAATTCGAGCAGCTTGGTGCTGTCGTTCGGATCGAACGTGTAGCTGCCCGCCGTCAAATACGGAATCGGGGTACCGGGGAACTTATTCGTCACGCTGTCTGACCATACTTCATGCTTGGAAGCCCCGAACCCGCCGGACGTCGAATAGAAGCGCGCGTCCACCAACTCTTGGCCGCTCTTCATAATCTGGCCGGCTGTCTGGTTGATCGCCTGCGTCGTCAAGGCATTCTCGGCTTGGTTATTATACACTTGGCTTAGCGTACTGTCGTCGATATGGAAGCCTTGGTCGGCGAACCGGCTGGACAAGTAGTCCGTCAGCGCGTAAGTTCTTGCTGCGACTGCTTGCGCCTTGAGTGCCTCCAGGCCGAAGCTGGACGGCATTTCGCTTGGGACGACTTGATATAAGTATTCTTCCATGCCCACTTCGTTGATGACGCGCAGCTTGTCTTTCTCCGGGTTCAAGAACAATTCGATGACGCCCCGGTATTGAGGAGCGGCGGGTAATGCTCTTTTAATGGAAGCGATTTGCAGCATGGAGGTGCTGCTGGCCGGAATGGCATAGAGCCGGTTGGATGTCCGATACACTTCTACGCTATTCACGGTTACTTTCATTTTCCCGCTGTCCGGGGTCACGGAGAGCAAGCTCCCGGCCGGGATGTCCAGCGTTTGTCCGGCGATTTTATCGGCCAACTGGAAGCCTTGCGCCGATTGGAGATCGACCTTGGCATGGTTCAGCTGGGTCATATCGGCGATGTTCGTGATGTCAAATCGAATGCCGACCCGCATCACGTTCATCGGAGTTTCGCCTTGGAGCACGATCTTGGTGATTTGGCCGGCCGCATTTTTGTAAACCTCGGCATTTTTCGCGCCGACCATCACGTCGCTTAAGCTTTTCGTAAACCATTGCCCGTTCACGTTTTGCAGCACTTCTGCCCCATCGGCTACCGGGAGCGTGCCCGAGTATTCCAGCTCCAGCGTGCGGGTTGCGGTATTTTTGGAGACGATTTTTTCTTTCAGCGGGGATGCCGCCGTCTCGCCATTGGCGATCGCTACAGCGCTTACAGAACCGAAAGCCAGAAGCATACACATGAGCATGAGAAGAGGACGGATGACCATTCGTTTCATTGACTTTTGACTCACTCCATTCGCAGGGCAGGTTATGAAACAATTTTTCATGACAATCAATTAATTAAGGGCTTACATGAAATTTTGTTTCATAACCAGTATAAGTTGATTTCTACTACTTGCCTATATGTCTTTTTTACTAGAATTAGGGCAACCCTTTGAGTCAAAAGGTAGGACGGTGGAGAGTAATTTGTCGGATGATGGGACTAAATGCCTCGATTTCACGCGATTTATAAGCTAAGATCCATTTTTTCATGGAGTGCTCTTGGGGTAGGGGCGATGGGTGCGGCGCTTTAAGGGAAGGTTACTATTAACAGGGGTACCTTTACTAAATTGTGATAGATTCGAGCGATTCTGCGCAATAGTAAGGCAAACCTTGCTTAATAGTAAGGTCGGCTAACGCTAATTGTAAATATTGGCTTACTATAGCGGAGATATGAGGCATTCGGCGTGAAAATTGTAAAGTTTGGTAGCTTATTAGTTAAGTTTGCCTTACAACGCACGGGAGTGAGCTTTCGGTTACTCGGTCATTCTTCGGGTTATTGGCGCAACCAACTGAAATCGGACTCGGACTACGAATGGTGTGGGGAATAGGCGATTACCGGTTGTGCAGCCGGCCGTTCACTCCACCTAGAAGGGATGAAGCCACGTTGGACCACACCTCCATCACGGAACGAGACATGATACAGGCGGCTAAGCAGTTTCACGAGGTGTACCCGCTCTTGCTCGAGGAGATCGACCGGATTGAAGCGTTGCGGGGAGAGCTGAACGACTTCCAGCTGATGCTGGCCGTATCGAAAGCAAAGGATTCGATGGGCATCATGAGCTGGGAACGACGGAGGCTGATCAATGCCATCTTCGAGACCTATATGGACGTGTATCGGATGGAAGGACGCTCGATGGCGGATCAATGGGTCGTCGAGACCTTTGAAATGGAACCCGCGTCCCTGCAGCGGCAATTGACGGCCCAAAAGGAAGGGGCGTCCCGGATCGAGGAACTGTCCCGACTGATCATGGAACGAGAATCCGAGCTGCTGCAGCTGTACCGGGAACTGCACGCGCTCCAAGGGTGGCAGTTGCCCGTATCCGGGAACGATATGGAAAAGGAGAAGGGATGAACGCGATGTTCATCCTTTTTCTTTTGGTTGTTGCTGCTTTGGAAATAATAGGTACAATAAAAGTATGCTTGTCTATTGATGCTCATAGGATGAAGGCGAGGTGGCCATGATGATAACGGTTGAAGAGGTGCGTGCGCTGGCGCTCGCATTGCCGGGTACGGAGGAACAGGAGCATTGGGACAAGCCTTCGTTCCGGGTTAATAACAAGATTTACGCGGTGCTGCAGGAGGATGGGATTTCCCTGCTCGTCAAGACGACGAAGGAGGAGCGGGCGGCGTTCACGACGCTGGATCCGGAGGTGTATGCCGTGCCGGCGAATTATTCCACCTTGAACTACATGCTCATCCGCATGGATCGAGTGAAGCCGGGAGAATGCCGCGATCTGCTCGTACAATCATGGCGGCTCGTCTCGCCCAAGCGGATCGTGGCGGCCTACGACGCGTCCCGGAGGGCTTAATCCGCATGAGCGTGGTATAATGTGGGGATGAACGCTAACGGAGGGATCGCACAGGATGAAACATAAAAAGCAGAGGCAGCCCGTATATACCAAAACGAAGCCGGACGTCGATGACAACCGCTCCACGCTGAAGGATTTGCTCAACCCGGACGTGGTGAACAAGCTCAAGGCCCAAGCGGACAGCATGAAAGCGGAAGAAGCAAAGAAGGCGGAAGAGCGCCGCAAAGCCGCCGAGGAAGCGCGGAAGGCCGAACAGAAGAGGCTGGAGAACGATTTCGAATATTTGCTCAACAACAGCAAGACGGATTGGAAATCGTTCAAGTAAAGACAGGAGTGGAGTTGGAACAACTGCATGGCAACAATAGATGACTTTCACCAATTGGATATCCGCATCGGCACGATCGTACACGCCGAACCGTTCCCGGAGGCGCGCAAGCCCGCGATCAAGCTGCGCATCGACTTCGGCGAGCTCGGCGTGAAGCAATCCTCCGCCCAGATTACCCGCCGGTATGAGCCCTCCGCGCTCGTCGGGCGGCAGGTGGCGGCGGTCGTGAACTTCCCGCCCCGCAGCATCGCCGGCTTCCGCTCCGAGGTGCTCGTCTTGGGCGGCACGCCGGAGGACGGAGACGTCGTGCTGCTTCGCCCAGACGAGCCCGTCGCGAACGGGACGCCGGTCGCTTAGCTCTATGCGGCTATTATTGGTCCAATAAAATAAAGTCCGAATGCATCCGGCCGGAAACCGGGACATTCGGACTTTTTTCAGTTTTGGCGGCCGTCGATCAGCTCGACCATGCCTTCCTTGATCATGCGCTCGATGGACGGCGCATAGGGCGAAGGCTTGCCGTGCCGGTAGAACACGTAATCTCCCTCATAGCCGCCCTCGGCCAGCTGCCTGGCGGTCGGAATGTACGTCGTATGGCCGTTGCTGTAGCCGACGGGGAGCACCCGCTCCCCGTACTGCGTCTTGATGAACCGGCCATACTCGCCTACGACTTCGCCGTTCATCGCGACGATGGAGAACGACTCCCCGAGCTCATAATAATGAATCTCGAGCGGGTCGGCTTCCCTCAGCAGGTGCGGGAAGCCGAGCAGAATGCCGGCCCATTCCTCGCGGATATTGGTCGCCTTCAAGGCTTCGAGCAGCTCCTCCGGCGACGGCAACGACTGGAACGGCAGCTGCACCCGCTTGTGCCGGAACCGGAACGGCACGAAGGCGCGGTGTTCCATCGGCGCCTCGAGCACCACCCGCACCTGGGCGGCGAGTTCATGCCCGAACCGCGCCACATCTTCTTCGTTCCCGTCGTAATACCGGTCCCCGCGCAGCGTCGCGACCTTCACGTCGCCGCAGCAGCCTTGCAGGAAGAACGACACCGCCCCACCCCCGAGCTCTTGCTCCAGCTCATCCATTGCCGCGCCGGGGAAATCCGACGATATGGCGTTGTCGCACGTCGTCGTCGGGTGGCAGGCGAAGTTGACGAGCAGCGCCTTGACCGAGCCTGGCGAGGCCGTGCCGCCATCCGCACCGATCCCATCCGGGCGTCGGAATCGCAGCACGATCAGCTCTTGATCGACTGGCACGGTGAGATCCGGGTTCATCGTCCAGCTCCCGTCGACGATGCGCCTGCGGTACGTGCCGATTCCGCATGTGCCGGTGCCGCGCTCCAGCACGACCGGCTCGAGGTTGGCCATCGCCTGCTCCACGCTCTCCATGATGCGGGCTTCGAGCAGCTCGATGTAGTCCATGTACGCTTCGTCCTCCGAAGCGTCGACCCGGCTGCCAGGAAACGGCGCGGAATGCGTATGCGTGCCCTGGAACAGTACGGCGTTCCCTTCGATCCCCCAACGCTCCGCCATCTTCCTCCGCAGCGAATGCACCCGTTGGTCGACGAAGTAGATAATGTCGGCGGAGATCAACACGCCATATCTTCTGTCACCCTCCGCCGTCTGCTGCCGGAACACAAGCGTGCGCACGTGCAGGGGCCGATTCACGACCGAAGTTTGGCCATCCGCACGGAGACGCGGATGGAAGGGCTGCAGCTCTACCGGGAAATCGGGAGTGATGTTAACTTTTGCAGCTCCGAGCATCGTACTGAGACTCATAGTATAACCTCCCGATTACTTTTTCTGGCTGTTGTACCACTTCGTCGCTTCTTCGATCGCCTGATCGCCGCCGCGCTTCTTCCACGCCGCCACGAAATTGTTGAACCCGGACTCAACCGGCTCTTTGCCGGTGATCGTCTTAAGCAGCATCTCGACGAACAAGCTGCCGACGGCCGAATCCAGCTCCGGATTCGTCTTGACCGCTTCCAGCTGCGGCATATTCACGCTTGGGTCGACCCATTGGTTTTTCTCCGCGTACTCCAACCCTCGGGATAGCACCTTCGTGTCGATAATACCGCCCGATTCGACGACCGGTAGATCCATACGCGTATCGCTCGCTTGATTGATCAGCGCTTGGAAGAAGCCGCTTTCGCCGTTTTTGTTCCGATCCGCGTTGCCGTCCCATTTCACCTTGCCGTTCTCTTCCGTATAGTTGCGATCCTTGATGCCGAATTCGAAGAACTTCGTCTTCACCGGATCGTCGGAGAGGGCCCAATCATAGAACTGGACGATCCGCTCCGGATTTTTCGTACCGGCCATGATGACCGCGACCTTGGCGATGCCCGACGCTTTGGGCTGAATGCGGTAGGTGCCGTCCGGCATCTTGAATCCGGGCAGTAAGCCCAGCTTGACGTTTTTGTCCGCGAAGTTCGAGGGACCCCAGCTGGACCCCATGTTGCGCAGGTCGTGCGTCCAGACGGCGGCCCGCCCGTTCTTGATCATGTTCGTCCAATCCACGTCCTTGGCGGAGACGAAGTCTTTGTCGATATAGCCGTTGTCGTAAAGTTTCTTGTAAAACGCGATCGCATCCTTCATCTTAGGATTGACGATGTCCGGGGTGTACTTGCCGTCTACGAGCTGCCACGCCCCCGGATACACCCCGAACGGAGCGAAGAACAGGTTACTGAAGCCGAAGCCGCCCCGCATCGCGTACCCCACTTCGTCCGCTTTGCCGTTGCCGTTCAGATCGGTGTTTTTCACTTTTTCGAAAAAAGCCAAGTACTCGTCCGGGGTTTCCGGCATTTTCGTAATGCCCAGTTTATCCATATAATCTTGACGCACATAGATGGCCGCAGGGCTGACCGGGTTCAGTAGCGAAGGGATGCCGTATATTTTGCCGTCCTTGCTCACTTTGGGCGAATCCCAGATGTAGGACGGAATTTTCTTCTTCAGGTTCTGGCCATACTTGTCGAGCAGCTCGTTCAACTGGAGGAAGACGCCATTCTCGACCGCCGTAGGGTGGCCTTTGTCCATGATGGACGTCGTAGAGACGACTTCCGGCACATCCTTGGAGACGAACCGGACGGTCAGCTGCTGGGAGTAATCGGTCTGATTCAGCAGCTCGAAGCCGATCGTCGTAGGCTGCTTGATATACTCGCTGAACAGCCGGCTCATCTCCTTGATATACGGATCGTCGGCCGTGACTGTCTTGGCGTAGGCGTTGCCTCCGTCGCCGTGCATGATCTTGAAGCTGACGGGTACAGGCGCGTTCGTCGTAGCGGTCGGTTGAGGCTCGGTCGTGGTGGTCTCTTTGCTGCAGGCGGCGAGCACGGCGGTCAAGCTGAGGGTCAGAGCGGTCAAGACGAGAAGCGGTTTCTTCATGGAATCGTTTCCCCTTTATCATAAAATAAGTTCTCTATAATGACGGGCATCAGGCTCCCGTAATTACCGACCGGATCGTATTGCTCAACTGAAACGAATCGCCTGGTTGAATATCGACGAAAATCGGCTTCCCGTCCCGCTCTATTATTGCTTTCACACCTAGACCGTTGCGCTTATGGGGGGCTTTCCAGTCCGTCTCCAGCTTATACAGCGTCATGTTGGACCGGAATGTGAACGACCGTCCGCTGCGCCGCGGGTCGAACATATAGTAAGACGACGGCTTGAGATAGTCGGGGGAATCGATCAGCGCCACCTGACCGTCCAGCCGTTCCGGGAAGTCCTCGTAGTCCTCTTCCAGCTCCACATGAATCTCGCCGGTGTCCGGATTGACGTCTTTGATGGTCCCCCGGTAGGAGGCGTGGGACTTCCGGATCGTGTAGCTTCCCGCACTAATGTGCGTACACCGGATCGCCTGGACAGCGACCCTCTCTTCTCCGCGGTACCGCAGCAATAACGCTCGCGCGTCGGTCCGGTATTCCCGGCCCGCGGTATCGCGGAATGTCGCCGTCGTCCCTTCCTCATAGACGCTGATCAAAATATCCCTATACTCGTCCGCATAGCGCACCTCCACTCCGACAGCCGGAAAGTCGGACTCGTCCGTGGACACACCGCCGACGCGCGCGAGCGGCACGACTCCCGTCAGAAACGGCCGATGCTCGAATGGCTCCAAGACCGAGACGAACACCGCCTTATGCGTGTCGGTTTGCCCCTCGGGGGCGGTGTCGCGCCACATGACGAACGGCTCCCAGCGCGACCGGCCCATCTCGCGCCCGCCTCGTTCGCCGAGGCTGCACACGAGCTCGCGGCTGCCTTGCTCCGGAGGCATGGCGTGCACCTTCAGCCCGGCCTCCGAGTAGTGCATCGTCCAGGCAGCCGGACCGTGCACGGGCGCCTTGCGCACCGCCTTCATCCAGCCGTAGCCGGGCTCGCTGTACAAGGGTACGTCAGCGCCGGCCAAAGTCCCTTGCATCGGCTGCCAGCTCGCCTCCGAAACGCCCTCGAACTCGATCTCGTCGAACGAGATATCGAGCGCCGGCGTATTGTAGTCGAACGTGCCGCCTCCGGTGACATAGCTCAGATCGAACACATAGGCGTCTGCCCGGTTCGGGGCTTGCACGACCCAACACCAGCGCTCCAGATGCGTCCCGGGGTAGGCGGTTCGATTGTCCATCCCGGATACTTGCAGCATCCCGCCTTCGTAATGGCACTTGAGCCGCGAATACGAGAGCTGCTGATCCTTCCCGTCGACGACGACGATCGTGCATGCCGCCGCATGTACCTCCCAAGCCTGCCACTTGGGACTTACCCATGAGGACGGATAGCCGCCGGCTCCGGCGAGCAGATGGTACCCGTACGCGCCGATCCACAGCCCGAGCTTGTCGCCGTGCATATGACCGGCGGACGGCTGGCCGTACAAGACCACATGCTTCGTGTTATGGGCGTCGGTGCCGGTCCGGAACACACTCGTCTCGGAATCCTGCAGCAGGAAGGACGGCTGGATCGCGCCGCCGTACCGGTTGTTTTCCTGGTATTCCTGCCAATCCGCGGCACAGGCTAGCAGCAGCAGCGCGTGCTTCTGCTTCGCGAGGAGCGTACGCTTGTTCTTCCACTGGACGGTCTCCACCCGATACCGCTCGAGCTCTTCCCGTTCGTATTGCGCCAATACTTGGCCGACGACGGCCCGGGAGGAGGGCATACGGCGGTAAATGATTTCGAAGGAGGGGCTGTACGTAATCTTGCCCTTCTTCCTCTGCTCGGAGATCGGTTGGACGTTGTTGACGAATCCGTTGTCTCCGAACATCGGTATCAGGTTGCCGCAGCGGAGCCGGACGTACAAGTCGATGACTTGGCGCAGGCCGAATGCTTGGTTCTCGAACATGTCGAGGCCATCCGGATAGTGCTCGTCGTCGCGGAACCGGTAGTTGTTGTTCGCCATGAAGCACATTTGCTCGCAGATATGGTCGATGTAGTGTAACGAATCGTAGCTGTATCGGCCATCGCGGAAAAACGAGTTGCGCATCCGCGAGACGAGGCTGTGCTTGCCCTCGTACAGCAGGTGCCGCATCAGCTTGCCGCTGCCCATGAAGCTCGCCACGAGCAGCTCCACGTGCATCCAGCGCATCGACCAGTCCGCATCCCGCGTGCGCTCCACCTCGCAGCTGAACAGCACCTGCGGGATGAATTCGTAGATCGCTTCCTTGATGGAAAATGGCTTCGTCCGCGGCTTGTTCTCCGCATCGGGCTTGCCCGCGAAGAATGCGGCCAGCGCCGCGTCCACGTCCCCGATCGCATCGTACACCAGATCGAGCGCGTCGAAATAATTGGAGAGCCAATGCGATTCCGTCGTGGACGGCTCCGCCATCAGCACCGTATCGCAGTAAGCGTTACCATAATTGCCGTTCATGTACGGCGCGAGCTCCGCGATACGGCCGGCTAGCAGCAGCGCTTTGTAGGCGTACTTCGTATCGCCGGTCAGCTGGTAGGCGTAGGCGAGGTTCGGGATCGCCCCCGCATAAGCGTCGCCGCTCGTCTCCGGCAGCACGTCCTTGTTCTCCATTACTTCGCAGTACGGATGGGCCATGAGCATGGCGAGGAGGAACGAGCGATAGGAGGCGGTGAACATGTACCGGACCCCCGGATTCGGGAAGCCCTCCGGCGCCAGGAAGCCCCGGCCGTCGTCGTCCAAAACGAGATCCTCGCCGGTCGTGGGATTGCGGATCGTCATGCCGTTGCGCCACCATACGCCCGTACTCGGGTTGTAATACTCGTAAGGCCGCTCCAGGCATACCTGGAATGCCGTTCTACGCCCGCCGGTGAGCGGATCGCCGAACGACTGGCCGACGGACATCGCCCTCGGATTGCCGAACGGCACGAGCTCGAACAGCTCATCGTCGCTCTTGGCGGCCCAATAATCCGCGATCCGGAGGATGGCGGCCTTCGTCTCGCGCCCCCAGTTCGTGTTCTCCGCGTTGTCGCGGGCGAAGCGCACATCGTCCGCATTCATACGCACCGTTAATCCTTGCTTTTTGTCGGTCAGGAAGTCGTACAGCTCCGGCGGGACCTTACGCTTCGTCCAGTCCATGAAGTAGAAGTCGGCGTCCGCGCTCAGCCGGTCGGCTTGATGTTCGTACTCGGCGGGAGCGAGGCCGCGGGTGAAGAGCAGCATCCCGGCGCCTTGGCCGACGTCGGTTTTGTCCCCTTTGATGCCGGACCATGTGAGCACTTGCTTGTTGCCCGCACCTGTAATCGTCCGGATGACATTAAAGCCAAGTACGCGTTTCGTAAACTCATTCGGGTTAGTAGTATCAAGGCGAAGCAGGGAGAAAGGGAGGGAGAGCCGGATGTTGTGGGTGTTCCCATCCGAATCATAGAGGGATTGCACTTGAGGCGGAATCGGCAACGTCTCGATCTCATACCGGTACTCGTCGTACTCGAGCGTGCCGTCTTCCCGGAGCCGGAATTGAATGGCGTTCCTCCGCTTGCGGCGGGAGAAGTCCACGTCGAAGAGCAGGGTCAATTCTCCGGCTTGGCCCGGCTTCACTTTTTCGCAGCGCAACTCGATGTGCAGCCGGTCCCGTTCGGTGCACATCCGGAACGTCATCTGCTGGTCAGTCGGTTCGAGGATCAGGCTGGGCTTGCGGAACAGCATGTCGGCGATCAGAAACCGGGCCGCCGGCTCGGCCTGCGTCACCGTGTCGAGCTCATGTACCAGGTAAATCGGGTACAAATGTTTGCGCCATTCACTCATAGGGCCCCCGCGGAACGAAGTTAAATTTGTCTAATTTGTGACGGTGCGTTTGATTTGATCGTACGCGCGGTTTGTAGGGTTGAATATGTTATTTTTTGCTACAATATGGTTTTTTCTGAACAGATTGATGTGAAAAAAGAAAATGGGCGGTCAAGAATAGGAAGAGGGTGAGACGGCGCATCAAATAGAAAGCGCGGCTCCCCATCCTGCGATGGATTGCCGCGCCTTGTATTCCAGGTGTCCCCCATTATTATGGTTCCTCGGCCCACTTGGTCCGCAACGTGCCCCACACCTCGTCGAGGGAGGCGACATTCGCCCACACGAGCCCCAGCTCGCGGTTGAGCGCATTGAATTGCAAGCTGGTCAAGCCGAAGTCGATAACCGTCTGAGCCTTGTCCTTGATGGACTCGAACATATAGTAGCCCGGCCCGGCCTTCGGGTGATGAGGGGCGGAGCGATCCTCCGCTACCGTCTTACGCGAAGGCACCGAGCACCCATGCTGCTTCAGGAACCGCTGCGCCTCCTCCGACAGCAAGTACTCGATGACCTCCGTCGCTTCCTCCACCTGCTCGCAATGCGAGCTGATCCCGATCCCCGTAGCGAGACTGTATCCCGTGTCGGCGACTCGCCCGGGGAAGCGGACCAGGTCCCAATCGAATTCGATATCCCGAAATTCCTCAAGGAACAAGTAAGAAGTGAGAATCATCGCCACTTTCTCGCGGAGGAACAGCATCTCGCCCAGCCGGAAATTGTCGGTCGAGAAAATGGGCGACACCTTGTGCTTATACATCAAATCGACGGCAAACTGCAAAGCTTCCTTCGTCGCCGGTTCATCCGGCAGCAGCTTGTCTCCCCGGCGGAATACCCCGCCGTTCTGCAGCACGAAGAGAGGCCAGCGGTTGTAGGACGAGGAGAGGCTGAATCCGTACTGCTCCACATGGTCGCCCTCGTGCCGGGTCAGCGAGGAGGCTGCCGCCAGCAGCTCATCCCACGTCCATGAGGCATCCGGATAAGCGAGACCGGCGTGATCGAACATCGATTTATTGTAGACGAGCATGATCGGCGTGAACGTCAGAGGCGCGGCTAGCAGCTTCTCGTTCACCGTGAACGCCCGGAGACAGGGCGCATACAGCTCGCGTGCCGATTCGAGCTGCAACGGGCGGAACCAGTTGTCGGGCTCCTCGCCGGTGAATTGAAAAAAGCTCGTATTGGAAATCCCGATCAAATCCGGCTGTGTGTGTCCGATCCGGAACCCGTCCCGCGCCGAGGCTTTGAGCGCCCCGTTCGGAGTAGGGATCATCTCGACCCGAATGCGAGTCTGCGTCCGGTTGAACCGGTCGATCAGGCGACTCACTGCTTCATATTCGTAGGATGGCGTATACCAGGACAAGTGAAGGGTCGCGGGGCGTTGCTCGGGATCGTTCACGAGAGAGCCCTTGCCGTGCAGCGTACGGATGAGTCCGGCTTCGGCGAGCTCGCTCAGCGCTTTGCGCACGGACGGGCGGCTCAGCTGGAACTGCTGCGCCAAGTCGTTTTCGGCCGGAATATAGGTGTCGGGCGGCCATTCGCCGGACTTGATTTTCTTATGCAAATGTTGAAGCAAGATGTGATAACGCTCCCGGAACGTCGTTCTGCTAACTTCCCTAGTCAACCCACATGGCCTCCATTACGATTTGAAATTCGCCTCTCCATTATCATCCATTTCGGGAAGCGTGTCCAGTTGGTCGGGCGGCCGCGAGATTGCCGGGATGCCGAGAAATTGACACGCTGACGCGAAAATGGTATAACGGGTATCAAATGCATACTTCATAAGCGAAGAAGGGTAAAAGTAGCGCTCGACGATCCCGTCCCAGAGAGCCGGCGGCAGGTGCAAGCCGGTACAGGAGCGAACGCGAAATACAGCCTGGAGCATGTTGCACCGAACCCGCGATTGCAGCGGAAGGGCAAGACGGTTGTCGGCCGTTATCCGATACGAGTGGAAGACGCTCAGCTCTTTGGGCTCGTCTTCAAATAGGGTGGTACCGCGATGACTCGTCCCTGTTCCGGCAGGGAGGGGTCTTTTTTGCGTATAATGATGTGAAAAAAGGAGCGCTGAAGCATGACGACGAAATTACTGGAAGATCTGGAATACCGCGGACTCGTGTACCAAATGACGAACCGCGATGAATTGGCGAAGAAGATGGATGCCGAGCGCATCGTGATGTACTGCGGCTTCGACCCGACCGCGGATAGCCTGCATATCGGCAGCCTGCTGCCGATCCTATGCCTGCGCCGGTTCCAGCTGGCCGGCCATACGGCGATCGCGCTCGTGGGCGGCGGCACCGGCCTGATCGGCGACCCGAGCGGCCGCTCGACCGAGCGTTCGCTCAATACGGCCGACACGGTGGCGCAGTGGACCAATAGCTTGAAGCGGCAGCTGTCCCGGTTCCTCGAGTTCGAGGGCACGGACAATCCGGCCAAGCTCGTCAGCAACTACGACTGGCTCGCTCCGCTGGACGCGATCTCGTTCCTGCGCGACGTGGGCAAGCATTTCACGGTCAATTACATGCTGGCCAAAGATTCGGTCGACTCCCGTCTCGCGAACGGGATCTCGTTCACCGAATTCAGCTATATGATTCTGCAGGCGTACGACTACCACAAGCTGCATGCGGAGCACAACTGCTCCTTGCAGGTGGGCGGCAGCGATCAGTGGGGCAATATCACGGCAGGGCTCGACCTGATCGGCAAGATGGGCGGCGGCGACGCCTTCGGCATGACGATGCCGCTCGTGACGAAGAGCGACGGGAAGAAGTTCGGCAAGTCCGAGTCCGGGGCCATCTGGCTCGACCGGAACAAGACGTCGGCGTACCAGTTCTATCAGTTCTGGATCAATACCGACGACAACGATGTGATCAAGTTCCTGAAGTACTTCACGTTCCTGTCGCGCGAAGAGATCGAAGCGCTGGAGACCGAGCTGGCCGAGCGGCCGGAGAAGCGCGTCGCCCAGCGCGAGCTCGCGCGGGAAGTGACGAAGCTCGTGCACGGACCCGAGGCGGTCGAGAGCGCCGAGAACATCACGCAGGCGCTGTTCTCCGGCGAAGTCGTACAGCTGAGCGAGAGCGAGCTGATCGAAGCGCTGCAGGACATGCCGACGACCGTGCTCCCGGGCGGGCAGGAGACCGGGCTTATCGACCTGCTGGTCGAGGCCAAGGCGGCTCCATCGCGCCGGCAGGCGAAGCAGGACATCGAGAGCGGCGCCGTCTATGTGAACGGCGAGAAGCTGACGAGCATCGACGCCGTTGTCGGCGAGGGCCAGCGGCTGCACGGCCGGTACGTCGTGCTGCGGCGAGGGAAGAAAAATTACTATTTGGTTCGCTTCGAATAAGGCTAAGCGTGAAGGCTGCCGACCCGGTGAGGGTCGGCAGTTTTTTTTCTGAATAGAATGTGTGGAAGATATAAACAAACAACTTAATTCGCATATTTGGGTTGTAGGATGCATATTGTTTTGTTATAATGCAAAAAGCACGAACGCCGCAGCGAAGATGGGTCCGTTTCTTGAATTGGAACGCGAAGAGGGCCTTGGTTGGTAGGGTCCCTTTTTGCGTTCTTTTTCAACTGAAAAAGTGAAGGAGGGAGAAAAGTTGAAAAAAACCAAATGGGTAAACGTTGGGGGTTGTCTGCTGATCGCGGCATCTGCATTGTTCTCTGCCTGCGGGAAAGCCGATGAGAAGCCGGAAGCGCAAGCCGCATCCGCGTCGGAGACGGGTAAGTTAACCGTCGGCACCGACACCAGTTTTGTCCCTTTCGAGTTCCTGAACAAGGACACCGGAAAATACGAGGGGTTCGACATCGATCTGTGGGCCGCGATCGCCGCCAAACTGAACCTGGAGTATGAGCTGAAGCCGATGGATTTCAACGGTCTCATTCCGGCACTGCAGTCGGGGAGCATAGACGCGGCTCTGGCAGGCATGACGATCAAGGAGGAGCGGAAGGAAAAGGTCGATTTCGCGGAACCGTATTACAATGCCGGCCTCCTGGTCCTGGTCCGCACCGACAACGAGGACATCAAAAGCGTGAACGACCTCAAAGGGAAAACGATCGCGACCAAGTCCGGCACCACAAGCTTCGACTACGTCAAGGCGCTTGACGGCATCAAGGAAGTCAAACCATTCCCGAACATTGACGGGGCGTACATGGAGCTGATCAACAAAGGGGTAGACGCGGTCGTTTTCGATTCTCCGAACGTGCTCTACTTCATCAAAACCAAAGGCAATGACAAAGTGAAAGCCGTCGGAGACATTCTGGAAGGACAGCAGTACGGCATCGCCTTTCCCAAAGGAAGCCCGCTAGTCGCCGAGGTGAATAAGGTGCTAGGAGAACTCAAGGACAGCGGCAAGTACGACGAGATTTACGAGAAATGGTTTGGTAAAGCGCCGTCGAAATGAGGAAGCCGTTTATTATTATGAGAAAGCAAAGGGGAGGGCGACCGGATGACAGCCAGCATTGACCTGGATTTTGCCAGTGCGATTGCCTCGCTGCCCTACCTGATGAAAGGCTTGGAGCTTACGCTGCTGATCGCGGTTTTTGGACTCATCATCGGTTTTGCCATCGGACTGCTGGCGGGTTTGGCCAGGTTATCCCGGAAACGACTGCTTCGAGTGGTGTCGACGGTATATGTCGAGGCCATTCGCGGCACACCTCTGCTGGTGCAGGCGGTGTGGCTGTTTTTCGGCTTGAACCAGCTGCTGGTGCAAACGACCGGATTTCGGATTTCCTCGGTTCAGGCGGGGATTATCGTCATCGCCGTAAATGCGGGCGCCTATATCGCCGAAATCGTGAGAGGTTCGATCCAATCGATCGACAGAGGGCAGGACGAAGCGGGCCGCTCGCTGGGTTTATCCAAGACGCAAAGCTTCGTACACATCGTATTTCCGCAAGCCTTCAAGAGGATGATTCCGCCGCTGGGCAATCAATTCATCATCAGTCTGAAGGATACGTCCCTGCTATCGATCATTGCCGTCGGCGAATTGATGCGGAACGGGCAGGAGATCGTGTCGACCGAATTTAACGCATTCGAGATTTATACGATTATCGCCGTCATGTA
Source organism: Paenibacillus sp. HJGM_3 (assembly GCF_045062745.1). Taxonomy (NCBI): domain Bacteria; kingdom Bacillati; phylum Bacillota; class Bacilli; order Caryophanales; family Paenibacillaceae; genus Paenibacillus; species Paenibacillus sp. HJGM_3. The sequence goes on from NZ_JBJGED010000013.1 coordinate 34,551, forward strand.
TCTCCTCCTCACTCTCGCCATCTCCTTCATTCTGCGATCGATCGAAAGGAGGATTGGATAACGATGATTCACGTCAAAGGACTGACTAAGCGGTTCGATGAGCTTGAGGTGCTGAGCGGTGTTGACTGCGACGTCACGGAAAGCGAAGTGGTGTGCGTCATCGGTCCGTCCGGATCGGGGAAAAGCACGTTTCTGCGCTGCCTGAACCTGCTGGAGGAAATCAGCGGCGGAGAAGCGGTCGTGAATGGACACGACCTTCGTGATCCGAAAACGGACATCAATGCGCTGCGTACCGAGGTCGGGATGGTGTTTCAGCGCTTTAACCTGTTCAGCCACAAGAGCGTGATCGACAACATTATGCTGGCACCCGTCAAGGTCAGGAAATTGAAGAAGAAGGAAGCGAGCGATATCGCTTTGGTGCTGCTGGAGAAGGTAGGTCTGCAAGACAAGGCAGGCGTCTTCCCGCATCAGCTGTCCGGCGGACAAATGCAGCGGGTCGCCATCGCCCGCGCGCTCGCAATGAACCCCAAGATCATGCTGTTCGACGAGCCGACCTCCGCCCTCGACCCTGAATTGGTCGGCGAGGTGCTGAGCGTTATGAAAACGCTGGCTAGGGAGGGCATGACCATGATCGTTGTTACGCATGAAATGGGCTTTGCCCGTGAAGTGGCGGATCGAGTCGTGTTCATGGACAAGGGAAAAATCGTCGAGGAGGCCTCTCCCGACGATATGTTCAACCGTCCGCAGCACGAACGCACCCAGGAGTTTCTGAGCAAGATTCTCTAGGTTAGCACGTTTGAAAGAAAACTCGGTGTTTAAGGAGGAACGCATGAATCGAGGATTGACGAAGGAACGTCTGGCGGAGATGGAAGTCGAATACTTGCTCCTTCAATTTACCGATCTGTTCGGTGCGGCGAAACAACTCATGATTCACCGTGAGGAATGGGATACGGCAATGGAAGGGAGGATTCTGTTCGACGGGTCGTCCGTCGCGGGCTTCAGTGGTGTCGAGGAATCGGACCTGCTGCTGATACCGGACCCGCGCACCCTGCATCTCCAGCGGTGGCGGTCGGCAGAAGGGGAATGGCCTGTCGCTGCCGTTTTTTGCGACGTGTGCGACATGGAAGGTGTACCGGCGCAGGGCTGCACCAGAAGCATGCTGAGGCGCTCGCTAGAGGAAGCAGAACAATTAGGCTTCATGCTGCAGGTCGGGATCGAGGGCGAGTTCTTTCTGTTTCCGCTCGACGCCCAGGGAAACCCAACGGTAGACGTCCACGATACGGGCGGATATTGCGATGTATTCCCGTTGGACCGTGGAGAACGGACACGCATGGAGATCATGGAGGTGATGCGTAACCATGGTTTTCGCATTGAAGCCGGGCATCACGAGGTCGCGCCCGGCCAGCACGAGATCAATTTCCGGTTCGGCGACGCCCTTGAGATTGCCGATCGGTGGCAAACCTTTAAGCAAATCGTGCTCCATGTGGCGAGCCGCAACGGGTTATTTGCTTCTTTCATGCCCAAACCGTTTTCCGGCCGCAATGGCAATGCCATGCACTGCAATCTGTCCCTGCAAAGAGCGGACGGCATTAACGCCTTCTACCACCGGGATTCCGCTAGCGGGCTCAGCGAGACGGCGAACCGCTTCATCGCCGGCCTGCTCCAGCATGCGAAAGGAATGTCTGCCATAGCTAATCCTACCGTGAATTCGTATAAGCGCCTAATGCCCGGTTATGAAGCGCCGACGAACATCGCGTGGTCGCGCAGCAACCGGACGGCGACGATCCGGATTCCAGGCGCCCGGGGACCGCAAACCCGCGTAGAGTACCGGCCGCCGGATCCGACCGCGAATCCCTATTTGTTGTTCGCCGTTATGCTGAAAGCCGGCTTGGAGGGAATCCGCTGTCAAACGCCGCTGCCGCCGGAAGCCGTCGGCAACCTTTACAACAGGGATGTGGCGGATCAGGGAGCCGGCGGACTCGAGAATTATCCGCGCGACTTGAGGGCCGCCCTGGATCACATGAAGGAGGACGAGATGATCCGCGACGTCATGGGCAACCACTTGTTCGAATTTTATGTTCAGAACAAACAGGCTGAAGCGGATGCCTTCGCTGCCGAAGTGCATCCCTGGGAGATCGGAAAGTATTTGTAATTATAATTTACAAATTATTTACAGACAACTTGTACAAAAAAATAAAGTTGTCAGATGCATATTCTTTTGATAATGTAATCCTATGTAAGTTCTTTCCTAGAACTATAACCGAGCTTAATTTCCGGGTGACCGGAAAGCGGGGGAACCATTTTTTTATTGGGGCGTATCGGTCCATATGGACCGTAGGGAACCATCTATCCCGAGTCCGTCAGCTAACCTCGTCAGCTTTGGATGGGTCAGGCATTTTACGGCGGACTTCTGCTCCGCTGTCTATTGACCCGTGCGGCGGGTCTTTTTTATTGCCTGATACAGCATTGCCGGGAAAGAAATTCACAAAGAGGAGGGTTCATATGGCACAACCGAAGTACATCACCGACATCGACAAGTTAACGCATATTCCGGAGAAGGACCGCCAAAAGCTCAAAAGCATCACGGAGAAGTTCGTATTCCGAGTAAACGATTATTACCTGAACCTGATCGATTGGAACGATCCTGCCGATCCGATCCGCAAGCTGGTCATCCCTAACGAGGACGAACTCGGGGAGTACGGCCGATGGGACGCCTCGGACGAGGATACCAATTATGTGGTGCCCGGCTGCCAGCACAAGTACGGTTCTACCGCGCTCCTGATCGTGTCCGAGGTTTGCGGCGCATACTGCCGATACTGTTTCCGCAAACGCCTATTCCGCAACGACGTGAAGGAAGCCGTGTCGGATGTGGAGCCCGGCTTGCAGTATATCGCGGAGCATCCTGAGATCAGCAACGTGCTGCTAACCGGAGGCGACAGCCTGATCCTCGGCACACCAAAGTTAAGGACGATATTCGAGCGGCTGCGCGCGATCGACCACGTCAAAATCATCCGCCTCGGCTCGAAGCTCCCGGTCTTCAACCCTATGCGCATTTATGAAGACGAAGGCCTGCTGGATCTTATCCGGGAGCATTCCACACCTGAGAAACGGATCTACGTCATGGCTCACATCAACCATCCGCGCGAAATCACGGCCGAAGCGATAAAGGGATTCGAGGCGCTCCACCAGGCCGGCGCGATCGTGGTCAACCAGACGCCCGTCCTGCGCGGCATCAACGACGATCCGACGGTGCTTGGTGAGCTGCTGGATCGGCTTTCCTGGGCCGGCGTCACGCCGTACTACTTCTTCGTAAACCGGCCGGTGGCGGGCAACAAGGCGTTCGTCCTGCCATTGAAAGAGGTTTACGAGATCGTCGAGAAAGCGAAAGCCCTCACATCCGGACTAGGCAAACAGGTAAGGCTCTCGATGAGCCATACCTCGGGCAAAATCGAGATTCTGGCGATCGAGAATGGGAAAGCTTACCTGAAATACCATCAATCCCGTGACGGAGACTACGGTAAATTTATGACGCTGGATTGCCCGGACGAGGCTTCATGGTTCGACGATTTGCCCGGTAACAAAAAGTACTGGGAGAAGCCGAAGAAGAAGACCGACGCAGTCAAATCCGTCAATGCCATGCCGGAACTCCCAGCGAACATCCGAATCGTCAAAGCCGCAACCAGGGAGGGAAAGCAGCCGATATCCCAAGGTCACTAAGAGTTCATGGCGAAAAAGAAGATCCCGAGCTACCGAGAGGGATCTTCTTTTTTTGGTTAAAGGAAATCCATCGTTTCCATCGAATTCCATAAAAATGAGCAACCATAAGCCAAAGGAGCGTGAATATGTGCAGTCCAGTTCCAAACAACGCAGCGTCATTCAGCTGGTAAGGCGAAGAGGCTTCAAGCAGTTCCTTCATCTAGTCAGCCGCTTCAAGGGACTCTACATCACGGTTATCTTGCTTCAACTCGGGGTGACTGCCGCTTCACTGCTGTTCGCGGAGACGAACCGCAGGCTGTTCGATCTGGCGCCGAATATTCCGAAGGAATCCCTCTGGAATCTGCTTATCGCGTTCACCGGCTTCATTGCGCTTGGTATCGTGTGCACGCTGACCGCGCGCGTGTTCAACCAGATCGTGAATACGAATATCGTCTTTGCGATGAGAGAGATGGTACTGGGCCAGCTCACCCGGCTCTCGCTAAGCTACCATGAGAACAAGAACAGCTCCCACGCCAAAAATATTTTGTTTAACGAGCTTGAGGTGTTCAAGCACTTCATTGTGTTCGACGTGCTTCGCCTGATCTCCCTGCCGATTTCGTTCGTGTCCGTCGGACTCTATTTGATGGTCGTCCATCCGGTGCTGGGTTTGATCGCCTTAGCGGTCGGCCCTCTGCAGCTGGTCAGCAATTTGATCATCAAGGAGCGGTATAAGGATCTCGTCGCCCGGCAGCAAGAGATGGGGCGGGAGTGGTTTTTCCATATAGGGGAGACGCTCGCCGGGATGCGGGAGATCAAGATGAATCAGCTGGAGCAAGCGACCATGCGCAAGGTGAACCAAGTGTTCGGTATCAGTATCCCGTTGTGGATATCCATGGAGAAAATGTGGGCGGTCCGGGAAGCGGTGCGAGCGATTCCGGAGAAACTCGGTTTCCTGATCGGCATTACGGTAGGCGCATTCATGATGGTCAATGGGGACATCGGGGTGGGCGGTCTCGTGGCGTTCATCACGCTGCTCGACAAGGCCGCGGCTCCGTTCGCCAGTATTGTAGAGATCATTAATTCGCTTCAAAAGGTATCCGCCGGAGCGGAGAAGCTGCTGGACATCATGGAGCTGGACCCGGAGGACGACGGCAATGGGCGGGAACTGGCGACGCCGGCTCCGTCCATCTCGTTCGAAGGCGTCAGCTTTCAATATGAGGAAGGCCGAAGGGTATTGAATAACGTCAGCTTCACGATCCCGGCCGGCTCCTCGGTCGCATTCGTAGGCCCGAGCGGCGGAGGGAAGAGTACGATTGTGAAGCTGCTCTACCGATTCTATCAACCGCAGTCCGGCACCATCCGGGTAGACGGGACCGCGATTGAATCGTACCGGCTGGGCTCTTACCGGAGCAACCTGGCGGCGGTCTCGCAGGACGTATACTTGTTCGACGGGACGATCCGGGATAACATAGCGTTAGGCTCGAGAGCGGAGGCTCCGGCTGAGGCGGACATTGAACGGGCGATGGAGCTGTCTCAATCGCGTTCGTTCATTGCGCAATTGCCGGAGCAGTTGGAATCCAAGGTAGGCGAACGCGGGATTAAGCTGTCGCAGGGGCAAAAGCAGCGCATCGCCATCGCGCGGGCCGTGATGAGGAATGCCTCGGTTCTTATCCTGGATGAACCTACGTCCGCGTTGGATGTGGAGACTGAGTCCATGTTCCAGACCGACCTGAAAGAGTGGGCGTCCCAATGTACGACGATTATTATAGCTCACAGACTGTCTACGATCCGGGATGTCGACTATGTGTATTTCCTGGAGGACGGAGAGATTCGCGAACACGGGACGCCTCGGGAACTGCTGCACTCGAAGGGGCGGTTTATGGAATACTGGACCAAGCAGGAGATGAAGGAATTCGCGATTTGACAGGAGGGCAGGCAACATGGTTATGGAAGCGGAAGTACCGGGGCTGCTGAAGCTCGGCGTCGGCACGGTGATGACGGTGGCTATTCTGTTCATGCTCATCCTGTGGGTGAAGAGCCGCAACGGCGGGTTCGGCTGGATGCTCGCGCATCTCGTGCTGCTCGCCTGGGCGCTCATCGGCGTGTTCGAGGTGTTGGACACGCGGGGAGACCGGGCGGCTTCCTCGATTCACAACTCGCTCAAGCTGGCTTGGTCCGGGATCATATGGGCGGCCGGAATGGGATGCCTCCTGATCGGGGCGTTGCTGCTGCGGCCGGTTAAGGGGGATCGGAGATGAAGACAATCGCATGCTACCATGCGCATCACGCCAATATTGAGGCGATCGAGCAAGCTTTGATGGAATACGAGGTGGAGCTCGTCCACTATGTGGATCCCGGACTCGACCGCATTAAGCGGGATGCGGATTTCCGCACGGCAGAGGCGGAGCGTAAAGTCGTGGAGACGCTGAACTGGATGACCCGCTGTCATGCAGATGCGCTGTTGATCACGTGTACGTACTTCGCGGCGATGTTGAAGGAAGAGGAGCGGGTGCCGGCAAACGATGCGCTCCCGTCGATCCCGGTGATCGCGATAGACGAGCCGTTGTTCGCGGAGGCAGCTCGAGAGAACCGGTCTCTGGTGTTCGTCTTCACGAATCCGAGCACGGTTGAGGGTACGATGAAGCGGCTGTCGTCCTATGCGAAGCAGGCGGGGAGCGAGGTGCAAGCGGAGCACGATATGCTGGACGGTACGTTCGAGCTGTTCATGCGGGGGAGAACCGAAGAATATCATACGGCCGTCGCCGATGGGCTGAGCCGCCTTGTCCGACAGCGCCCGAATGCGGCGATCTATGCCGCCCAGTTGTCGATGGCCACGGCGGCGAGGCGGGTGGAGCGGACAACCGGCGTGCGGATCGGCAATCCGCTCGATGCGCTTATGAGCCGATTGGAGCAGGCGGTTCAGCTAGAGCGCCGGCGTTGAACGCCTCAATTGCTCGACAAAAGACTCGAAGTCGAACCCCGCACGAAACTCCGCTAGCCAATCGTCGGTCACATAGCTCAGAACATTCGAATCCGTGTCCAGAATGGCGAGGCTGCCAGGCTGGACTTTTTTCTCCAGCGCGTCTTCCTTCAGATCGACCAACACGCTCAAGCCCAAGTAGGTGGTATCCCCGTAGCGCCTGGGCCCGTTCATGTGGTGGTAATGGCCGGCAATCAGATAGCGCGGTCGAATCGCCTCGATCAGCTCGGTAATGAGCGTAGAGCCTTGAAGATGGCCGTGATAATTGGTCGCGATGCCATAGGGGGCGTCGTGCGTGACCAGGACGTCCAAGCTTCCGGGGGATTGCCCAAGGAGCCGTGTATAAGCGGACGGAAGGATCGATTGGGGACTATCCGAGGCCGTCTGAATGCCTCCTAGAAAACCGATCGTAACGGAGCCCAGCCGCAGGATCGTGCCGTCTGCCACGTACCGGTAAATGTCGAAGGGGTCTGCGCCGGCCACGCCTTGACTCGATTGTTGCTCTAAGCTGGTCAGCCAATCGAAGTCTTCATGATTGCCCCGAATGAAGTGAATCGGCTTCAAATGCCGGTCTCTTACATAGCGGATCGCGTCGGCCAGCTTACCCGTCGCGCGGAGCATCCGGCTGTAATCAAGCTCGGCTGCGTCGAGGCGGACATACTTTTCCTGCCGCACTTCTTCGCTTGGCTCCGGATATGCACCGAGATCGCCTACCTGAACGATGCCATCCAGCTTCACCCGATGCTTCATTTGCCAAGCGCACAGTATGGCCATCGTATGCAGCACGCGTCCGTGGATATCGCCTACGAAAGCGAGTTTCATCGGACACCTCCCGGCGTCTTGGGCTCGAACTTCAAGCAGGGGCTCCCAGAGGACGACAGCACGGTTAGGCTCGGCATCGTCTGCGTTTTGAAGCCAAACGCCTTGCAGCCCTTCGGAAATTTCGGATCCCACGTTACATAGAAATAAGAGCATTTCATACAGTCGATACGCGTAGTGTCTGCCATAAGTTCGGTTCCTTTGTCGGATTAGCCAAGATTACCTCTATTATCGCGGCATCCGCCTAAGCTGACAACCGGTCAGGCAAAAAAATACCAGACGCGCACCGTCGCCTTGACCGTCAGCTGACCCGGCTGGATCGGGGTGGTCGTTGCGGCCATCACCTTGGCGCTGTAGAATGGGATGGGCTCGGTGGATGCCGACAGCTCCTGCACCTTGTACGGTGTCGCTCCGATGCGGACTCCCATCGTGGTGGCCATCGTCTCCGCTTTGAATCGCGCAGTCCTCAGGGCCAGAGTGAGCGCCTGACTCTCATAGGCGAGCGGATTGGAGATCGAGAACGTAATACTGCGGATAATATTGGCGCCATGAGTGACTGCCTCGTTTACGATCCGCCCTGTATCGGCTACACGGTCGGCGGTTATGGTCAGCATATGGGTGACCCGGTACCCGCGAAACACTTGCTTGCCTTCCACGAAGTCGTACTGCATCTCGATGCGATATTCGCTCGTCTGGATGTTCTTGGCCGGAATCCCCATCCGGTACAACGCCTGAATGATGTCCGCGATTTGCCGGGCATTCTCTTCAAGCGCCGCCTGCAGATCCGGCTTCTCCGTCTCGACCCCGAGTACGATCGTCGCCCGGTCGGCGGCCGCGGACACCGTGCCTTCCCCGAACACCTCGAGTGTGGAGTACGCATGGGCCGAAGCCGCCGTTCCCCCGTCATGCTGCTGCCCTGCCCTCGCATTCTCGATCGAATACCTGCTCACCATGTGGGCCATCTCCTCTCCAAATCCGATTAGTTACTCTAATGTATGGGCAGGCGGCGGGCGGCATGCTCGACAGAGGAGGAAACGCAGATTTTCCGAATATGTCTTCGGCTATGGGTTATGAGGGAAGCGCAATGCTTTCTTTTTCAATCGTAAATTTTATGAAAAATGTTGTTTCGCTTGCACTCGATGTAAAGGTCACATCGCCCGAATTTTTTACCATGATTTGTTTGCAGATCGCCAGGCCGAGCCCGGTGCCGTCCCTTTTACTGGAGACAAAAGGTTCGAATAGGGAATCTTTGATTTCCTCCTGGATTTCAGGACCGTTATTAGTAACGGAGATGATGTATTGATCCTCGGCAAGCCGACTCGCTACGATGATTTTCTTATCTTTCTCGACCTCGGAAAGGGCATCGATACTGTTATTGATAATATTGGATAGAACCTGCTGCAACGCAATTTTTTGAATGTGGAGAGGGATATCCGTCCCCTCGATATATTGAAAATCAATCCGATCGTTGATCAATCTAGGGGTGATTAAGGCGATCACCGATTTAATCAGCGTGTTGGATGAAATTTGTTCAAAAGGCTCTTCAATCAAGTCTTTCTTGGAGAAGCTTAGGAAACCTGTAATTTGCAATTGAATATTGTTAAATTCACTTTCAATCGTTTCTAAATAAGATATTAATTTGGATGCTTGATTGTTTATTACTGCATTACGCAGCAGCTTCAAGAAGCCTAATATGGTTGTCAATGGGTTTCTTATCTCATGCGCCATACTAGCCGCCATTTTTCCTATGATCGTCAATCTCGATTCGTGCAGAGCCGTAATGGTTTGTTCATTTTTTTGTAAACGATTAATTAAAATCGCATGGTATTCATCAAGAACCGCTCTTTCATACTCAAATACGCGGTGTGTGATCTTTCTGATCAAGCGGAGCGGGATCTCTTTACCAAGAGGATGTTCCGCCACAAAATACAAAATGGAATCGACCATCAACTGGTTGCTATGTACAATATGGGCTACGGAGACGTCTCTTTTAATAAGTTGTTCGCATACAAGGGAAATGCCGGCCTGAAGCGGGTGCTCTTCTAACGGGGTATTCAATTCCAGCAAATAATCGAAGTATGTATAGGATTCTTGCATAAGATGTTCATGGTTATGAAATCCGGGGAAATGTAAGACTAGCCGCTCGTACCAAGAGGATATAATGATTTTTTTGTTGCTTTGTAATATTTCCAGGAATTCCCGGTCAGACATTTTCTTGCCCCCTGTCAGTAAGGTTTTTTCTATTTTCGATAAAGTATTACTTAGTCCTCCCTATGATACTAAACGGATTTTTTGCGACTCAAACCTAAGGAAATGATTTTGAATCTGTTTTTTACATTTTCTTAACTTTTATATATAACGGAATAATTATATAATGATTTACAAATAAATTGGAGTGTGCGAATCAATGAACCAAATCGAAGAAATGGCCGACGTTCTGAAGCTGTTGGGGGATCGAAACCGGCTTTCGATCGTCGCTTTGCTGAATGAAAAGGAGCTTTGCGTATGCGAGATTGTGGAACTGCTGCAAACGAGCCAGCCTAACGTAAGTCAGCATATGCGAAAATTAAAGGATGGCGGCTTGGTGAAGGAATCGAGGAAAGGCCAATGGATCTATTATTCCTTAAGCATTCTAGACCGGCCTTATATTGCGGAAATTCTAAAGCAGATCCCCTCTCAATTAGAGAAGATTCAGTCGGCTTCATGTGAAGATAATACGTGCTGCAATTAATTCAGGAGGACTTGGATGGTTTACGTAGCCTTTCTTATTTTTGTGATCACCTTGACATTCGTCATCTGGCAGCCGAGAGGATTGAATATCGGTTGGTCGGCCGGCGCAGGCGCCATCCTTGCCTTACTATGCGGCGTGGTCAGTATCGCGGATGTCGGTACCGTAACCGGCATCGTTTGGAATGCAACCTTGGCTTTTGTAGCGATCATCCTAATCTCGCTCGTGCTGGATAAGATCGGTTTTTTTGAGTGGGCCGCCTTACATATGGCCCGGTTGGCACGAGGAAATGGGATGCTGATGTTTACCTTTATCATCCTGCTGGGATCGGCGGTCGCCGCCCTGTTCGCCAATGATGGCGCTGCCTTGATCATCACTCCGATTGTGCTCGCGATGGTCCGGGCGCTTAACTTCGAGGAAAAGACGATACTGCCTTACATCATGGCGAGCGGGTTTATCGCCGATACGGCCTCGCTGCCGCTCGTCGTCAGTAATTTGGTGAATATCGTATCCGCCGATTATTTCGAGATCGGATTCGCCGAATACGCCAGCCGCATGATCGTGCCTACGTTCTTTTCGATTATGGCGAGTCTCCTCGTTTTGTATTTGTATTTTCGGACTAGCCTTCCGAAGACGTACAACCTTGCTCAGCTCAAGAAGCCGAAAGAAGCGATAAAGGATCGGAGACTGTTCCAGTTCTCTTGGGTCATTCTCGCCGCCTTGCTGATCGCGTATTTCGCCAGCGAATTTCTGTCCATCCCCGTTTCCTTCATTGCCGGGATCGCCGCTATCGCCTTTTTGTTCGCCGCGAGAAAAAGCCCGGTTATTCATACACGGAAACTCATCAAAGAAGCGCCATGGGCGGTTGTCATTTTCTCGATCGGCATGTACGTGGTCGTATATGGATTAAGGAACGCCGGGTTGACCGATGCATTAGGGAGCGTCATTGAAGCGGTTGCGGATAACGGTCTGTTCGCGACGACGGTAGGCATGGGCTTTATCGCGGCGATCCTGTCGTCCATTATGAATAACATGCCGACGGTCATGATCGATGCGCTGGCGATCCAGGGTACCGTCACCCAAGGGGTTGTGCGGGAAGCGCTCATCTACGCCAATGTGATCGGTTCCGATTTGGGTCCGAAGATCACCCCGATCGGATCGCTGGCCACGCTGCTTTGGCTGCATGTCCTATCCGCGAAAAATGTAAAGATCAGCTGGGGGACTTATTTTAAAATCGGCGTGATTTTAACCATCCCGACCTTGTTTATCACGCTCACCGGTCTTTATTTGTGGCTTGATTTTGTACAATCGTTCAGCGTAAACGTATGGTTATGCATAGCTGCGTTTATCGGCGGGATCGTGGGGGTCGCGTGGATTGTAAGAACCGCATGGGGCAGCAAACAAACGAAAAGGAGCTATTAACGATGGAGAACAAACCTTTGGTTTACTTTCTATGTACGGGGAACTCCTGCAGAAGTCAAATCGCGGACGGCTTTCTGAGAGCACTTGGCAGCGACAACTATGAGGTGAAAAGTGCCGGGCTCGAAGCCCACGGATTGAACCCGCGCGCGGTTCAAGTGATGAAGGAAGCCGGCGTCGATATTAGCCGTCATACTTCGGATGTCATCGACCCGGACATTCTGAACCGGGCCGACTATGTGATCACGCTGTGCGGACACGCGGACGAGCATTGCCCCGTGATCTCCAACAAGAGCGTAACGAAGTGGCACTGGGGGTTCGATGATCCGGCCAAAGCGACCGGAACGGAAGAGGAAATCATGATCCAGTTCCGAACTGTCCGGGATTCGATTAAGAACCGGATCGAACGGTTCGTCAGAGAAGGGAAATGAGGGGAAAAGAAAACCACTTATCCGAGTGGTTTTCTTTTTTACTCTGTTAAGTTTCACGTACATAGAATTCAATTGTTAATAATCATGTTTATTTTCGTTTGAATATCCGTGCGCAAGAATGCTTTTGCTTCGTCGTTGCCTGTCAACTGCAACAAAACCGGCTCCTCTGCATGGCTTGCAATGACCGTGAACGTTAAAAACGGACAGCATTTCCGCTCCATGCTTACCCATTCATTGATAAGCCGCAGCGTTTCCGAATCCCCTGGAAATTGATACTGGTACCCGTTTTCAAGCTCCGTAATGCCTTGCCTTCTGCTTTCGAGCTCTCCCCATATGTTCTTGTACTCTTCCCGCTGTTCTTTCGTAAAAACCGTATGGCAGCATGCGACTGGTTTTTCTTTACTCATGTTTATCCCCTTTCACTTTGCCAATTCCCTTTTTTCATTTACATCACCTTCCAATACCGGTGCGGCGTTAATAGTAATCTTGAATAGCATGCGGTTGCTTGGATTTAAGCGATAAGGTTTTTTTGGTCGCAATTGAGGGGCGGAACAAATAACGGGGGCATATCATGAAAGGAACAAAAGTGTTAAGAAGGGGAGAGCACATTGCCTTCATGTGTTGGAAACATCGAAGTATCGAGTTTAAACCCAAGTTCCATTTTCCAGGTTGGAGATATTTCTGTTTCTTCACCGGCAAGTACTTCAAAAACGTTTGCCGGAGCAAATTCCTCTAATACAGGCGATACTTTTGGAATAAGTATTACAAACAATGAAGCTAATCTTACAAAGACGAATGACATGGATATAAAGGATGCTGTGAAGTAACGCAAGTAAAATGTGTACGCAAAAAGACGTTCTGCATTGGGGTTCGCATGAGAAACATGTTCTCATGCTTTTTTGTGCTGGAAGGCTCCATATTGGAATCCAATTCCAATTGACTGTTTATACCCCATGGGGTATATTATTTTTAGTTTTTGTTATACCCCCATGGGTATATGGGGCTGGATAATTAGAATGAGATATTTCAAATGCAGGAGGGAAAAGAAATGCCAATTCCAGTGGATCAAATCTTGGATGCAAAAGGACTGGCTTGTCCGATGCCAATGGTAAAAACAAAAAAAGCCATGGAAGCCCTTTTGCCGGGGCGTGTGTTGGAAGTTCAGGCTACGGACAAAGGTTCCATTGCGGATATTCAAAGTTGGGCTGCAAAAGTAGGCCATGCTTATTTGGGAACCAGGGTCGATGCAGAAGTGATTTTTCATTACCTTCGGAAAGCAAGTCCCATTGAAGTGAAACCTGAAACGAAGCACCCCATTACAGTAACGAACGATGAACTACTTCAAAAATTGGAACGAGAAGGCAATGATATTGTGCTCATCGATGTCCGTGAACCCGCCGAATATGCATTCGGGCACATACCGGGAGCCTTGTCCGTCCCCTTAGGAACATTGGAAGAAACAATGAAAACCTTCGATTTATCCCTTAACATTTATGTGATTTGTCGCACGGGAAATCGAAGCGATTTAGCGGCACAGCTGCTTTCGAATCAAGGGTTTACGAAAGTAACCAATATTATTCCGGGAATGTCCCAATGGACAGCGCCTGTCAACAGGGAGGAGTGATGAGTTTTGGCAAAGCTAACCCCCGTGACGGCGGCCGAATTAACTCGTCACATCATGGAGAAGAAAAAGCTTTTCGTATTGGACGTTCGCAACGAGGAGGACTTTCATAAATGGAAAATCGAAGGCGAGAACGTGGAAATTCTCAATGTTCCGTACTTTGAATTGTTTGATGGCGTCGAAGGCATCCTCCATCTAATACCTGAAGATAAGCCGGTGATTGTAGTCTGTGCGAAAGAAGGCTCTTCGATTTTCGTCGCGGAGCAATTGCTTGCACACGTAAAAACACAGCTGTTCTACCTGGCAGGAGGGATGAGAGCGTGGAGCGAGCACTTGGAGCCCATTAAAATCGGCAATCTTCAAAACGGGGGCGAAATTTATCAATTTAATCGAATCGGTAAAGGATGCTTGTCCTACATGTTGATTTCGAACCGGGAAGCACTGGTCGTCGACTCAGCTCGAATGATTACCGCGTACGAACAGTTTGCCACAGAGAAAAACATTCGCATTCGGCATATTATCGACACACACTTGCATGCGGACCATATCTCTGGCGGAAGAATGATGGCCGAAAAGTTAAACGCCGCCTACTGGTTGCCTCCAAGAGATGCGGAGGAAGTCACTTTTGCTTACAATGCGCTGGAAGAGGGCAGAGAAATCAGGATTGGCGGATCAACCGTGAAGGTAGCCCCCCTATACACACCGGGGCACACGATTGGCAGCACCACTCTGATCGTCGATGGCCAATACTTGCTTACAGGAGACATCCTTTTCGTAGAATCGATCGGACGACCCGACTTAGCCGGGAAAGCGGAAGACTGGGTGAATGACTTGCGGACCACCTTGTATTCCAAGTATAAATCAATGGACGAAACCCTGATTGTCCTTCCTGCGCACTTTGGAAACATGACAGAAATGAATGATGACGGTACGGTCTCGGCTCGGTTAGGTGATTTGTTTAAGACCAATGCCGGATTCCATATAACGAGCGAAGATCAATTCAGGGAGTCCGTCACCCTTAATTTGCCCCCGCAACCAAATGCTTATCAAGACATTAGGAAAACCAACATGGGGCAAATGAACCCTACTGAGGTCGAGCAGCAGGAGATGGAAGTGGGTCCTAACCGTTGTGCGGTTCACGAGTAAATACAAGGAACGGATACCTCGTTTGATATTAAGCATAAGGAGGAGTGAACCCTCGTGGAGAACAAGGAAAAAACAACGATTGTCTTGTTCAGCGGCGAAATGGATAAGGCCATTGCTGCGTTTATTATTGCAAATGGAGCAGCCGCCTACGATCAAGAAGTGACGATTTTCTTTACGTTTTGGGGATTGAATGCACTTCGAAAGGATGAAGTCGTCCCTACGAAAAAAGGATTTTTAGAGCGCATGTTTGCAACCATGATGCCGCGCGGCGTTAATAAACTGGGACTTTCCAAAATGAACTTTGGCGGCATAGGCCCTAAAATGATTAAACATGTGATGAAGAAGCATAACGTGCTCACGCTTCCCGGACTGATCGAACTGGCTCAAGAGCAGGGGGTAAAGCTCGTGGCATGTACCATGACGATGGACCTGCTTGGTCTGCAAAAGGAAGAACTGCTAAATGGAATTGAATATGCAGGCGTCGGAGCTTACCTCGGAGATGCAACGGATGCAAAGGTGAACTTGTTCATATAACCGTTCCGTTGTTAATTCTGATTAACATAGTCATAATAGAACCTATACCAGTAACGTAATGGGGTGAGGTTGAATGAATTATGATGATGATTTGAAAAAGCGTCTTCGCCGAATGGAAGGCCAAGTCCGCGGCGTATTGAAAATGATGGAGGAAGACAAGCACTGCAAAGAAGTGGTGGCTCAAATCTCCGCGATCCGAAGTGCAGCGGACAAAGCGATCGCGTACATTGTCGCTAAAAACCTGGAGCAGTGTATTCTGGATGAAAAAGACAACGGCGGCGATACAGGCAAAGTAGTTGCCGAAGCAGTCGAGCTGTTAATCAAAAGCAGATAAAAAGAAGGGTTGCTCGTAGTGGCAACCCATTAAAACACTTGCAAAATGCAAATAAAACATGTATAACTAACACAGGGGGAATCGACATGGAAAACATACGCGCGCTTTTTCAGACTATGACTCGCCGTTTTGGGTTTCTTAATAAAAACTGTTGTACGGCCGGCGGCTGCGACATCTCCTTGATTCAAAGCCATATTCTGTACGAAATTGACCATCAGCATAAACCTTCCATTCAGCAAGTGGCGGATGCATTGGGAACCGATATTACGACGTTCAGCCGGCAAGTCCAATCGCTAATCAAAATGAATTTGGTGAAAAAGACGCCGGATCCGGACGACCGGAGAGTGTACATCCTTTCCCTGACCACTGAGGGCAAATACGTGGCGACCACGATCGACCAGCAAATGAACGGGTATTTGAACGAAGTGTTTTCTCACATGAATGAATTTGAAAAAGAGACCGTGATTCGCTCCATCAAGCTATTGAACGCCGCCATGGCCAAATCCAGCTCGTGCTGCACGACCCCAATCGGGTAATTTCTTTTTCGATAATACTTGCAATTTGCAAATAATATAAAGGGTCAGTCAAATGGAGAGGAGGTGGTGCCGTGGGAAATATGTAGGATGGATTGGGTGTCATGATAACGAGACCAATAAAATTCACCAAGGAGTGATAAACATGGAGCAAGCAAGTCACGATCAAATTCGCCAAAACGTTCGCAGCCGGTACAAGGAGGTGGCCTTGCAAACCGTTCGTACAGGCTCAAGCTGCTGCGCTCCCGCGGATCCCGACTCCGGTTGCTGCACGACGTCATTAAGTTACGAGGATGTATCCGCGCAGCTCGGCTATTCCAGCGAAGAGCTAGGTGCCGTTCCGGCCGGCGCCAACTTGGGTCTTGGCTGCGGCAATCCGCAGACGATAGCGGCGCTTCAACCCGGAGAGGTTGTATTGGACCTGGGCAGCGGCGGAGGCTTCGATTGCTTCCTGGCGTCCCGACAAGTCGGGGAGACGGGTCGTGTAATCGGAGTGGATATGACGCCGGAGATGGTTAGCCGCGCGAGGAGCAATGCGGGCAAAGGCGGGTTTACGAATACGGATTTCCGGCTGGGCGAAATCGAACATTTGCCTGTACCGGATGGAACCGCGGATGTCATTATTTCCAATTGTGTCATTAACCTCTCTCCAGCCAAACAACAAGTGTTTGATGAAGCGTTTCGTGTTCTGAGAGCCGGGGGACGGCTGGCCATTTCGGATATTGTCACAACCGCCGAGCTTCCTCCTGAGATCAAAAAGGACTTGGACAAAATGTACGCAGGCTGCATTTCGGGGGCCTCGTCGGTCGGCGAGCTGACGGCCATGCTGACGCGGAGTGGATTTAAAGAAATCGTGGTGGAACCTAAAGACGACTCCAAAGAATTTATCAAAGACTGGGTGCCGGGGGCAAATCTAGATCAGTACATCGCATCGGCTGTGATCAAAGGGACGAAATAAAAAAAGGGACCCTTGGCAACGGGCCACGGGTCCTAAGTCTTGCTATATATCAAAAAGGGGGTCGAGTTCTAGTATAGGCTAGAAACATTAACCCCAGATGAAAGGAACATTTCATTTTGATTACAAATTAGGCTCGGCGCCGGCTGAGGGCGAAAGGTGCGTACAGCAGCAGGAATAGCACAACCGCGACGCCCTCGAGTGAAAGCAAGTACCACGGGTACGGGCCGAGCAGGTCCAGGAGGGAGGCGGTCTCCGGCTTGCGCGAGACGAACATGTAGTTGCCTCCCGTCCAATAATTGACTAGCAGCACCAACACGAGCAGCACGTTCAGAATCCCCATCGTGATCGCAATGGATCTCATCGTAGGCCGGAATTGTTCCACCCAGACCATGTATAACACCGCCAGAATGACCGCGATATGAGCCGCGAAAAATTCAAAGAACAAAAAGTGCGGAAACGGATACCCCAGTACCGGCGTAAGCATCGCCTGAATCGCCCCGCCGATCCCCGTGAAATAGGCGACCTGAAAAATCCGGTAGCTGCGCAGCAGCAGCATCAGGACGCACAAATAGAGCGAGACGGTGCAGAGCTCGAGCGGCAGCGACTCCTTGAGGCTGTAGACGCCCTCCTCCACATACCACACATTGAGTCCCAGCTCGCAAGCGGCCAGCAAGGCAGCCAAGCCGTAGCGCACATAGCGGCGCCTTCCGCCCGACCGCAGCCAGTGCCTCCCCGCATACAGCACAACGACCAATCCCGCGAACAGCATCAGGACGAGCCAATGGGAGACGGAATATGGAAGGAACGAAGCCGGATCGTTCACATCGAAGAAACGGCGCATGGCCGTCCCCCTTCCTACGGATTCATGAATGGCCTATTAGGCCCAACTGCACGCTTACGCTCTGCGCTTTGCCCGGGCGGCGATCGCTTCGCTGACGACGAACGCCAGGGCGTCGTTGTCATACAACGACAGCACGCCGAGCACCGCCCGATCCGGGATGTCCCCCGCTTCCTCACGCGGCACCGTCAGCTCGATCGCCTGCTGCAGGGCCGGGTTCGCCTCCTGCGCCGGATAGGCTAGCGCATACAGCGCGGCCGGATCCAGATGGTGGTTGACACACCATTGGGCGAACACGAGAATCATCATCTGTTCGTCCCGCTGGTAATTGTGGATGATCTGCTCTTCGATCTGTCGTCGACTCATTGCTTAATCTCCTCGCGCACGGTAATATGGGTTCATTATAGCGAAGGCAAGGGGGGACCACAATGATTATGAACGAGAAAATCAAAGCGTCCGAGGTCCGGCTGACCGGCGTGAACGGCGAAGAGCTCGGCGTGGTGCCGACTAGCGAGGCGCTGGCTATGGCCCGCCGGCTGAAAGTCGACCTCGTCTGCGAGTCGCTCCTGCAGAGCCCGCCGCCCTGCAGGCTGATCGGCGCCGGAGCGGCGAAGGAGGCGCAGCAGCAGGCGCGCAAGCAGGAGCGGGCGCCGAAGCTGAAGGAGATCCGGCTCACGCCGCACATCGAAGAGCACGACTACGACACGAAGAAGCAGCAGGCGGAGCGGCTGCTGAAGGGCGGCGACGCGGTGCTGTTCACCGTGCGGCTGCAGGGCAAAGAGGGCCCGCAGGCCAGGGCGCTGCTGGAACGGCTGCAGCGGGAGCTGAAGCCGCACGGCACGCCCAAGACGGGCATCCAGCTGAGCGGCAAGCAGGCGGCCGTGCAGCTCGATCCGGCGCAAGGGTAAGCGAGGCGGGTCAGCGCAGCGAAAAAAAGGGACCCCTGGCAACGGGCCACGGGTCCAAGGCTTGCTATATATCAAAAAGGGGGTCGAGTTCTAGTATAGGCGATAAACATTAAACGAACGTAAAACGAACATTTCAATTTGATTACAATTCATCATATTAATCCGGAAACGACGTAGTAAAATGAAATAAGGCTAATTCTGCATCCATTCTAAAGTTCAGGACGGTGAGCGCTGGTGGATTTCGGAATAAACGTGATTTGGTTCTCGAAAGAGAAGTATTTGCCAGGAGACGACCAACCCGTACATAGCCACAAATATTTTCATTATATTTTCGTACTAAGCGGAAAAGCCCATCTCACGGTCGGGGGGCAGCGTTTCGACGTGCAAGCCGACGAGTTCTTCCTGACGCCGGCCGGGGTGACGCACAGTCTCAGATCCATCGACAAAGAAGGCTTGCGTGTCATCGAGATCAAATTCGATGTGCACGACGAGCCGCTCCGGCGCCGATTGACCGAATTGGACGCCAGAATTCAGACCGAAGGAACCCCCATCCGCTATATCCTCGAAAATTTGATCCGTGAAGGCATGAGCCAAAATCAATATTATTCCGAGATGATCCATCTGAAGGTCATGGAAGTGTTGATCTGTCTCATTCGCGGTGCAAGCGTTGGGCCGACCATGCCTCAGATCGAGATCGCCAAGGAACCGGCCGCCATGCTGGGCCATTTCGATCCGGTGCTGGCTTACCTGGATGCCAATCTCGATCAAGAGATCAACCTCGACCGTCTGGCGAAGCTGAGCCGGATGTCCAAGCATTATTTTTGCCGCAACTTCAAGAGCCTCTATGGCATTTCTCCCATTCAATATTTGAACAAGAAACGGTTAGCGCGCGCCAAGGAACTGATGCTATATTCGGATCTGAATATTACGCAAATCTCGGCCAAGGTCGGCGTCCCGGACATCCACTATTTCAGCCGAATATTCAAGAAGCATGAGCGGATGAGTCCCCAAGAGTATTTGAAGAAGCACAAGCCGAATCTGTATTTCATGTTAGACGAATTGAACTATTGAGCCCATCTCCCGTTCGGCAATATTATTCAAACATGAAGCAAGAATCTACAAATCCTTCCGGCTGGATCTGATGTATAGTTACATCAAGCAATCCGAATTGGGGGTGGTGGCCAGGTGACCGTTGCGGAGCAGGGAATCCCGATGGAGGTATTACAGGCTTACGGCTTGTCCGATTCCGTATCCTCTTGTATTCCCGGAGGAACGGCCAACCGGAATTTCATCATTCAAGGAGGTGGAGAAGAGCGGGTCCTGCGCAGACGCAATTCGAAATACAGCGGAGAAGCGCAGCTACGCTACGAAGCCGAGTATTTGCGGCATATGGCCGCGCATGGCATCCCGGTCCCCGCGCCGCTACACAACCGGATGGGACAGCTGTGGACCGTCTCGAACGACGGCGGGGTGTACCAGTTGTACCCGTTCCTCGGCGGTCAGCCGTTCGACCGGGAGCGCATCGAGCAAGTCGAGGACGCAGGCCGGTTCCTGGCGGCCCTGCATGACGCCGGAGAAAGCTTCGTGCCGCTCGCGTCGAGAACGTTCCCCCGATACGATCGTCCGGCGGACATGATGGAGGCGGTGGAGAGCGTTCGGAGCGACCGGCATTCAGTGCTGCTGCCGGAAGAGAAACGAATCTTTGATTTTTTGATCGCCCGGCTGCAAAGCCTGCAAGCGCAGCTTTCGGACACGGTCTATTGGGCGTTGCCTGCGGCCGTTATTCACGGCGACTATCACCCGGCGAACGTCAAATACGCTGGGAATCGGGTCTGCGGCTTGTTCGACTTCGACTGGGTTGGCGTTCAGCCGAGAATTCGGGATGTGGCGGACGGCTTGATCTATTTCTCCGGCGTACGGGACGACCTGCTCGACGGCGGCGATATTTTCTCGCTGACGAGAGCATGCACGTTCGCACCGGAGCGATGCAGGGCGTTCCTCCAGGCCTATCAGAGCGAGGCGAGCCGCCGGCTCGACGATAGGGAACTCGCCTGTCTTCCTTGGCAAATGACGGCGCGTCTCATCAACAGCCGGGTGCTCGCCTTGCCCAAAATTCCGTCCGTGCGGTATGTCGAGATGTTGACGGAAGGCATGGAGTCTCCTCTCATTTGGTTGGCGGAACACCAGGAGTCGTTTTTCGTGACTTAAAAAGAGTGATGAATGATGGAACGGAGGGGAACCGTGAGCAAAGTTCTGTTGTTAAGTCGAGAAGCCGGTGCGGAGTCACGTGAATGGAAGATGTGGGCGAAAGCCGCAGAGTTCTGGGGGCTGCCCTATGAGCTGGCCGATGAGGCGACGTTCGCTCAAGTGGATGAGACCGCTTACAGCCTCATCCTTGTAGCAGGTGCTGAAGAGATAGGAGCGTCTGCTGCAAACAAGCTGCGCAGCTTCGCCGCGGAGGGAGGCGGCGTTCTCATAAGTGGGCCTCTGCCGGCCGAGTTGTGCGACTTGTTCGGCGGCATCCGGACCCGGCGTATCGTTCGAACCGGTACGCACCGTTGTATCCGGATCGTGGCCGAGGAAGGACTCGGCGGCTGGCAGGCGGGCGATATTTTGTTCTTCACGAACACGTACCAGCTCGCAGGAACGGATTATCTCGTGGAAGGGCTGGAACGGTTGGAAGGGCGCATACTCGGCGAATCCGAGATGATGACTTTGACGGACGCGGAGTCAGACTCGTGGGGGGATTGGACGGAAGATCCGAGTCCTACGATCATCGCCCGGCAAGTCGGATCGGGGATGATGCTGTACGTGCCCTTGGCGCTGGGCGGCATGGAATGGGTGACCCAACCCCAAATTCCGACGTTCAAGGAATTCCCTTACGTAGTGCACAACCATGCGCTGCTCCTGTTCATGCGCAGCTTATTCGAGTCGGCTGCTGCGCCGGGCAAGCTGTCCGTCCGGCCGCTATGGCCGAGCGGTGCGAAGATGGCCGTCTGCATCACCGGGGACGTGCACGATTACGTCGGCTTGGGGCTCGGCCAGCGGGAAGACCGGGAATACAAGGACATGATCGACTATATGAACGTTTTGCAACAGTTCGGACTGGAAGGCCGCGCCACGTTCTACATCAGCGGAGCGGTCGCCATGCGTCACCCGGAGGAGATCCGGGAAGGCTTCCGACGCGGTTATGAGATGTGTCCGCATACGTACAAGGACACGTGCTACTCCAGCGCCGGATTCGACTATGCCGCGCAGAAGGAAGACATCGATCGCTGTATCCGCGAATTCCGCGCCATCGCCCCCGAGCATAACGACTATGCGAAAGGGTTCCGCACGCATGGCTACAACAGCAACTACGACACGAGACGCGCGCTCGAACGGAGAGAGTACGACTATATAGCGGATTTGCAAGCTTGGGAAGCGGTCGGCCAGCATATCCCGGACTATCCCGAATATCCGGAGCGCTTGATTACATATGCGGCCTTGCCGCAACAGACAATCGATTACCGCGGCAGAGCCATGAACCTGGTGGAGATTCCGGACTCCGTCGTAAACGATCATTTCGTCTACCGGATTCTTCGGTTGGAGCCGGAGCAAGCGGCCGAGTTCTACAAAAAGGAATTCGATAAATTTTATCGGCTCGGCGGGTTGTTCC
Organism: Paenibacillus sp. HJGM_3; assembly: GCF_045062745.1. NCBI lineage: Bacteria > Bacillati > Bacillota > Bacilli > Caryophanales > Paenibacillaceae > Paenibacillus > Paenibacillus sp. HJGM_3. Next base: position 57,154 of record NZ_JBJGED010000013.1, read on the forward strand.
AAGTGAATTTCCACCCCTACATTTCGCTCAGGGAAGGCCCGGGTCGGGAGGCGGCGTTCCGGGACATTCTCGCCCATATCGCTTCCCACGAGGATATCGCCTTCTTGAGGATGGATGAATTGTGCGAATGGTGGAAAGGACGGGGAGCCCCATGCTGAGAATCGGACTTGTCGACCTGGACACCTCCCATCCCGGCTCTTGGACGCCTATTCTCCGGGAGCTAGGTCATGAAGTAATCGGCGTCTACGACAGCGGCGCTGTATATCCGGCCGGGTACGCGCGCGAATTTGCCGATCGGCACGGGATCGGGCGGGTGTACGACTCGCTTGAACAGATGGCGCACGACGTCGATACAGCCATTGTGCACAGCTGCAATTGGGACGTACATGTCGACCGGGCTCGGCCCTTCCTCTCGGCCGGGAAGAGCGTGCTGCTCGATAAGCCTCTGGCCGGCCATATGAAGGACGTGCTGCAGCTTCTGCGATGGGCCGGGGAGGGGTACCGAATTACCGGAGGTTCTTCGCTCCGGTATGCCGAAGAGGTCGCCCGCTTCCGCGAGCTGTCTGCGGACGAGATCGGGGAACCGTTGTTTCTGTACGGCGGCTGTGCAGTTGACGACTTCAACTACGGGATTCATGCCTACTCGTTGGCCCACGGCTTGCTCGGTCCCGGAATCGACAGTGTGCGCCATCTCGGCTCCCATGGGCAGCATTTGACGGAACTCGTCTGGGAGGACGGGAAGCGGGCCGTACTGGCGATCGGGGGGACGGCAGGCTACCAGCCTTTCTATGCAACGCTTACGTGCAGCAAAACGATTCATCACATCCAAGTCGATTCCAGCCGAATCTATAAATCTTTTTTGACCCGGGTACTGCCTTACTTGGCCGGGGAGGTCGAGGCGCCGCCGGTGCCGTTGGAACAACTGCTCGAGGTGGAGATGGCCGCGCTGGCGGTCAAGCAGTCCAGAGCGAACGGAGGGACCCGAGTGTTGCTGCGCGAATTGACCGAGCATACTCCGGGCTATGACGGACAGGCGTTTGCACACGAGTACAGGCTTCAGAAAATGAACCGATGAGGAGGCTCTCCCATGAATCTCTCTCCCAAGGCTAGAATCGCAGTCCTCTCGCTGCCTCTGAGCGACGAGTTCACATTGGTTCCGGACGTCTCGGCACTTGCCGTGCAGCAGGCTCTCGAACAGCTGGACGGGCAGCGTCTGGATCTCGTGCTGCTCCCGCAATACGCCGTGAAGGAATCTTCGGATCCTGCGGAGCAGAGCAAGCTTGAGCTGCTCTATGCATTCGCAGGACGTAACGGCTGCTATATCGTCTTCAATTCGCTCAGGGAGACGGATGAGGGCCGTCGATGCGTCTCGACCATCATCGGACGGAACGGATCGTTTCAAGGGGAATATGTGAAAACGCACCGTCTGGAAGGAATGGACATCGAATTAAGCCTAGGGGACGACCTACCCGTGTTTGCGCTTGATTTCGGCCGGGTCGCGCTGATGGCGGGTTCGGATCTGTTCATCCCGGAAGTGGCGGAAATGTACTCGATCAAAGGGGCGGAACTTCTCCTATGCTCGCTAGGCACGCAGGTGCTGCGCGACGACACCGAGATCCACCGACAGCTGAAGGGGCGGGCGGTGGCGAATTATTGCTTTGTCGCCGCATCCGCTTACGCCAGCGACCAGCCGATGTACATGGCCAGCAATGTCAGTGTGATGCACGCCAATCCGGCCCATATCGATGTAACCGGAGACGCGAGCGCCACCTTCAACGCGTTCGGGCTCGGCAAGCATACCGGCCGGGCGGCGGCGTACGACCTCAGGGGCGAGACGATCGCGTCGACGGGCCGGGAAAGCGGGTATGCCGTGTGCGAGCTGCCGATGGAGAAAAAACGCGATGCCTCCCGCTACCTATTCGGCATCGGCTGCATCCTGACGCATCAGAACGAAAGGGGAGTGTTCCGCGAGCTCGGCCGACCGGCGGTGTACGACGGGAAGCGCTATCCGGTCGAGAAGCCCGTATTCGGGTTCGTTCACATCGGGTATCAGCAGACGATCCTGAGCCGGCAGGACGATTGGTACGTCGGCATTTTGGCCCAAGTGGAAGAAGCGGCGAAACGATCCGACATCGTCGTCTGCTCCGAATACTCGAGAGGCGATAACGGCCAGGCGGAGACGGTCGGGCTGCCCGAGTTTTTGCAAGGCTGTTCCGAGCTGGCCCGGACGTATCGCTGCTATGTGGCCGTCAACGAAGCGCTGCAGGGGATGAACACGTCGCTTCTGTTCGACCGGGACGGGGGGCTTGTGCACAAGCATCAAAAGGTGAACCCCCTTAACATGATGTATGAGAAAAAGCTGCCTGCCGGGGACGCGATCGACGTGGTCGAAACCGACTTCGGCCGGATCGGATTCATGATCTGCGCGGACACCTACTGTCAGGAAATCCCTAGAATCCATGCGCTCAAGGGGGCGGAAATCATCCTGATCCAGTCCCAGAGCTGGGGGTACGACGCAAACGCCATAAACGAAGGGTTCTCGCGCGCCTGGGCCATCGAGAACTGCGCCTTCGTCGTGATGAGCAACTTCCCGACCTCGCAGGTCGCGCACCGTACGAACGTCATCGATCCGACCGGCGAGACTGTGTTCGCCACCAACTACGACCGGGCCGGCCTTTATACGTTCCAGCTGGACTTGGAGGCCGTACGCCGCAAGCCCTCCTATATGCTGGAGGACGGGATCGTCCGCCAAGACTTCACGTACCGGTCGCGCATCATGCATGCGCGCAGACCCGAGCTGTATGGCTTGCTGACCGGTTCGGCCGAGGAGGCGCGCCTATGAGCCGGTTAGCCTTGCACGGGGGTGAGCCGGTGATCGGGGACGGGAATGCGCTGCCGAGCCTGTTCCCGAGAGTGATCGCGCCCCGGGCTTATGACTATATCCGGGAGGTGCTCGACTCCGGATTTTTGCCCATTCGCGGCATGGCGTCTCGGTTCGAGCGGAGGTTCGCCGAGGAGCACGGGACCGCCCATGCACTGAGCGCTAGCAATTGTACGTCAGCGATCCATATCGCATTGGCGGCCTTAGGTGTGGGTGTCGGGGACGAGGTCGTCGTCACGTCGGTCAGCGACTACGGCTCGCTCGCCGGCATTCTGGCCCAGCGAGCGGTGCCGGTCTTTTGCGACATCGACCCGGATACGGGCAACATGGACGCCCCGCGAATCTCGCGATGTCTGACCGAGAAGACCAGAGCGATCGTCGTCGTGCACTGGCAAGGTCTGATCTGTGACATGGATCCGATCCTGGAGGTGGCCCGGGCCAGGGGGATTCCGGTTGTAGAAGACTGCTGCCAGTGTCCGCTAGGCGAGTATAAGGGGCGCAAGGCGGGGACCTTCGGCGATATCGGCTGCTTTTCCTTCGATGCGGAGAAGCATCTGAGCACGGAGCATGGCGGGATGCTGATCATGCAGGATCCGGACTTGTACGACCGGGCGTTCAAGTTCTCGATCAACCGGGGCGGCTATCACGTCGAAGGCTTCGGCCGGAAGTACGACATGTTCGGCTACAATTACCGCTATGGCGACATGGAAGCGGCGCTCGGACTGGCGCAGCTCGACATCCTCCCGGAGCAGAACGCCCGAAGGGTGGAGCTCGCGGCCCGGCTGTCGGAGCGGCTCGCGACGATCGACGGGGTGCTCCCCCTACGGATCCCGGACGGGTCCTCGTGCTTGTATTGGATATATCCGGTGTTCTTCGAGATGGACCGGTTCGAGGCGGATATTCGAACGATCGGCGAGGCGATCGAGGCGGAGGGCATTGGCGGGGCGAGCCACGTGCCGTATTACTTTTTCCCGGACAGCGTCGAGTACTTGCCTTGGGACCGGATGACCTTCCGCCGCGAGGAGATGACCGGCGCCCTGTCGTACGTCTCGCGCACGATCCGCTGGGTGTGGCACGACAAGTATTCCGATGCCGACATCGAGAACATGTACCTGGCGATCAAGAAGGTCGCGGATTATTTCAGGAGATAAGTGGCTTAAGTTCTAGGCCTCGCTCCTTTCGTTTTATAGCGAGCTTAATCTTTTTGGCGTCTAAAGAGCCGGTTCCATGGTGACATGATGACCGGTTCTTTTTGCGTATTGAGGCAGGTTTTTGCAAGTTGTTATGGGTAACGAGCTCTATACCCGGTTCATTTCGCGATATTTTGTGGGCCTCATTCCCATACTTTTAGCAAACACGAGGCTCAAATAGAAGCCGTTATCGTAGCCGCAGCGGCCCGCGATCTGATCCAGCGTCATGTCGGTATCAAGCAGAAGTCCTGCTGCCCTGCGGATGCGCAAAGATCGGACGAGTTCTGACGGGTTCATGTGGAACGATTTCCGGAAACGGCGTGTAAACTGGACGGGGCTAAGTCCAAGCAGGCCGGATAGCTCGTTCATGCCGAATGGAGTATAGGCGTGCCGATAGAGCCATTCCATCGCCCGGTTCATCAGATCATCTTCCGAATTCGGAAGATGATCAAGCTTATCTTTTAGATGCTCATCTTCCCAATCCTCGCATGTGAGTTGCCACATATCATTGAGAATCATTTGTTTGCGCTGGACATTGCGCGGGTCGACCGCGAGGTGGAGCTTGCGCAAGTAGGCGAAGTCAGAAAACAGCCGTCTACCGTCCGTTGGATGCGATTTAACGGAAGGCAGCAGCGGCTTGAGCTCCGATTGTGGGTTAGCGGCAAATTCGAAGCCGATATAATGGAGTCCCAGTGGCGACACCATTTCGCGATGAAATGTGTGGCCTGGAGGACAATAAATAAGATCTCCGGCGCTTGCCTCTCCGCTTTCTGCACCTATTCGAAACCGGAATTTCCCCGATTCAACGGCAAACATCACCCATACAGGATAAGTGTCCGCCTGCATTTCAAATTGTTCCTTCCGCTCGAAATAAAAGTGAAAAGCCAGCAGCAGCTGCTGGTTCCATAAAGCTTGCGCATCCATAATGCAGCATCGGCTCCTCGAGTTGAAATAAAATATATTATAAATGAATGATTACTGTATGTTCAAGAGTTAAAGATGCTGTTCTAATGAAATAAAAATACGATTTACAATTTCCTTACGTAGAATTAACAGAATATGCGAATTGAATTGATATACTCAAACTGCCAATTAGACAAATGAGTGAATGGGGCATTTGTCAATGGGGGAAAAGGCAAATCTTCACACTTTGCTAATGGAGGTTATCACTTTGAAGAGCACTTTGAGAAGCAAGAGGATTTCTTTATTGCTGAGCCTGTCAATCTTAGGAACTGCAGTACTGGCAGGTTGCGGGCAGGAACAAGCGGAGCAGAAGAGCGAAGGCACCCCGCAACCCGCACCTGCGAAGGTCGTGGACACGACGCCCGTTACGCTCAAGTTTGCCGTACATTTGCCGATTACCGAAGAATTTAAGCAGCTCTACATCGAGCCGGTCACAAAGAAGTATCCCCATATTACGCTGGAGCTCTTGAGTGCCAGCTCGTTTAAGGCATACGATGAGCTAATTGCTTCCGGCCAGGTTCCGGATCTCTACATTTCATTTAACGGCAATATGCCGGGATTAAAAGAGCGGTCCATAAACATGGATATGAAGCCGCTTTTTCAGAAAAATCAAGTGGATTTGAACCGGTTCGAGCAAAACTACTTGGACGATATTCAATATGCGGCGACTGAAAAAGGCGAGTTATACGGCTTGCCGATCGAAACAGGATTTCATGCGTTGTATTACAATAAGGACATTTTCGATAAATTCGGCGCCCCATATCCGAAGGATGGGATGACCATGGAGGATGCTTTAGAGCTTGCCAAAAAGGTGACTCGGGTCGATAACGGCGTTCAGTATCGAGGTTGGGACGTAGGGAATATCGTGAGACTGGCTCAACCTCTCGGGCTGGAGTATATGGACCGCAAAACGGAGAAGGCGATTACGTCAAGTGAAGGCTGGAAACGTGTGTTCGAATTGGGGAAGCAAATCTATTCGATTCCCGGCAATGAACCGTCGAAAGATTCGAATAAGAACGGATTGAACGGGTTCGTCAAGGACCGCACGGTTGCGATGATGAATGAAACCAGCAAGTTCTCACAGCTAAAAGAGGCGGAGGGACTTAATTGGGATGTCGTACAGATTCCGTTCTTCAAGGATAGACCGAATATTTATGGAAATTCGACCGTTTATATGGTGGGAGCAGTTCCAACAACCAAACACATGGATCAAGTGTTTCAGGTGATCGAGGTGTTAACTTCCGATGAAGTGCAAATGAACGTTTCCAAATCCGGCCGAATATCGCCGCTTAAGAGCGAAGCCGTGAGGAAAGCGTTCGGGCAGGGCGATCCTTCCTTGAAAGATAAAAACATTGCGGGGATTGTGAAAAGCAAACCGGTGAAATACCCGATCTACTTAAACAGGGAAATCGCCGAACCTCTCACTACGAAGAAGTTTGATGTCTTCCTGAAGGGCCCGGACGATGTGAACACGGTGTTGAAAGAGCTGGACGAGGAAATCAATAAAGCAACCGCAACAATTGGAAAATAACGGATCGAAAAAATAATGCCGTTCAGCCGTCAAGCAAATTCACTCGAAAGGATGATCAAACTTGAGGCTTTCAACGACAACAGGCACTTTCAGCCTAACCTTGTCAGGAGGCTATACGCCCTATAAAGAATCGATTAGAAGGTTAAAGACAGCAGGATATGATGTGGTGGACATTAATTTTTGCCGAGCGCTGACGGGCCAAACCGATCTTGTCAGAGACAACTGGGAGCAATTGATGCATGAGCTCCGAGATGAGGCCGAGAAGCTGGGTATCGAGTTTACGCAGTCCCATCCAGTATTTTTACCGGGTCATGTGAATGATCAGACGGCGGAGCGGCTGGAGGTGTACCAGGAGATGATGCGCCGTTCCATTATCGCGAGCTCCATTCTCGGTGTGAAATGGGCGGTCGTACATCCTCAAGAGGACAGGGCGAAAACCGCCCTGGACGTGGATGCATGCATTAAGGACAATGTGGAGCATTTCTCTCCCATTGTTGAGCTTGCCGTCAGTCACAATGTCGGTATCGCTTTTGAAAATATGATCGAAAGGGAAACGTCCAAGAGGCGGTTTGCCAGCCACGCGGCCGAGCTCGCTGCGCTGATCGACGTCTGGGGCGAGCCCCGAGTAGGCGCATGCTGGGACTTCGGTCACGCCAATTTCCTGTACAAGGATCAGCGCCCGGCGCTCCGTACACTTGGCAAGCGGCTCAAGGCGACTCACGTAAACGATAATTACGGCAAATCGGATGAGCACATGTTTCCGTTCCACGGCAGCGTAGACTGGCGTTCGATCATGCCGGTGCTTGTCGAGATCGGGTACGAGGGCGATTTTACATATGAGACGCATAAGGAGTTTAACCGACTGCCCGAGCCTTTAAAAGACTCGTTAGCGAAGGTTGGATACGAAATCGGCCAATACTGCCTGACATTATTGGACGCTGGCGGATGATCGAGGCACAATGAAAAAGAAGGAGAAGGTATAGTATGGAAAATCGTGCTGAAAGACAAGTAATTCAAACTCAAGTTCTTGTTCTTGGTGGTGGTTCCGGAGGGGTTGGCGCAGCCATTTCAGCAGCGCGTGAAGGAGCAGAGACCATTTTAGTTGATCGTCAAGGCTTTTTAGGCGGGAACATGACTATAGGGTTGCCATTACTAGCTTTTTTGGATGCCCAAGGTCGCCAGGTAACAAGGGGGCTTCCTCAAGAGATTGTTGATCGTTTGGTAGAATTGGGCGGTTCATTCGGACATAGAGAATGTCCATTGCATAATTCAACTACAGTAATTGACCCTAATTTGATGAAAATCGTTGTCTTTGAAAAAATGAAGCAATATGGGGTGCGGCCATTATTGCATTGTGAAATTATTGGAACGACTGTTGAAAATGGTGAACTGAAGTCAGTTATTGTTAAAGGAAAAGGAAAAGAAATAGAAATCTTTGCGGATGTATTTGTTGATGCGACAGGTGATGGTGATGTTGCCTATATGGCGGGAGCCGAATTCGAAAAAGGGCAATATGCGAATGGTGAAACCCAGCCGCCTACGTTAATGTTTACAGTAGGAGGCTTTAATTTAGAAAAGTTTATGGATTATTTGGAGGAACACCCGGAGGAATTAAAACATGGATCATCCATGAAAATCCGTCCTGGTTACACGGCTGAGTTTTTGCGAGCAAGTGAAAATCATGTGTTTGTCGGATTAAAAAACACGGTTTCCAAACTCAGAAAAGAAGGAAAGTGCCCTATTGATCGGGATACAATTATTTATATTAATTTGCCTAGAGAAGGCTATATTGCTTTAAACTGTATTCGAATATTGAACTTTGACGGCACAAAAATTGAAGAGTTGAGTAGAGGTGAAATTGAATCAAGCCTACAAATTATACCTCTAATTAATATGTTAAAAGAACATATACCTGGCTTTGAGAATATTTATTTATCCTCTATAGCACCATTTTTGGGTATTCGGGAAACACGGCGAATAATAGGCAAGCAAATGATACGTGAAGAAGCTGCTGTAAATGGAGTCATTCCTAATGATACCATCGCTTTAGGTTCCTATATTATTGATATTCATAGCGGTTCCGGGGATTCAACCCTGATTAGGTCACTTGCGGGTCCTTATGGGATAACCTATGGGGCAACTATTTCTAAAGATGTTAAACGACTTATGTTAAGCGGACGTTGTATAAGTGTGGATCCGGTTGTGTTCGGCTCTTCACGAGTTATGCCTACTTGTATGGCGGTTGGCGAAGGAGTAGGGATCGGGGCTGCATTAGCTGTACAACAAAATATTGCTCCGGAAGATGTAGATGTCCAGATTATAAGACAAAAATTACGCGAGTATGGAGCCATACTTTCATTGGAAGAAAATATAAAATCTTAATTCTAGCAATCGTAAGAATCGGGAGGCGGATGTTTTGCATGAAGGGCAATTGATTTTTTTTGGCGGCGTAGGGAAATCTGGGGGCGTCCAGGTTCTTTACGGTAAAGGGAAGCAGGCTGTTTTATTCGATTTCGGAGTCGAGCACAGCAGCCTTCTGTTCCCTAAACAGCTGACCCTATATGAACCGGTAGGCGCGACACCGGGGCGCGAGCTGCGTCAATATTTGCTTGGCGGAATGACGGCGCCGCTACTTGAACTGTATGATCCCGAGCAAATGAATGGACTGGATCCGGCAATGGTGCGGCGTGCATGGGGCGACCGTGAATTTCCTCATTTCGAAAGTCTCAGTCTGTTCATCGGACACATGCATACGGATCATATCGCGGTACTTCCTTATGTTCACCCCGATATCCCCGTGTATATGAACTTCGACGCCCATTCCTTGTTCCGGGGTATGGTTGCGGGCGGCCACAGCCCGGATACCAAAGCACAGATCAAAGCCTGCGACGATTTGAGCGTTATCGATTTCGGGGAATTTACGATGCAAATTGTCGAGATGGATCATAATGCGACAGGTGCGGCGGGCATTATTATTGACGACGGCACCCACAGAATCGCCTATACAGGGGATTGGCGCCGTCAAGGCAAGCATCCGGAACGGATCGACCGGTTCATTGAGTTGTGCCGCGACAGACAGATCGACTTGCTGATCACGGAAGGAACGCGTCTTACCTCCGACCCGTCCGCCGTGCTTTCCTACCAGATGACGGAGGATGAGCTGCTGTCCCGTTTCTCGGAAATCGTAGGTATAGCAGACGGGCTTGTGTACTTGCAGATGTCGCCGCGGGACTTGGAGCGAATGGCCAACATGATCGCTATTGCGACGGAGAAAGGGCGGAAGGTCGTGATGGAGGCTTCTCATGCCGTCATCTGGCATACCGCGAACCGCGAAGGCTTGCGTATTCTCGATGGCCATCCCGCCCTTGACGAAGCGATCCGAATCGTCGACGCCACGGTAACGAAAGGCATGGCGGTTCCCTATGAAACGATCTCTCTGGAAGAAATGGCCGAACAAAAGTGCGAGTATGTATACTTTTTCAAATTTCCCGACCTTGCCCATCTGATAGAATTGGAAACCCTCGGCGATTTGCAGGAGCGGTCGCATTTCATTCAATCGGATTACAGCGTCAAGCTCGATCATGCCGATGTGGCCAAATATTTGAAGACGTTCGGCATCACCGGCCATTCATTGTCCAACGGGGGGCACGCCCATCCCGAGGCGATATCCGACATGATCGAACGGATTGCGCCCAAAGCGGTTATTACGCTGCACAGCCGTTATCCGGAATCGCAAAACGCGAGAGGCGTTAAAGCTTATCATCCGAAAAAAGGGGAGACGGTATCGGTGTCTTCCATCCTTGCGGCCGCCGTCAGCGCTGGAAACGGATGATCCGGCATTCTGGGTTGCAATATTAGCGATATAGAGATCGCAGAGGGAGAAGAGATTCCATGGCCACGATCACTTTCGTCAGACACGGAATTACCGATCACAATATTGAGAACAGAGCTCAGGGGCACACTCAAAATCCGCTGAATGAAACGGGGAGAGCGCAAGCGGCATTAGTGGCCAAGCGACTCTCCGAAGAGCAATGGGATGTGTTTATTTCCAGCGATTTAAGGCGAGCGCGCGAAACGGCAGAAATTATTTCCGCTGCAATAGGCAAGCCCATCGATTTCTTCGATGAACGGCTGCGGGAAATGGACGTAGGCAAGATTGCCGATACGATTGAATCGGAACGGATCGAGCGGTGGGGACTAAATTGGAGACAGCTTGATATGGGCCAGGAAACCCACGAGTCGATGCGTGCCCGCGGTATGAGCTTTGCAAGGGATATCGCTTTACGGTTTGCCGGTAAAAAGGTTCTCGTCGTCACGCACGGATATTTTTTGGGGCAAACCCTCAAGGAGCTGATGCAGGACGAGTCTACCGGTGACGAACTGCGCAATACTTCGGTAACGACTATCGCATATAAGGATGAGAAGCGGGAATATTTGCTTTACGATTGCGTTAAACACCTGCATGACCATTCATGTCGTAGCTAAGTTAAGGAGTCGGTCGCACGCGCCTAACTGAACGCCATGAACTATGACCTCTGGAGCATTGTGTCTCCGGAGGTTTTTTCTATGTCCGCCGCTCCCGGCCCAAGCCGGAATAAAGCAATAATCTGCAAAAGATGAGCAAGATTTTTTAAATCTTCTAAAAACGCCTTGTTGTATAGTGAAGACACGAATGGCACCATCAACAGCACCGCATATCGAAACAAGGTTAAGGGGGGCAGCATGTATCCAAACGGCGCAAGGTTTGCTGTACAGCTCAGCTTCGACCTGGAAATGGTGACGAATTTTCCGTATTGGCCGAGTTTTTGGAACCATCGGAAGGGGGCTATCGACGAGGCGACCAAAACGTACGTCGGCAAGATCAATGCGAAGTGCGAAGCGTACGGAGCGAAGGCGCATTACTTCCTGGTAGGCAGTCTGTTCGAGGACCCGGATGTCGACTACCTGAAGAAAACGGTAGCTTCGGGGCACGCGGTAGGCAACCATACGTACACGCACGTCAATCTCAAAGCGCGAGAGGTCGAGCGGCTCGCGGGTGTGTACGACCGCTGTCCATGGAGGGCGGCCGGCCGGAGCGCGCAGGAGATTGTTCGGCAGGAGCTTCAGATGACGACCGCGGCGATCCGGCAGGCCTTAAGCGTCGAACCGAAAGGACTGCGTTCGCCCGGCGGCTTCGCGAACGGCTTGCAGGACGACGCCGATGTGCAGAAGCTGTGCCAGGCGGAAGGCTTCTGGTGGGTGTCGACCCACTACAACGATTCGTTGTACCGGAATTACGAAGCTTCGTCCGCCGAGGTTACGAACAAGGTGGACCTCGATACGCTATCGGAAGCGTTCAACCGGTCCCAGCACGTCCTTCAGCCATACCGGTATGAAAGCGGTTTACTCGAGCTGCCGCTCGCCGGCATCACCGATGTCGTCGCCTGGCGCATTTACCGGCCGGATTTGACCGAATGGCTCAGCATGTTGACCCGGGGGGTCGACTACGCGCACGAGCACGGCCTCGTCTTCACGCTGACGACGCATCCGGCGGTATTGGCCGCGATCGATCCGTTCTGTCAGACGGTCGAGGTCGTGCTGCGCCGGGCGCTTGAGAAGGAAGGCGGCGTCTGGCTCCCCGACCTGGAAGAGGTGGCGGCCCATCTGAACGAGACCGGGTATAGCCGCCAACCCGCGAACCTCGCGAAAACGCAATGATGGCTTCTCCAATTCGAAATGCAGGAGGTCAATCGAAATGAAGAGTTCCCGATTTCGTATGGCAATCGCCGCGACGACGGTGTTCGCGCTGCTCGCCGGGTGCTCGTCGTCCACTACGACGGAGCCGAACGCTTCAAACGCGCCAAGCCCTTCAGGTGCGCCAACCGGCTCAAGCGCGCCGACCAGTGTGAACGGCAAATACGACCCGCCCATCGATATTACCACGGTGGGGCAGAACTGGTCGGTCATCAAGTACGCGAACGGCGAATCCCGAACGGACAACGCCTGGACGAAAGCGTACTCGGATCAGCTCGGGATCCGGCTGAAATACAACTGGGTCGTCGACAGCACCCAATACGCGACGAAGCTGAACTTGTCGCTCACATCGGGCGATTTGCCCGATTTCCTGAGTGTCGACGGCGTGCAGTTCAAGCAGCTGCTGGAAGCGGACCTCATCCAAGACTTGACGGAAGTGTATAAGCAATACGCGCCCGAGAGCTACAAGAACATGATCCAGCAAAGCGGGCCGAAGCCGATGCAGGCCGCAACGGTGAACGGCAAGCTGATGGCGTTCCCATTCACGGGAAACGGCAAGGAAGCGACGCAAGTCGTGTGGATCCGGACCGATTGGCTGAAGAAGCTGGGGCTCTCCGAGCCGAAAACGATGGATGACTTGTTTAAAATAGCCGAGGCGTTCACAACGCAGGATCCGGACGGCAACGGCAAAAACGACACGTTCGGGTTCGCGCTCGACAAAGATTTCAGCTACCACAGCTTCGTCGGCTTCGTGAACAGCTACCATGCCTATCGCAACATGTGGATCAAGAGCAGTCAAGGATCACTCGTTTACGGCGACGTGCAGCCCGAGATGAAGAACGCGCTCGGCAAGCTGCAGGACCTGTACAAGAAAGGGCTGCTCGACAAAGAGTTCCCCGTCAAGGACACGGCCAAAGTCAATGAAGACCTCGCCGCGGGCAAAGTAGGCATTACGTTCATTGATACCTCCGCCGCCGCGGGTGTGCTGCAAAAGGTCAAAGATAACAATCCGAACGCCGAGTGGGACGCCTACCCTCTCTTGTCCATCGACAGCCAGCCCGCGAAGCCTCAGGTGACGAGCACCGGTCCGATCGCTTACTGGGTCGTCAAGAAGGGCTACAAGCACCCCGAGGCGGTCCTCAAAATGATCGATTTCTTCATTCAGAGCTACTACTTGACTAAGGACGAGAAGGTCACACAGACATACATCTCTTCCTTGGAAGGCGTGCCGAACTACTTGCTCACCGCGGCTTCCTCGTATATGCCCTACAACAATTTAACCACACAGACCAACGTCTCCAGCGTCCTCGAGGGCAAGAAGCAGGTCGCCGACCTGAACCCGCTTGACCGTGCCTGGTACAACCGCATCATCGAGTTCAAGAACGGCAACAACGCTTACTGGGGCATCAACAAGTGCTTCGGCATCAACGGGGCACGCAGCATCGCCATCAAGTACATCGAGAACAACATGCTGATGGAGAACGAGTTCTTCGTCGCCTCAACGCCGGTCATGTCGGAGAAGCTCGCGACGTTGGAGAAATTGAGAGACACGACGTTCATCAACATCATTACGGGCAGCGCCGGAATAGATTCGTTCGACAAGTTCGTGGACGATTGGAAAAAAACCGGCGGCGATCAAATTACGAAGGAAGTCAACGACTGGTACAAAACGCTTAAATGACGATCCGACCGACGGTGGCCGCCCTGCGCCCTAGGGTGGCCTCCTCGCTCCATCGTCTCCGCAATCGGCAAGGAGGTGCGGTTGTTGATCCGCAAAAACAGAATCTCTCAGCTTCCTTTTCACCTAATGCTGCTCCCCGGAGTCGTGCTCGTCCTGATTTTCTGCTACGGACCGATGGCGGGAATCGTCATCGCCTTTCAGAAATTCATTCCGGCGAAAGGGATTTTCCACTCCGATTGGGTCGGCCTGAAGAACTTCGACTACATCTTGCATTTGCCGGATATTTTCCAGGTGCTGCTGAATACCGTCTATATCGCCTTGATGAAGATCGTCGCGGGGCAGCTCGTCCCGATCCTGATCGCGCTGCTGCTGAACGAGCTCCGCAAGGAGCGGTTCAAGCGGGGGATCCAGACGCTGATCTATTTGCCGCATTTCATGTCCTGGGTCATCCTGAGCGGGATCCTGATCGACGTGCTGTCGCCGAAATCCGGGCTCGTCAACGTGACGCTGCAGCATTTAGGGATCGATCCGATCTTTTTTCTCGGCGACAATCGCTGGTTTCCATATGTACTCGTCGTCTCGGAGGTGTGGAAGGAGTTCGGCTTCAACACGATCGTCTATTTGGCCGCCTTGACGAGCATCGATCCGACTCAATACGAGGCCGCGATCATGGACGGGGCGAACCGGTGGAGGCAGACGTGGCATGTGACGCTGCCGGGCATGCGGCCGATCATCGTTCTGCTAGCAACGCTGAGTCTAGGGAACGTGTTGAACGCCGGCTTCGAGCAAGTGTTCAATCTGTACAGCCCCGTCGTCTACCAGAGCGGGGACATCATCGATACGTTCGTCTATCGCATCGGCTTGATCAACGCGCAATTCGGTCCCGCCACGGCCATCGGCCTGTTCAAGTCCGTCGTCTCGTTTGTTTTCATATCCACCGCCTATTTCTTGGCTTACCGGTTGACCAACTATCGCATTTTTTAGCCTTTAGCTTCGGAGGTGAACCCGTATGATAAAACCGTCCACAGGCAGAACCGTGTTCCTCGTTTGCAATTATGTGTTTTTGACGCTGCTCGCCTTTCTCTGTCTGCTCCCGATCGTCAACGTGTTCTCCGTCTCGCTCAGCGCCGCTTCCGCCTCGGAGGCCGGACTCGTGCGCTTGTGGCCGGTCCGGTTCACATGGAAGTCCTATGAATACGTGCTGGGGTCGAATGCGTTCCTCCAAGCGATGCTGATTTCGTTCAAACGGGTCCTGCTGGGTTCGTCCATCAGCTTGCTGCTAACCGTCCTGATCGCGTACCCGTTGTCCAAAGAAGTGAATGTGTTCCGATGGCGGACAGCCTATGCCTGGTTCTTCGTCATTACGATTCTGTTCAGCGGCGGGTTGATCCCGCTCTACATGGTCGTCAAGGCGCTCGGCCTGATGGATACGATCTGGTCGCTCGTCTTGCCCAGCGCCGTTCCCGTGTTCCTCGTCATTCTGATGCTGAACTTCTTCCGCTCTTTGCCCAAGGAGTTGGAAGAAGCGGCGCTCGTGGACGGCGCCAGCCATTGGCGGACGATGACCAGCATCTATGTGCCGTTATCGCTCCCGGGGCTCGCCACGTGCACGCTGTTCTCCATGGTCGGGCACTGGAATGCGTGGTTCGACGGATTGATCTTCATGAACTCCACGGAGCACTATCCGCTGCAGAGCTACCTCCAGACCGTGATCGTACAGTCAAACTTGGACGTACTAAACCAGGTGGATTTGCTCCTGATGCAATATGTATCGGACCGTTCGGTGAAAGCCGCGCAAATCTTCATCGGAGCGCTGCCCATCCTGATCGTGTATCCGTTTTTGCAAAGGTATTTCGTCAAGGGCATCGTAGTGGGAAGCGTCAAGCAGTAAGTAGGGCAACGAGCGCCCTCTTAATAAATTCAGACAAAGGGTGGATGGGAAGATGGACAAACAAAATGTAAAGCTAGGCAACGCCAAATTCGGTTCGGCGGCTCAAATCCGATCGACGCGGGGACTTCCTTCCGTCTTCCCGCGGGAGATGGGGCCGAATACGCTCTCGTATTTGCAGCAAGTTGTCGAATCGGGACTCGCTTCGGACATGGTAACGCGCTTCGAGAAGGTGCTGGCGGAAGCGCACGGCCGGCAATATTGCATGCTGACGCCAGGCTGCACGAACGCGCTCTTCGCCTTGTTCGCCGGGCTGGAGTTCAAGCCGGGCGATGAGATCATCGTTAGTCCGATCGCAGACTATGGCGATTTGGCCGGCCTGCTGTTCCACAACTACATTCCCGTCTTTTGCGATACGGAGCCGGGGACCGGGCTGATCTCCGCCGAGACGATCGAGCCTTGCATCACGGAGCGGACGCGCGCCATTCTGGCGGTGAACTTCTTCGGCTTGCCGTGTGATTACGATCCGATCATGGCCCTCGCCCGCAAGCACAACCTCGTCGTCATCGAAGACGTGTGCCAGAGCATCCTGTCGACGTACAAAGGCAGGCTCGCGGGGACGCTCGCCGACGTAGCGGTGTTCTCCTTCGACTCGGAGAAGACGATGGGCGCCGATATGGGCGGAGCGATCCTGACCGACGATCAGGAGCTGTACGACCGGATCGTCAACCGTTCGATCGCGCGCGGCGCCGTGAACTACCCCGGCTTCGGCCGCAAGCACGTGTACCAGGGGCTGGCGCTGCGCGCCCCGCAATGCACGGCCGCGACATGTCTCGGCAACTGGGAGATTCTGCCCCGGCAAGTGGAGGCCAGGATGCGCTCCGCGGCGATGCTGAACGACAAGATCCGCTCCATTCCCGGCGTACAAGTGTACGAGGTGCCTGCCGATCGCACGCACACGTATTGGATGTACGGCTTCAGCGTCGAGCCGTCGCAGCTCTCCTGCACGGCCGATCAGCTGGCCGACGAGCTGCTGGAAGCCGGCATCCCGTGCGGCATGGGCAAATATTACGTGCTTCCGGCCGGCGTCCCGTTCCTCGCGGAGAAAGTCGCCCAAGGCGTCTATCCGTTCAACGTCCCGACGGCGTCCAGGGCGGTCAATTATGACGCGGACGAGATCGTGCCGAATGCGGTCGCATTCATGAACCGGTGGATCCGCTGGATGTGGACCGAGAAGTATTCGGACCAGGATGTGGAGCTGATGGCGTCCATCATTGAGGAAGTTTGCAGCCGTCATCGGATCGAGGAGGATGAACAATGAGCAGAAAAGCGGTGCTGGCGACCGTCTCCTTGCATGTAGACGAACAGTCGGCCATACCCGGTGTCAATATCGAGAGAGCGCTGGCCTTGATCGAGGAGGCGGCGAAGTGGAAGCCGGATTTGATCGTGCTCCCCGAAGAAATCGACATTTACCGTCTGCCGCCTGAAGAAGTAGCCCGGATGGGAGAGCCCGTGCCGGGAGGGCCGATTCAGGCGAAGTTTGCGGCCGCAGCCGCCCAATCCAACTCGAACATCGTGCTCTGCATCCGGGAACGTGACGGGGAGCATCTGTACAACACCAGCATCGTGCTCGACCGGCAAGGGAATTACGCGGGCAAGTACAGGAAAACCCATCTGGCTCCGGGAGAGTGCGATCAGGTGCAGCAGGGAGACGACTACCCGGTGTTCGACTTGGACTTCGGCAGGATCGGCATTACCGTGTGCATGGACGTGCATTACCCGGAATTGTGGACCATCCTGGCGCTGCAGGGAGCGGACGTCGTCGTGCATCCGACGATGTGGATGGATTATTCGGGCAATTTGTGCGAATCGCTCGTCAATGCCCGGGCGATCGACAACCAGATCTACGTCGTGACCAGCCATTATATCCAGATGCCGTATTTGTCCGGCAGAACGATGGGGCATGCCCGGATCGTCGACCCGTACGGCCGGACTCGGGCGGATACGTCGCACCGGCCGGGGGTGGCAGTCGCAGAGGTCGACCTGGATGAGTCCTATGAATACTGGGCTACTGGAGAGCTCAAGAAGAAGTATCCAACGCTAAAGGAGTGCTTCCTCGGGATGCGCCGTCCCGAAACGTACGGCATCCTGACCCGCCCCGACAGCGATAACAACTGGAGAGTGAAAACACCCGTTCTGTACAAACCGTAAGCGTTCAAGGGAACCGCATCCCGCTCCGAATACCCCGATCAGGCAAAAAAGGAGATGGCAATTGTGTTCAAAAAATGGGTACTTGTCGTTTTAACGGCCCTCTTCCTTCTACCTTTCACTTCCCTAAGCTCCGTATCGGCATCGCCGCAGCCCGGAGAGGCCAAAGGGCAATGGCCCTCCTGGAGAAACGACAACGGCAACACCGGCTACCAGCCGGATCCGGGGATTGTGACCGAAGCTGCAGAGACCGGCAAAGTGTTCGTCAAAGGCTCCGTGGACCGGGCGCCCGTGTTCGCCGACGTCAACGGGGACGGTTCGAACGACATGGTGATGGTGGACGCCGGAAGAGTCGCCGCCGTCGACATGAACGGGACCGACCTTTGGATGTCCGATGTGATTTTGGCCTCAAGCGTGTATGCGGTCGAAGATTTGAACGGGGACGGGAGCAAGGAGGTCGTCGTATTCGGCGACAAGTTGCTCGTCATCTTGTCGGCCGGGTCCGGAGCGGTACTCTATACCGCCGAGCTCGATGACCAGCTGACGGAGCCCCGCTTCAAAATCGGCGATTTCGATAAGGACGGCAATATGGAAGCTGCGTTGTGGTCCTACAAGAAGCCGTTTATTTATATCTACAAGTTTTCCCGGGCGGCGGACGGCTCCTTCGCAGGCGAGCTCGTCAACCGAATCGTGGACACCCGCTCCGAGAACCAGGGGAATATCGCCGCGTTCTATCCCGGCCTCGCCTTCGCGAATATGGACGATGACCCCTATGACGAACTGGCCGTCATCCGGCATGGCGGGATTGATCTGTACGACGGGCAAGTGATAGGGACGAAACGGCAAACGACGGGGATCTTATACGAACCGCTTGCATTCCAAACCGTAACGGCGGAAAGCGAATACCCCGGCGGAGCCTACCCGCCGTCCCGTCTGATCGACGGCGATTTGACCTCCTACTACATCAGCGAGATCAAGTCGGGCCCCGGCGTGACAACCGGTTCAGGCTGGGTGGAGCTTGGCTTCGGTAGCCCGAAAAACGTGAGCAAGCTGTCCGTCTACCGCCTGCACGGCTGCGGCTTCGAGGTGCAGACTTGGGATTCGCTGGAGGGATGGGTGACCCGGGCCACTTTCCGCTCTACGGACGTCCATTACAGTCAGGACGGCGAGTTTAGAACCGACATTGATTTCGGCTCCTACGTGCTCACGGATAAAGTGAGAATCAACGTAACGTCCAGCAGCTACGGGAACGGCGTGGATGCGTACCAGGTTCAGTTCACCGAAGTGAAAGCCTTCGGCGAAGATCTGCTGTCGGCGGTCACGCCTACCAAGCTCGACCGGACGTGGATCAAATCGATAACGGCCGATTCGAACTATCCGGGCTACACACCCGAGCTGCTCGTGAACGGCAACACTGCGGACTATTGGATCAGCGCGCAAAAACCGGATGCCGGCGCAGGCAATAAAGGCGAAGCCGTCATCCTGACGGAGCTGACGAAGAAGCGGATGCTTACGGCGATCAAATTCTATAACCTGATCGTGCCCTATGTGACCGTGGAAACATGGAATATCCAAAAAGAGATGTGGGAGGTCCAAAAGACCGTCGATGAACCGTCGTCCGTGAACGTAGGCGTCGTCACGTTCCCGACCCCTATCGAAACGAACAAGGTCCGGGTCAGCGTCAAAAAAAGCTCGTTCGGGAACGGGAACGGCCTGTACCACGTCCAGCTGTCGGAGATGGAGCTGTATGAGCTGACGACGGACATTACCGTGAATTCCGTCACCGCCGAGAGCGAGTATCCGGGCGGGTCTTATCCCGCTGCCAACTTGGTTGACGGCAACACGAACTCCTATTTCATCAGCCAGCCGAAAAACGAGGCGAGCGGCAGCACGTGGGTCGAGCTGGGCTTGCCCGCCGGGACGGTAATCGGCACCATCGTCATTCATGGGCTGTTCGCTCCGAACGTGGAAGTGCAGACGATGGAGAACGGCGCCTGGCAAACGAAATCGAGCGTCAATCTGTCCCAAGGCCCGAATCCGGCCACAATCGATCTCAGCAGTGCGCCGCTCGTGACCGATAAGCTCCGATTGTACGTGAGCGGCAGCAATTTCGGCAGCCCGGGAGCCTACCATGTCCAGTTCACTGAGGTTCAATTGTTCAAGCCGGCGGGCAAGGCGGATGAAGGGATTACGCCGGAGCATAAGGTCGATTGGATCCCGACCGGTGCGGAATCGGGCAGGAACTACGGGTATTTCACGCTCACCAACATCGACAGCGACCCTTACCGCGAGGCGGTTATCGTGGCCGACGGCGTCTCGTTCCATATCGGTGCAGCCGACAATCAGGCCGGCGAGCTGTCGCTGCTGTGGGATCGCTACTTCGGGTATGCGGGACAGCCATCGAAGGTGGACGGGTTGCAGCGGGTCATGAAGGTAGTGAACGACCCCGTCGTCGACGTGAACCAGGACGGCAAACCCGAGATTGTGTTCGGCATGTATGAATCGGTCCCGGGCGAGTCTCATGGGAATTGGTCCATTCATGTGTGGGATGCGTCCAATCCGGGTAATCCCGCCAACATGAAGCTGCCCGGTTACTATCTCTGGGGAATCGAGGACGTGAACGGCGACTCCAAGTTCGAGCTGCTCGTAACGGAGGAAACGGTGGAACGACCGTCGGGGACCGCCCCGATCCAGGTGTTGGCCTTGAACGGGAGCGGCGCCTATGAGCCCATTTTGAGGCTGGAAGGCAGCTCGTTCGTCTTGGCCGGCCAACCGGTCGGCAATCATGTAAGCGCGGCTTCCTACTCCGGATTAAGCCGGCCGCTGGTTTACGATTTTAACGGCGACGGCAAAAAGGATTTGCTCGTCTATTCCGGAGGCGGCTATAAGGCGCTCGGCTTTAACGGAACCGCCTATGCGGTTGTGGCAGCCTACGACTCCAGCTACGGCTCGCCTTTTGCAGCGTCAACAGATAAGAACGGCGCTCCCGTCTTGTTCATGGATAACGGCCTGGGTATCCTCACCGCTCTCGATCGAGCCGGCAACGCTATATGGAGCCGGGCGAGCGGAGGCCCGCTTAACGTCATTCCAGTCGTCGCCGATCTTGACATGGACGGCGTGAACGAGATGATCGTCTCCGTAGGCAGCGAGATCTATGCGTACCGGATGGGCAAGAACGGCGCGGTCTTGTTGTGGAAGGCGGCAGGCTACGGCAAGACGACGTCCGGCGGCAATAGCTCCGTCGTCGTGGCCGACATGAACGGCGATAGCCGTAAAGAAGTGATCGCCGCCGGCTCCGTGGACGGCAAACCCGAGATTAGAGTGTTCGATGACGCCGGGCATGTGAGCTGGTCCTACGTGTTCACGAAGGATTTGCTGGGAAATGACCTCGGGTTTACGGCCGGGTCGATCCTCGATTGGCTGGCCGCCGATTTCAACGGAGACGGCGTGAAGGACCTATACGTGGCCTTGCAAAACACGTACCCGACCGGCCGTTCCGCGATCGTGGACGGGGCCACCCGGCGCTTGCTCTACATCACGGAACCGACGATCGAGATCACGTACTCGAATACGCCCACGTACCATACGCAGCGCGCCATGCTGCCCATGCCCGGCGAGGCGGCCGCTTACGATGTCGACGGCGACGGGGCTGAGGAGATTTTCTTCATCGCGCTCGAGACCTATGTGAAGCTCGACTATGACCGAACGACGCAGACCACCCGTCTCGATTATCACGTCGCGCAGAAGTCGGCACAGGATACGATCATTTACTATGACACTCCGATTGTGACGGATGTCGATCAGGACCGGGTATCGGCGGGTCCCGAGCATATCATCTCCGGCGGGTTCAACAGCTTCTCGGTGTTCGGCAATTCATTGCCGGTGCCGGGACAGCCGCTCGCCCATCCGAACCTTCTGTGGCACGTAACCATGCCGGTAACGGAGTACAATGATGACGACACACCGAAGAATTATGGCGACAACGATATTTATACGAGAAATCAAGGTGTCGCCGATGTGGACGGAGACGGGATCAAAGAAATCGCGCTGCAATATACGACGGATGACGACCGGGGCGACGATAAGTTCCGAGGGTTCCTGTACAGCTATGACGCCACGAACGGGAATGTAGAATGGAAATACGACTTGAAGGGCGAATTCGGAGGGAAAGGAGTGTCGGCGCGCGACATCGTCTCGGCGGATATCGATGGCGACGGCTTAAGCGAGTTCATCGTGACGACGAACACCGGGTGGGTGCTGGCCGTTAATGGAGAAAGCGATGCGCAACTGGCCTCCGCCGGGCAATCCCGCATTCAGTGGAAAGTAGGTCTGGGCGTATCCGCAGGCGTTCCTATCGTGGCTGATGCGGATAACGACGGCCGTTCCGACGTCTTGGTGCCTGCGGCGGACGGAGCTATTCACGTGATAGGGAAACCGCAGTCTATCGTGTCGGTGACCTCCAATGTGTACGCCCAACAGCCGAACGCCATGCAGCTGGTCGTCTTAACCGTGAATACGGCGAATATGGCCGATGATACACCCGTTACCGTACAGCTCGTCACTTACGGCGGGGCTCCGCTGTCGCCGGCCGTTACGGCAAGCGGAACGATCCGGGACAACCGGGCGGCGGTGCCGCTCATTGTGCCGAGCCGGGTACCGGCCGGAAGCTACGCTTTCCAAGTCACGGCGAATTCAGTTACGAATACGTCGCTAGCATACGCGATTACCACCTCCGCTCCCGCTGCGACGCAAGCGGTCAGCTTCCATGACGGAACGGTAACCACGTATACGTATGGGGATTTGGCGGCGGGCGGGACGATCGCTACGGACGGAATCTTATTTATCCCATCCAACTTTCAGTACCAGACCGGCAATGGGGCCGCGGTGAATTATTCGGCCGCCCAGGGGCTGTATATCGGCGGGAGCCTGACGACGAAAGCGGCCAAATCCGATATTACCCTGCGCTCCTCCCTAGGGCCGGTTGTGCTGGATCAAGCTTCCTTCGAGACGGCGACAGGAAGCAACGATATCACCGTGGAGGCCGGGACTTCCATCTCCGCCATAGGGACCAGGTTTACGACCAAGAACAGCGGGAAGATCAGTTTGACGGCGAACCAAACGATCGATTTGACGGGTGCAAGCGTAAACTCGGGCCGCGTCGAGCTGTCGGCGTCTAACGATACGACGAGTATCATGACGACGAACGCCGATTTCCATGGAGTCGTCCCGATTAGAACGTCGAACGGAGGATGAACCATGAGCCGAAAAGCGGTGCTGGCGACAATCTCCTTGCCCGTCGATGAGCAATCGGTCCGGGCGGGAGTCAATCTCGAACGGGCGTTGGCCCTTATAAGCGAATGCACCTGGTGGAAGCCGGATCTGGTCGTGCTGCCGGAGGAAATCGATGTCCTGTGCGGCGTTCCGAAGGAAGTAGCCGACCAGATGGGCGAGGCCGTTCCCGGCGGCCCGATCATGATGCGGTTCGCCGAGGCGGCCATACAAGCCGGTGTCAACCTCGTGCTCTCCATTCGAGAGCGCGAGGAGGACCGGCTGTACAACACGAGTATCGTCATCGACCGCCAAGGGCGGTACAAGGGCAAATACCGCAAGACCCATCTGGCTCCCACCGAGGAGAACGACGTCTTGCGCGGAGACAGCTACCCCGTGTTCGAGTTGGATTTCGGCACAATCGGCGTAACGGTATGCATGGATCTGCACTATCCGGAGATTTGGACCATCCTGGCGCTCCAGGGTGCCGACGTCATCGTGCATCAGGCGGGGTGGATCGACTATACGGGGAATCTCAACGAGTCCTTGATCAACGCCAGGGCGATGGACAACCAAGTGTATGTGGTGACGAGCCATTTCGTGAAAATGCCTTATTTGTCCGGGAGGTATATGGGGCATTCCCGCATCGTAGACCCGTACGGGCGGACTCGAGCGGATACCGGGCACCGGCCCGGGATGGCTGTCGCCGAGGTGGATTTGGATGAGACGTACGAATACTGGGCGGTTGGCGAGCTTAAGCAGAAATATCCGACATTGAAGGAATGCTTCCTCGGTATGCGGCGTCCGGAAACGTACGGCATCCTGACGCGTCCGGACTGTGAAAATAGGTGGCGAATCCAAAATCCCGTGTTGTATAAGGAATAACTGTGTAAAAGGGGGTTATCTCTCCAGTCCATTGCAAGAGATGATCATTTTCCTTTATATCATAGCGCCCTCCACAAGGGCGCTTTTTACTTTTCAAGAGTCGGACTAGGCGGCGCCGAAGAAGCCCATAATGGTCAGTAGATCACGCAAACAGCTAATCGGAGGTCGGGACATTTCATGAAGCAACTGGGCGCACGTACGTCCCTCAAGCGGAGATTGTTCATCGGATTGCTCTTTATGCTGTCGTTCATCAGCGCCCTCCTCTGGAGGCTGTTCCACATCCAAGTGCTGGACTCCGGCAGCTATTCGAGCCGGGATGTCGATCTCGTCGGCAACTCGGTCGCGCAACGCGAGACCGGCGTGGAGCTGGACAGCGGGCGGGGCCAGTTCTATGACCGTCACGGGACCGCCATCACGGGAGAACGCATCCAAGCGCTCGTCGTTTTCCCGATGAAGCCGCAGCTGGCCGGGCGCGATGAGGATGTGGAGCAGCTGATCGGACTGCTCGGCACGACGCGGGACGCATGGAATGCGTTCTACACGGGGCTGCTGCAGCCGAAGCTGTGGACGGACGGCCTGTCCGGGCAGCCGAAAGCGTTAACCGCTAAGCAAGTAAGCCAAATCCAGCAGCTGGCGCTGCCGGGGGTGAAGGTGTTCGAGACGGTTCGGCGCTACCCGGATCATGCTTCGGCGAAGCATCTGATCGGCTACATAGGGGAGAATCCGGAGCGGATCGCCCAGCTGTATACCCGCGAGCTGCAGAACGGACAGCTGTCGATCACGTCCCGCATCGGCGTCGCCGGGCTCGAGAAGACGCTGGAATCGTACCTGCAGGGCGTCGGCCATACGTCGATCAGCCAATTCACGGATGCGGAGTCCCGGCCGCTGCCCGGGCTCGAGACCCGCCAGGTCGCGCCGGACAACCCGTATTATCCGCTGCAGGCGATCACGACGCTCGATCTCCCGATGCAGCGTGACGTCGAGGCGGTGCTCGCCAAGCTGCAGGTCCGCGAAGGGGCCGTCGTCGTGCTCGACGCGGCGAACGCGGACGTGCTGGCGATGGCGAGCCGGCCCGACTACGATCCCCTGCGGGTGGACCCCGCAGGGGGAGCCTGGAGCAACCGGGCGCTCAAGGCGTTCGCGCCCGGCTCGATCTTCAAGACCGTCGTCGCGGCCGCCGCCTTGGACGAAGGCGTGGTGAAGCCGGACGAGCATTTCCGCTGCGACGGCTTCCTCGGCAAGTACGGCTTCACCTGCTGGCTGAAGAGCGGACACGGCAGCCTGACGCTGGAGCAAGCATTCGCGGTGTCGTGCAACGTCACGTTCGCGCGCGTCGCCGAGCGGCTCACCGGCAGCCAGCTGCAGGCGTATGCCGACAAGCTTGGCTTGGATCAGCAGGTCGGCTGGACGGACGCGTCGGGGCGCAAGACGTTCACCCAATTCGACTCGGAGGAGGCGGGGCAAATCTTCGACCGCCACATGCCGTCCGACGACGAGGGCGTACGCGTCCAGACCGCGATCGGCCAGCGCGACGTGCTCGTGTCGCCCCTGCAGGCGGCCAATCTCGTCGTGACGCTGCTGAACCGGGGCGAGGTGCGCCGGCCGCGCGTCATCGAGAGCATCCGCTTTCGCAACGGCGCCACGGCGCAGACTTTCTCCGAGCAGGTGCTCATGGGCCGCGGGGACGGTATCTCGGCCACAACGGCGAAACGGCTGACCCAATGGATGCAGGACGTCGTCCAGGACGGCACCGGCAAGGCGCTTCAGCAGGCGCAATGGCATCTCGCCGGGAAGTCCGGCACCGCTGAAGTGACGGTGAACGGCAAGCCGGCGGTGAATCAATGGTTCATCGGCTACGGGCCGGTGGAGCGTCCGGCCTACGCCGTGGCGGTCGTCGTGCCGAACGCGAGCGAGCGGGAAGGCGGCCAAGCGGTCGCCGTGTTCCGTGGCGTGATGGATGCACTGGCCCGGTATCCGTCCAAGATGAGCGAGTGACTACGGACGAACACACAGGAAGTCCCAGCCCTCCGGGAATATAATACGGCAAGGTTTGCTCAGGGAAGACGCTCGTTTTCGACCAATCTTGCTACATGGAGGGGAACGCATGGAGGAAGATCAGAATGCCGCCATCGGCGCGAATGCCGCATCTGGAGCGCCTGTAGACCCGTCAAATCTAACCGTCTCGGCAGCGTCTGCAAGTTCGCCGGACGTCCAGCCGCTCGAACTGGCCGGAGTACTGACGGACGGTTCGCCCGCCGATCATTCTACCGCCCAAGCAGCTGTTGCGGGAGCAGGGCCGGCAAGTGAGCCCCATCCGCTAGCCGGACCGTCGCCGGATGCCGCGTCCGACGAAATGTTCGGGTCCATCAGCAGCCTGGACGTTCAAATCCAATCCATTCGTTCCCGGAGGGTAGCCAGCAAATGGCTCAAGACGTCGGTCCTGCGGAAGGATCCGCGAGTGGCCCGCCACATCCCGGATACGCGCCTCTATACGAGCGCTGAGCTCTCGGCGATGCTGGACGCGTACGGCAAGGTGGTGCTCAAGCCCGTGGTCGGATCGGGGGGGTCGGGGCTTATTATGGTAACCCGATCCGAAGGGCATTATCTCGTTCGGCATGGACGTTCCATCCGGCGGTATTCCGGCTTCCCGGCGCTTACGGCGGCGGTGAGACGGATTGCGCGCCGAAGGAAGTATTTGATCCAACGCGCCGTTAACTTGGCGACCATTCACGGCAGGCCGATCGATTACCGGGTCAAAATGGAGAAATCGCGCAAAGGCTGGTCCACCAGGGCGATGGTCGGTCGGTTGGCGCGGCCGGGACTTTTCGTGACGAATCTGCGCCGAGGCGGGACACAGCTGAGGTCGGCCGACGGCATCCGCCGCTCCATATCGGCAGCCGCTGTGCAGCCGAAGAAGAACGAGATGCTGCACATTACCCGCTTGAGCATCTCGCTTCTGGAACGGGCCTTCCCAGGCGTCAATCGACTCGGCTTCGACTACGGCTTCGACCAGAACGGCAAGCTCTGGATGTTCGAGGTGAATACGGCTCCGAGATAGGAAGCCGCTCCTGTCGGACCCAACAAAAGAAGCTTCCAACCCCGCATCGTCAAGGGGGCCGGAAGCTTCTTCGGTTTACTTCACAAATTTGTATTTGCCGAGATACTCCAGATCGAGATTGACTTTGACCTGGCCGAGCGAATCGGGAGTCAGCACCAGCGTTTTCCCGTCGTTCGTCAGCTTGTTGTACAGCTTAGGCTCCTTCCGGTATAAATGCTGCGACAGCAGGAGCAAATCCGTATTGCTCTTTAGCCCGGCCAAGTATGTGCTCCGGATTTCCTCGGCTACGAGCTTTTGGGCGCGTTCCATGATTTGCTGCGAGGTTACCGGTACGTGCAGCTCGACCAGGGTGGCGTCCATATTGACCTCCACATCGAACGTGACGCGCTCCCCTTGAGGTTTCGTGACCACCTTGTAACGAGGCTTCTTCAGCTTCAGGACGGCGGTCGTTTTCCCGTCTTCGACCAGCCTTAGCGTAGACGTGACGGTATGACGATCCAACCATCGCATGCCTTTGATTTGAGCATCGGGGAAAAACCCGGAGTATTGCTCCTGATGGAACGCATATGCACCGGCGAACGCTTGCATCGCATGCGTCTTGCCTCCGGCCTTCCAAATCTCACTTTCCATCGTCAGCGCCGGGATGATTGCCCAGCGGGCTTTATCGTGATAGTCATTCATAAAGTCGTGCAGCTTCAGCGGCTGCACAATCGAATTCATTTTGTAATTGTCCATCGGGTTCTGCAAGATCGTATACAGACGGGACGCTTCGAAAGTAGGCGAGACGGAGAGCAGCTCGGGGATCGAAGCACTCGATCCGTAGATCCACATTGTGTACCGAAGCTCGCGAAATCGGTTCAAGTCCTCGAGAATACTGGCGAGATCGGGCCTCTGCATGAGGCGCTCGCTTAGAATCAGGACGGTCGAATGCCCCCAGACGATTTTTTTCGGAGCGCTACGGTAGATTTGACCGATCGCTTCATTGACGGACCGGCCTTTGCCAGAGGCGATCCAAGCTTTGGCCGGCGTTTCCGGCCCGGGCGATTCCTTCTTGGCCACCGTGGACATATTGGGCAACTGCACGTAGACGACGTACTGATCGTCGACATAATCCACGCCGAACGTCTTCACATAATCCAGCAGCTCGATGGCGTCGGCGTCCCAGCAGCCGGTGAGTGTGACGATGAAGAAGAGCGGCAAGCAGACAAAGCGCATAATTCGGCCCCTCATCTCACGAATCCCCCTTTTCCGGCTGCTTGCCCTTGTCCTTCACATTCAAATACTTCGGCCGCTGCTTCCGCTTTTTCCAAGGCATGTAGGAGATGAAGTGGAACAGATCCGGAAAACGGACCGGCGAGAGGGGCACCAGGAAAGGAACTCCGTAGGATCGGATGCTGGCCGCATATAAGAGAACCGCGAACACCGAGACAAGAAAGCCGAACATGCCGATGAACGAAGAGCAGAGCAGGATGAAGAGCCGGATCAGAATCGTCCCTAATGCCAATGCATTCGGCATCAAGACGAACGAGGACGTGCTCGAGACGGCGGCGATGAGCAGCGTGGCCGGCGACGAGAGACCGGATCGGATCGCCGCGTCCCCGATAATGAGGCCGCCTACGACGGAGAGCATGCTGCCGATCGAGCTGGGCAGCCGGTTGCCGGCTTCGATGAACAGCTGGAACATGAGCAGCATGATGAACATCTCGACCGGCTCGCTGAATGGCGTACCGTCGCTCGCCACCGTGATCGTAGCCAGGAGCGGGAACGGAATTTGATCCTGATGAAACGTCGTCAGTGCGATCCAGAAGCCCGGTAAGAACAGCGTAATCAGGATGGAGACGACGCGGACCAGGCTGACGAACGCCACGTAACGCTGAGGCGAATGCACGTCTTCCGCGACATATAGCAAGTAGGAGATGTCCACTGGTCCGGTTAAGGCGATTGGAATGCCGTCGATCAACAGGGCGAACCGGCCGGCTAAAAGGGCTTCCAGCACCATATCAGGCCGGCTCGTGATGCCGAGCCGCGGCACCAAGGTGAACGTCACGTCCGACAACAGAGCGGAGAGCTGCTCTCCGCTGTAGAGGGCGTCAATATCGATCTGCCGCAACCGATGGCGAATGCCGTTCAGGATGTCGGAGGAAATAATATCGCTCATGAACAAGAGCGAGACGCGCGTCTGCGTGCGCCGCCCGAGGACATACGGTTCGGCATGCAAGGATGCCGTTCTTAGCCGCTTCCGAATCAACGCCATATTCGTCACGATACTCTCGGTGAATGCATCGCGAGGGCCTAAATTGCTGGATTCGGTCGTGGAGTCTTCGGGACTCCGCTGCGGTAAATTGGAGAAGTCGGCTGCGAATAAAGTGCCGGTCCGTTCATTGAACATGACGAGCTGGCCCAGGAAGACGGCGTTCACGACGTCCTGCTCGCCGGCATCGTCGGGAAACGGCGTCATAAGGATGTCAGAAGGGGATTGCTGCTCGAAGAAGCTCGGCCCATGCTCGGCGAAGGCCGGCACGAGCAGCCGGTTCATCAATTGCGTATCGCACATGCCCTCCGCGTAGATAAGCAGCGTATCGCCTACAGTACGGAGTACCACGTCATGGCAATGGGCGAAGATCTGTGTCAATTGCGTCCGATCAAGCACGGGTCGTCCTCCTTGTCCGTATTCTCAAGGCCAGCAAGGCCAGCAAGATCGTTAAAGCCGCGAGCAGGATCAGATTGCCGGGCAAATAGATCGAGCTCAGAAAACGATAGAACACTACGTCCGAAACGGGGAGCAAAGAGATGATGCCGAGCAGAATGTAAAAGGGCAACAGAAAACGGACGACCGGCACCTTGCGGCGGTGGTTCAGCATCTCTTGCAGCAGGAACATCGAGGTCGTAATGCGCAAGAACGCTCCGGCCAGCCATTGATAGATCGAGAGAAAATCGAGCCGCTCGACGTTGCGGAGCAGGACGACCAGCTTCCATTCCTCGAATGCCGGATACCGAAGCTTGGTCACTTCCGCCGTGCCGAATTCGGCGATTCCCCCCATGACCGGTCCAAGTGTGAGGCCGACGAGCATCAGAGCTACCAGAGCCAGCTGCCAAAAGCGAATCGGGCGGGTCAAGTAGTGCTGCATGAAAAGCACGACAGTGAGCTCCATCAATCCGCAGCTGCAGATGAACATGCCTTTCCACACCGGAGCGAGGCCATTCTCCAGGACGGGGAATAACCGCGTGTAGTCTTTGTTCGGCATATTCGAGCTCATGACGAAAAAGCCCAGCGCCACGATTCCGGGCAGCAGGATGCCGGCCAGGATCGCGATGACCCGCAGTCCCTGAACGGAGGCGGCGTAGCAGAGCAGGACGAGGAAGAGCATGAGGGCGACTTTGGGCGTATTCGGCAAATAGGACGTAACCGCCCAAGTGAGCGTGTCTTGAATCGTCATGGCGGCGGCGAAAAACAAGTAGAGGCTCGCGGCGACGGCGACCCCATATCCCGCCAAGCGTCCGTATTTGCTCCGAATCCATTCGATCAGATGCTGCTGGCCGCTTTTTTTCATAATGAAGTAGAATAGAGAGCTCCACAAAACGAAAGGAATCGCGATCAGGATGACGGAGATCCAGGAGTCTCTGCCGGACCGGTCGAGCAGAATCGGAATGATGAAGACATGATTGATTAAGCCGACCGAGGAGAGGATGATCATCGTAACTTGCAGAAAGCCAATCTTGTTCATAGGAAGGTCTCCTATTAGCATTATTAATGTGGGATATCTTAGGAAAGTATTTCCGTGCGTCCACCAGAATATGTAACGACGGATTGGCTTATATCTGCTATAGTAAAGATACAAGTTCAATACCAGTAGGAGGGTATCCATCGTGAATGCACAAGTGAACGTATCCGACTCAATAGTCCAGAAAGGCACCGGTCCTGTAACCGCTGTCATTGTAGGTGCGGGTCATCGAGGCTTGCTCTACGCTTCCTATGCGACCATGCATCCTGACGAGCTGCAGATCGTAGCCGTAGCGGACCCCGATCCGGTCCGGCGCAACCGGACGGCGGAGCAGTACGGCATCCCGGCCCATCGCCGCTTCGAGTCGGTGGAACAGCTCGCGGGGCAAGGCAAGCTGGCGGATGCCGTGATCAACGGGACGATGGACGCCCAGCATGTGGAGACGACGCTGCCGCTTCTAGCTGCGGGTTACGATGTGCTGCTCGAGAAGCCGATCGGCACTTCCCAAGAGGAGGTCTTGCAGCTGCTCTCCCAGGCGAAGCACTACGGCCGGAAGGTAATGATCTGTCATGTGCTCCGATACGCGCCGTTCTATGCGGAAATTCGCCGCAGGGTGAAGGCGGGGGAGATCGGGGATGTGCTGAGCATCCAGACGTCGGAAAATGTGAGCTATCATCATATGGCGGTGGCCTTCGTACGCGGCAAATGGAGCAGTGAGAAGAAGTGCAAATCCCCGATGCTCATGTCCAAGTGCTGCCACGACCTGGATCTGCTGACGTGGATGAAGGGCGGCGTTCGGCCGACCGGGGTCAGCAGCTTCGGAGGACTGTCCTACTTCCGGCCGGAGCGGGCGCCGGAGGGAGCAGGCACGCGCTGCCTGCTCGATTGTCCGATCGAAGCGGAGTGCGAATATTCGGCGAAGAAGCATTACCTGGAGCAGAAGCTATGGGGCTCGTACGTCTGGGTTCATCAGCATCTCGGCGTCGTGCCTACGGAGGAAGAGCAGCTGCAGTCACTGCGTACCGACAATCCGTACGGCCGCTGCGTCTGGAAGTGCGACAACGATGTCGTCGACCACCAGGCGGTGGCGATCGAATTCGAGGACGGCTCGACGGCGACCCACAATCTCATGGGCGGGACGTCCAAGCCATGCCGTCGTATCCATCTGCTGGGGACGAAGGGTGAGATCGAGGGGGTCATGGAGGACGGTTACTTCGTTGTCCGTCACCCGGATCCGCGTCCGGGGCATGAATATACGGAGGAAAAGGTCGAGCTTAATGTGTCGAACGAGATGCACGGGGGCGGCGATTTCCGGCTCGTGCAGGACTTCGTCCGCGTCATCCGGGGCGAAGCTCCGTCGCTGTCGTCCACGACGCTGGAGGATTCGATCTATGGCCACTTGATCGGGTTCTCGGCGGATCGGGCGATGCGGGAACGCCGTGTAGTTGAGATTGAGGAGCTGGCACGGTAAAGGTGCCGAGAGGAGACATGGGCAGATGGACGCGTATACGTTTCGAAATGCAGGGCCAGACGAGTTCGTTATCGTCAGCACCTTTCCGCAGAACGCGAAGGAGACGTTCTACATTTCCCCCAGCATGACCTATCCGCCGACCCCGGAGAAGCTGGAGCAGATCGCTTCCACTCGTTGGCATCCGACCGTCGTCCTGGATGGGGAGCAGGTGGCCGGCTATGCCAATATGTACGGGTACGAGCCTGATCAGCATGCCTGGCTGGGCAATTTCATCCTCAATCCGGCCTACCGCGGCAAGGGAGCGGCGCAAGCGCTGCTCGCCGAGATGGTACGCAAAGCCGGTGAGGAGCTGCGCGTGCCGAAGCTGAAGCTCGTGTGTCATAACACGAATATGGCCGCCCTGCTGTTCTATGAGAAGCTGGGGTTCAAGCCGTTCGACTTGAAACGGATGAAAAACGAGGCGGGAGAGACGATTGTGGGCATCCATATGGAGCTCTCTACGGCAGGGTTAGAATAAAGATAAAGGAAGAGGAGCGGAGCGCTCCTCTTTTTTTGTTCTTTAATAATTCCCCTTTTTTCTTGGAAAATCACACATCTTTCGCAGCGAGGGCCGATCAGCGTTGCTGTCTTTTTGACGGCGGTGTTAGTATGAAAGCAATATGCAAACCGCGAGAAAGGAAGTATCGCATGAACAGGTTGCCGCGTCGAAGCTTTTCGCGCCGGTTGGTCGTTCGTCTGTCCCTCGTCATTATGGCGGCGTTTCTGCTGTCCGGTTATATTTCCTATCTCATTCATGTCCGTTTATTTAAGGACGAGGTGAGCAAACAATTTTCCAAAGCGAATCAACAAGCCGCCTACCGGCTCGATTTGCAAATCCGCGATATTTACCGCATTTCCAATTTCGTCGTGTTCCACCCTTACGTACAGCAAGTGCTGAAGAGGTCGGCCGCTACTGACAATCGGGAAACCATTACGCAAATTTCCGATCAGGACGAGCTGAACAAGCTGCTGATGCAAGTGAAATATGATGAAGTCAAGCTGTACACGATGTACTTGTTCGATACGAAGGATAATGGCTTCTATTTCACGACGTCGGGCAATGCGCCTACGACGCTTGAGCAGCCTGTCTTTGATGAAATCAAGGGCAAGCTGGATCGGACGATGGGCAATTTGATCTGGTTCCCCGCCCGGGTGAAGGAGCGCGGATCGGATTCCACCTACCGGAATGTATATGTGGCCGCCCGCTACATGAAGGATTTGACTCAAGAACAATATGGCATCATGGTCATACTGTTTGAGCAATCGTTGTTCTCGGAAGATTTGGACGAGTTGGTTCGGGATGAGAAGGCCAACGTATTTCTTTATGACAAACAGGACCGGCTTGTGTATACGGACAGCAAGGAAGGCGGACCGATACCGGCGCCCGCCGATATCGGGGAAAACACGATTGTAAACGAAGAAGGCGCATCCTATGTGTACGTGAAGAGCCGATCCGGTCAGGCCGATTTTACATTGATCAGCCGGGTTTCGCTCGATGAGCTGGAGCATCGGAGCACGATTATATATCAGGCAGCCATCGTTGTCGGTTTGCTCGGCGTGATCGTGGCCAGTGTCCTCGTCAACTTGACCGGGATTCGGCTGCTGCGTCCCCTTCGCCAGTTAGTGACCGCGATGCGGCGAATGCGCGAGGGCGACTTCAACACGAGGCTGCCGACACGCACGGACGATGAACTGGGCTTTATTAGCGCGAGCTTTAACGATATGGCTCATAACATCAAATCGCTCATCCAGGAAGTGTATATGCGCCAATTGAATGAGCGTGAAGCCGAGCTGACGGCGCTGCAGGCGCAGCTTAATCCGCATTTTCTGCATAATACGCTCGATACGGTTTATTGGAAATTATATTTGCAGGACGACAAGGATACCGCCAATTTAGTCGTCTGCTTATCGGATATGCTCCGGTATGCGCTCGAGCCGGTAGACACGCAAACGACGCTGAAGGAGGAAATGACGCAAATCCGCAATTATTTGACGATCCAGAATTCCCGCTTCGGACAGGATTTGGAGACAATCGTTCAGGTGGAGGACGACATCGCTCAGATTCCCGTTCCAAGACTCATTGTTCAGCCGGTAGTCGAGAATGCGTTCGTCCACGGCTTTGCGGATAAAGCCAACGGCAAAGTGCTAATCATCCGCGCTTTTCGGATTTCACTAGCCGATGGAGACGCCATCCGGATTGAGATCCTCGATAACGGAAAAGGGATGAACGAGGTAGAAGTCGGAAAATTGCTGATGCATGCAAAGGAACCACTGGGGACCGAACCGTCCAATCCTCAGATCGTTGTCGTCGGCAAGAGGAGGGTCCCAATAGGGCTGCGGAACGTCGTGCGCCGGATTCGGCTGCTATACGGCGATCCTTATGGAGTATCCATCGAATCGAAGCCGGAGGCGGGGACGTGCGTCCGGCTTACGCTCCCGCTTCACGCAGGGAAAACCGCCGCAGAGGAGCTGACGTCATGAGAGGGACGATGTTGATCGTAGACGATGAGCCGACGATTCGCAAAGGGCTCGCGAAGCTTGTCGACAGCAACGAGCTCGGATGGATCGTAATCGGTGAGGCCAGCAACGGCCGCGACGCGATTGCGAAGATGGCCGATATGCTGCCGAAGCTCGTGCTGACGGACATCCGAATGCCGCTCGCAGACGGTCTGGAGGTAGCCCGCTATGCTTCGGAGCATATGCCGGACACAGCGGTTGTGATTTTGACCGGCCACCGCGATTTCGAATATGCGCAAGCCGCCATCCGTTATGGCGTGCGCGAATTTCTGCTCAAGCCATGCCCGGAAGATACGGTGTGCCGTGTACTCCGCGAGGCGTACGATCAATTTCGGGAGAGAGTGTTGCGAAAGGAGAAGGAAGCGCAGCAGCTTAGGGTGCGGGAAGAGCAGCTGCTTCGCTCGATGCTGCTGCGACTGCCGCACGATCTGGATTTGTCTCGCCCGATCGAGCAGAAGCTGATCGGATATGAGTTTTGGCTCCTGCGGATAGAGAGCTACGTACCGACAGACCGCGGCTATCGTGCCCAGGATATGAAGCTGCTTCAATTCGCTGTCGGAAATATCGTGCAGGAGCTGCTCAATAGTCGGACGAAAGGGCATCGCTGGTTTCCTCTGGAATATAACGAATACGCCTTCTTTCTGGAGTTCCATCCGGATAATGCGGCAACGATGCGCGAGATTGTCGATGTGCTGAATAATCTGCTGGGGCTGAAGGGCAGTATGTCGCGTCTCGGCCGTCTGGAATCGTCCGGACAGGCGGAGCTTCTGTACGGAGCAGAGATGTTCGGCGGAGAAGGAGGCCGTTCTCCCGGCGAACGGAATGCCGGCAGCTGGGACAATCGGTTCGATGAGGAGAAGGCGCGAACGTTTCGCAACGAAATCTGCTCGCTCCTGCTGCTGGGACGGCAAGCCGAGCTGCAAGTGTACTTATCCAAGATGGCTGAAGCGATTCGCAGCGAGCCTGCTCTGGAGCAGCAAAAGATGCATGCGCTCTGCGCGTCCATTGCGTTCGATGAGGTCATGCGCAAGGAGCTGGGGCAAGACGATGCAGCCGAGACGAGAATCGGGAATCAGATCGGCCAGTTAAGCCGGCTTCATAAGCCCGAGCAGATCGATGCATGGTTCGGACAGCAGCTGACCTGCTTCGAGCATGCATTCAAAAGCTGGCTGAACGACCATAGCACCGGCTCGATCGAACAATCGATCCGGTATGTCGAGGCGAACTATATGAATGAGTGCAGCTTGATGGCGGCTGCAGCCCATGTTCATCTAAGCCCGAACTATTTTGGGAATTTGTTCAAAAAGGCGACTGGAGAAAGCTTCAATGCTTATGTAGCCAAATACCGGCTTCAGAAAGCGAAGATGCTGCTCGCCAACACGGAGATGAAAATAGCGGAAATCGCCGAAGCGGTCGGATATACGGACTCGAACTATTTCGCCACCGCCTTCAAGCAGGGGGCCGGCTTATCGCCGACGGAATTCCGGAAGCGGCGCTCATCCTCATAGCGGACTTGATTACTGGAGACTGTCGATCCGGACTTGATTCATCGACAGTCTCTTTTTTCTGTATTTATTCAAGATTATGCGTTGATGAGCGAAGGCAGGAGGCTCTCGGGTTGTCTTATAATCGGTTTATGCTCGGTTCACGAAAGGAGTGCTTCATCGTTGAAGATCCAACCGGCGGCAACGGAGCGAACACGGCCGTCGCGTACGCTGAACAGACGCGTGCTGCTCGCCAACATCCCGCTGATGCTCTTGTTTTTGCCAGGCGCGCTTTACTTTATCATTTTCAAGTATTTGCCTATGGGCGGTCTCATCATCGCGTTTAAGAACTACAACTTATTCGATGGGGTCATGGGGAGCCCTTGGGTCGGGATGAAGCATTTCGAAACGATTTTCCGGCAGCCCCATACGCTGGACGTCATCCGCAATACGGTTGTACTCAGCGTACTGAATGTGTTCGTCGGCTTTCCGTTCCCGATTATTCTGGCCATTATGCTGAACGAAGTGCGACGGTCTTGGTTCAAAAGGAGTATCCAGACGATCGTATACTTGCCTCACTTTTTCTCGTGGGTCATTATCGGCGGATTCGTCGTGACGCTGTTCTCGATCGAGTCGGGAACGATCAACCACTGGATCCGGGCTGTGTTCGGGGAGCCCTATCCCTTCCTGTATAAAGCGGGTTCCTGGATCGCGATTTACGTCGGATCGGGCATATGGAAGGAAGTCGGTTTCGGCGCTATCATTTACTTGGCTGCCTTAACGTCGATCGACCCGAGCTTGTACGAGTCGGCCAGCATCGACGGAGCGAACAAGTTCCAGCAAATGCGCCATATTACGATTCCCGGGATCAGCTCGACGATCTTCCTGCTGTTCATCCTGTCGATGGGACGCATTATGGAAGTCGGCTTCGATCATGTGTACGTGCTGAAAACGCCGATGGTCTCGAATGTCGCCGAGGTGATCAGCACCTATATTTATCGCATCGGGCTGCAGGGCGCGCAGTTCAGTATGACGACAGCGCTCGGCTTGTTCGAATCACTTGTCGGGCTCATTCTCGTGCTTATCGTCAATGCGGTGGCGCGAAAATACGACAAAGGGCTGTGGTAAGGAGTGAACACCGATGAAAGCGACACCGGGAGAGAAAGTATTTTATGCCATCAATTATATCCTGCTAGCGCTGCTGGGCGTAACCTGCCTGTTTCCTTTGCTGAACACGATTGCGCTCTCGCTAAGCGATATTCACGAGATCGAGTCGGGCCGTGTGACGTTTTACCCGATCGGATGGAACACGGATGCATTTTCTTCCCTGCTGAAGGGAACGCGCGTGGTCGATTCGTTCCAGAATAGCTTGATCATCACCCTCGTAGGCGTCCTCTTGAGCATGACGGCCACGATCATTACGGCGTATCCGATTTCGCGCCGCATTTTCATTGGACGCCGGATGTTTACGCTCGCGATGGTCTTTACGATGCTCTTCTCCGGAGGCTTGATCCCGACCTATCTTGTCGTCAAATCGCTGGGTCTCATCAACTCGTATTTCGCCCTTTGGCTGCCGGGTTTGATCAGCACCTACAATTTGCTCGTGATGCGAACATTCTTCATGAACATCCCGGACGAGCTCGACGACGCCGCGCGAATCGACGGCTGCACCGAGCTAGGGTACTTGCTTCGAATCGTGCTGCCGCTGTCTCTTCCGGTGATCGCTACGCTGACGTTGTTTTATGGCGTCGGGTACTGGAACATGTTCCTCGGCGTGCTGATTTATATCAACGATACGGCCAAATTCAACTTGATCGTGCTCGTGCAGAACATGATACAAAGTCAAAGGCTGCTTCAGGAGATCGTCAACAGCGGCGCCGCTTCCACGACCGATATCGAAGTCGTTCCGGAATCGCTTAAGGCTGCGGGGGTGCTGATCGTTGTGGTGCCGATGCTCGTCGTGTACCCGTTTCTCCAGCGATATTTTGTGAAAGGTGTCATGCTCGGTTCCATCAAGGGCTGAGCCGCACATAAATCATACGATCAGAGAGGGGAAGTTGAATGACTAGGAAATTGCGGGTAACCGCTTTGCTGTCGCTCGCCGTCGCCGGAGTCGGCTTGATCGCCGCATGCTCGAATTCGGGTGGTACCGGCGCCACAAGCTCGCCAGGCAAAGCCGGCGAACCCAAGCCTGATGTGCGTAAAGACATTTCCGTTTCGATCTACGACCGCGGCAATGTGTCGCCTGATGAAGGAACGATCGAGAACAATCGCTGGACGAAGTGGCTGAATGAGAACGGGCCGGAAAATGCCAAGTTCGTCGCCATTCCGCGAACGAATCCGGGCGAGAAAATCAATGTACTGTATGCGTCAGGCAGCGCTCCGGATCTGCTGTTCGAGTACAGTCCCAAAATCCGCGATCCGCTTTACCAGCAAAAGCAATTTTTGCCGCTTAACGATCTGATCGAAAAGTATAGCGTGGAGTATAAGAAAATCTTAAAGGAAAACCCGGCCCTGCTGAAAGCAGGCACGAAAGAAGACGGCAAGCTGTATTATTTCGGCAGGCTGAACTTCGTCACTCCGAATCGCGGGTTCCTGATCCGTACGGATTGGCTCAAGAAGCTCGGGCTCACCATGCCGCAAACGACGGAAGACCTGTACAAGGTTGCGAAAGCGTTCGCGGAGCAGGACCCGGACGGCAACGGCAAGAAAGATACCTTCGGGCTGGCCCTGAGTGGAGACACCGGCTTCAACCTCCGCCAAGCGTTCGGCGTGACGACCAGATGGGTGGTGAAAAACGGGGAGCTTGTAATCGACTGGGAGCGTTTCGCGGATTTCAATACGTACGCCAAACGGCTGTACGAAGAAGGCTTGATCGACAGAGACTTTACAACGGATGGCAACGGAGCGAAAGCGAAGCAAGATTTCATCAACGGGAAGCTGGGGATTTACGGCTTCTTGAGCGGAGATCCTGTCAGCCTCATCCTAAGCGTGGTGGATCCGATGAAGAAGAACGCTCCCGGCGGGGAGGTACAGTTCATGCCTTATCCGAAGAGCAATGCGGGCGCGTTCATCCCGACGCTGACGAATCCGATCCAAATGACGGCCGCCATTAGCGCCACAGCCAAAAACCCGGAAGCCGTTGTGAAATATGTTGACTTTCTGGTGAAGGACAGCACAGCGAAGGCTCTGCAGTATGGTGTGGAAGGGACCCATTACAAAATGGAGAACGGTTGTCCTGAAATTATCGATGCGGCCAAGCATAAGAAGGAAGTCT
The DNA here is from genome assembly GCF_045062745.1 of Paenibacillus sp. HJGM_3. NCBI lineage: Bacteria > Bacillati > Bacillota > Bacilli > Caryophanales > Paenibacillaceae > Paenibacillus > Paenibacillus sp. HJGM_3. The sequence goes on from NZ_JBJGED010000013.1 coordinate 96,950, forward strand.
CGGATTTGACCTCCGACCTTCGCATGCTCGACAACGGCGGCTTGCGCACCAGCAAATGCGATTTGCCGCTGATCAAGTACAAGAGCGATCCCCGCAAGCAGGAATTCCAGGCCGCTTACGACGCTTTCCGATCCACTTATTTAACGTACGACCGCGAATATGCGGAATTGACGGTTTCCGAGCACATGCCGTCGCTGCCGAACGACCTGGCTACGACCGAGTCGAATGCCGACAAGGCGATCGGCGATATATTCCTCAAAGCGATCGTAGGCGGCTCCAAGATTACGGTCGAGCAGGCGCTGAAGGATTCGCAGAACGAATGGAACAGGTCCGGCGGCAAGCAGGTGGAGGATTGGTATAAGAACTGGTACAAGACCGACAAGGATAAGGCGTTTCTGTTCAAGGACATATTGGACGTTACGAAAAAGATGGATGAAGAGTATAAGAAAATCCGGCAAAGCGTGCAATAAAAGTTCATTGTTGCAGGAGCGTATTCGCGGTCATGGAGTACGCTCCATTTTTCTTATTGGAGATGGGGGAGGAGAGGGTATTGAACGTGTTTGATAAAAGCCGCAATCAGCCTGTCCGGGAATGGATTTACGCCGGTCCTTACGATCTGGATGTATCGGAGCTGTACAGCACGAATTACGCGGTCCCGGTGGAGCCGTATTTGCCGCTGATGGAGAAGGCGGTGCAGGATATGCGCGATTGCCGGCCTACAGAAGGGCAGTCCCTGAACAGGTTCGGACAAACCCTGGTTTGGGCATACAAGCGAACGGACCCGTCAGAGCCGAAAATGACATGGGCGCGTTACGGACAACATGCCCGATTGCTCGCTACGTATGCGTATAATCGGATCATCGTGAACCGAAGCGGGACGTACCGCTTTCAGTTATGGGTTGCGGGCAGTGCGGTTGTGACGATTAACGGCCAGGAAGTATTTCATAAGCGGCAGCTGGGGAGAGTGGAAGGCGAGTTCCGGTTCGAGGCGGAGCTGTCGCAAGGAACGAATCCTTGTATGGTTATGCTGTTCAATGTGCACTTGCATTGTACGAATTCGTTCATGCTAGTGGTGGAGGATACCGAATTCGCAGTCGAATTGCCGCTGCAGCTGGATGCCGCCACCCGAGAAGCGGTGGAGGCCGATTTGCTCAAATTTTATATGGTACGGCATGTTTTGCAACGCCACGACAATGTTGCGGTGCACCTGGACGAACCTTTGTCGCAAAGGGGCACATGGGTATTTTCCATCATCGAAATCGACCGAGGGGGAAAGCAGGCAGACCGGTCCGTGCGGGAAACCCGTCTTTCGCTCGCGGCGGACCAATCCGAGGTCGGCTTGTGCGGCTGCACCGAATTGACGGCGCCCGGGGAATACGCACTGCAGATCGACTATGAGCATGAAGACGGGAGTCGCGTGGAAGGCGTGCGGCTGACGTTCCATTATGTGAGCTTCATCGACCGTCCTGCAGAAGCGGACTTCCCGCGGCGCAAGCAGTTCCTGGCGGAGCTGTACGCCTCTTCGCAAGAGATGAAGCGTAGCCGGTTGAACGGCGTTTACCACGAATTCATGAAATTGCGGATGGGCAAGGAAGTCGACGTGCAAGCGGTCGAAGAGACGATTCAGTTTATCAATAGCCGGTACGATTGCGCGGACTTTGCGATGCACGGGCTGCTGCGGATGTACTTCCGATACCGCAATAGTGAAACGCTTCCGCCGCATTTGAAGGAATCCATGAAGCAATGCATTCTGGGTTTCAAGTACTGGGAGGACGAACCCGGTACATCGATGATGTTCACCCGCTCGGAAAATCACGAAATTCTTTTCTACAGCGCGGAATATTTGGCAGGCTTGCTGTTTCCGGCTGAAAACTTTCCGAACAGCAATCAGAACGGGCTTTTTCACGTTCAGAAAGGCAAGGCGATGGCGGAGCGGTGGATCAAGGAGAAGGGCACGTACGGCTTTATGGAATGGCACTCCAACACGTACTACGAGGAAGATATGCTGGCGCTGCTCAATCTGTATGATTTTGCCGAGGAGAACAGCTACATCCGGATACTCGCCCGCCAGCTGCTTGACCTGATCGGCATCATCGTCGCCACCCATAGCTATAAGGGAGTCATGGGAACAACCCATGGCAGATGTTATGAAGATACGGTCATTCATCCGGAGCTGGAGTCGATGGGCCACATCAACTGGCTTCTGTTCGGCGGGAGGGAATGGCTGCGGGGGGACCGGCTGTCGATCGGCGCAGCCGCTTTGACGGACAGCTCTTATTCGCCCGATCCGTACTTGGAAGCGATCGCGAATTCCGGGGAGGAGTGCCATACCTTGACCCGGATGGGGCTTTTCCCGCATGAAGGGTTAGGCGGTGTGAATTGCTCCACGTACCGCACGAAGAACTATATGGTTTCCGGTTTGGTCGAATCGCATCAGGGACGCTTCGGCCACCAAGTGCAAGCCGGGCAAGTGCTGCTGGACGGCAGCGTGCCGGTCTTCGTCACCTGCTTCGACAACAAGTCCGAGACGACCCGGCCTTCCTACTGGGGCGGACAATATCGCATGCCGAAAACGATCGCTTACAAAAATGTATTAGCCTACATTTACAAAATCGACGAAACGGCAGGTTATACGCACTGTTATTTCCCGGCAAAAGACATGGACGAAATCTTCGAAGCGGGGAAATGGATATTCGGGCGCAAGAACGATGCCTATGTCGCCCTCTATTCGCTGAAGCCTTACACGAAGACGAAAACAGGCAAATACAAGGACAGGGAGCTGCTGTGCCTGGAAAAACGCAACATTTGGCTCATCGAGGCGGGCGATCGGGAGAGCTACGGGTCTTTCGAAGCGTTTATTCAGGCGGTGTCCACTACCGGTTTGACCGAGCAGGGCGAGGATATCCTCTATTGCTCTCCTGCGGCCGGTCCATTGCAACTCGGTTGGGAGGAGACTTGTATGGCGGAAGGGAAGCCCGTGCCGGAACCGGGAGGTTTTCCGCTGATCCGCAACCGCTATGCTGAAGCGGCTTACGGAAGCGGATTAACGTACTTGAAGCTTGGCGGCCGCCAGAAGATTCTTAATTTCAATATGTGAGACGAGTGTTGGGGAGCGTTCCGGCCGAAACCGGCGGGATCTTAAATATTTTCGATATGTTCTTAAAATTTTATCACTTACCCCGCTGGATTCGTTGTAATACGATTTAGGCAAGATAGATGCGCATTAGTATGAAACGGAGTGAGGTGATGAGATTGATGAGGTTCAGAAAGCGTCCGCTTATTGCCGTAATGATCGCTCTCACCTGTTCGGCTGCTGCGGCAATAGCCGTTGTTGGCTACCATACATTGGCATGGGTGGTCCCGCAGCAAACGGTCATCGCTACGGTGGACGGCGTTCCGATCACGGAGCAGGAGTTCAGGTGGGCTCTGGATGGGCAAAGAGCAACGGTCATCGACTATTTCCATCGAACATACGGCGCGGAATACGACAGCCAGTTCTGGAAAACCGATTTCAACGGAGAAAACCCGGGAGCAATGGTCAAGAAACGGGCGCTGGACGAAACCGTCGTTTCCAAGCTCGAGCTGGAGTTGGCCAAGCGGTATGGCCTGATCCAAGGAACATCCTATGACGATTTGCTGGGCGAGATGGAGAAGGAGAATAAGAGAAGGGCGGCCGCCGTAAAAGCTCATCAGCCTGTATACGGTCCCGTCCGGCTGGATGAGAGCGCGTTTATGAACGATTACATGAGCAAGCTTCGCAACGCACTGAAGGAGAAGCTGTCCGAGAATGAACGGAAGCCGACCGGCGAAGCTTTGCGGAGGCATTATGAGCAGCTCAAGGATACGTTGTTCGTCAAGGAGGAAACCGTCCGCTTTCAAAAGGCTGCGGTATCTTACAGGGAAGCCAGAACCGGGACCAGTACCGATGAGCGGAAGGAAGCTGCGAAGAAGCTGCTGAGCAGGATGAAACAGCTTGTCGATCAGGGGAAGTCGATGAAGGAGGCTGTTGCACAGCTTCAGTCTGGAAGCGAATCGGTTGCGGTCCGATACAGCGAAGAGGAACTCAACCGCGATACGGCCGGAAGTTATTTCAAAACCCGTCCGGCGCTTTATTCGGCATTGACCGGCGACATGAAGGCGGGAGATACCAGTCCCGTATTCGATGAAGCGGCTCAGGGCGAATTTGTCTTGATCCAGGTGACGGTAAGGGAGGCAACCGGGTATCAAAGCTATGAAGAGAGCGAGCGCACAGTCTGGAACAGTTATATGGACAGTGCTTACAAAGCGTATCTGAACAAGCTCCTTGACGAAGCGCGGGTCGAGATTAACCAAAACCATTATGGACAGATCGCTTTGCAATGATATTCCTTTCTTTCAGTCTTGTAAGCGATTGCATAAAATCTAGTGCATGCAGTCGCTTTCCAAGATAAATATGTGAAGCTTGAGGAGGACGATTTGTGGGTAAGTACAAGTTTTTCACGATGCTCCTGATTGCGGCCATCGTGGCGGCATGCATCATGCCGATGGCTGGACCGTCTGTCGTTCATGCGGCAGGCAATGTGTATTATGTCGACTCGTCCGGCGGGGACGATTCGAACGCCGGAACCGATCCGGGGTCGGCATGGAAGACGCTGGACAAAGTGAACGCCACCACGTTCCAACCGGGTGACACGATTCTGTTCAAGGCAGGCGGCGTATGGACCGGCACGCTGTCCCCGAAGGGCTCCGGGTCTGCGGGCAGTCCGATCAAGATCGACATGTACGGCACCGGCAACAAGCCGCTGATCGCCGGAGCGGGCGCTGCGTCGGCGGTCTATTTCTACAACCAGGAGCAGTGGGAGCTGCGCAATCTGGAGATCACCAACGATGCGGCAACGGCAGGCGTACGCAGAGGCATTCATTTGGACGGCAGCAGCGGCACCTGGACGAATCCGAAGGTGTATCAGCATTTTGTGTTCGAGAATCTGGATATTCACAATGTGAAGGGAAATGTCGGCTCGGACTACGCCCACAACGGCGGCATTATCGTCTGGGGAACGGCTTGGGATTACCACGTATCGGATGTGACGATCAACAATTGCAAAATTTACTCGGTGGACAGTGTGGGCATCTATTTGAACGGCGCCCAGACCAAGTATTCTACAGGCCTGAAGGTGACCAACAACCTGATTTACGATGTGGCGGCCGACGGAGCCTTCGTGCTGAATACGACGAACGGTCTGATTGAGAACAATATCGTGCATGACACCCACGTCAGAGCGAGCGGTTACCATGTGCCGCTATGGGTGTTTTCCGCCAAAAACAATGTGATTCAATTCAACGAGGTGTACAATACGGCGGCGGGCGGCGACGCCATGGCCTTTGACGCGGATTATAACAGCGACGGAACCATCATCCAGTACAACTATAGCCACAACAACGCCGGCGGCGGCTTCCTGGTGGTGAACGACGGTACGAAAACGAGCAACTTCAATACGAATGCCGTCATCCGATACAACATCAGCCAAAACGACAGCGGCGCCGTATTCAATTTCAACGGAACGCCGGATACGACTTATGTGTACAACAACACCGTGTATTTGCCCAGAACTTCCCAAGCCAAGGTGATCAATCACTCCAACTGGGGCGGGTATGCCAAAAACACGTATTTTTACAACAATCTTATTTATAACCTTGGATCGGGCGGCTACACCTTTGCGAGCAGCACGAACAATGTATTTGAAAACAACCTGTTTTACGGCAACCACCCGGCGAATGAGCCGGCGGATCCTTACAAGATTACGGCGGATCCGCAGCTGGCTTCCCCCGGTTCGGGAGGCATCGGCCAAGATACGCTGATTGGATACAATTTGCTGAACACTTCTCCGGCGATTGGAGCGGGTAAGGTGATGGCGAACAACGGCGGCAGGGATTATTACGGCAACCCGGTATCCGCGACCGCCGCTCCGAATATCGGCGCATACGGCGGGCCTGGGCTCGATCCGAACAACCTTCCGCCGCTGCCCCAGCCGCCAACGGAGGAGAACCTGCTGAAAAATCCCGGCTTCGAAACGGGAGAATTCACGAACTGGCCGATTCATTATAACGGAGCATCGATTACGGCTGACGGCAATGCCCATACCGGAACTTACACAGCCAAGGTGACCGGTTCCGCCGCAGGTGTCGAGCAGACCGTCGTGAGTCTGTATCCGAATACGATCTATAAATTGTACGCTTGGGGGAAGAGCGTTGGCGGCGGCGATGCGGTGCTCGGCGTGAAAAACTACGGCGGCAACGCCATAGATGTCCACTTCAACGGAACCTCCTATACGAGGAAAGAAATCACGTTCACGACGGGCAGCTCCAATACGAGCGCGATCATTTACTTGTATAAAGGCGGCGGAAGCGGCGACGTTTACTTCGACGATGTGGAATTGTTTCAATTCAGTTCGTCTCCGGGCGGAGACGGCGGACCGGTCTTTACGGTGGGCACGGACGACGAGTTCGACAGCGCGGAATTGAACAGCCAGTGGCACTGGATCAGGGAGAACAGCGCCAACTGGTCATTGACCGCGAAGCCCGGATCCATGCGGATTGCCGGCGAAGCGGGGGACATCGTGGACGGCCAGACTACGGCCAAGAACATCCTGATAACCGGAGCTCCGGACGGGGACTGGATGATCGAGACCAGGATGGAGGGCAAACCGACTTCCAGATGGTCGCAGGGCGGGTTGATTGTCTATGTGGACGACACCACGTGGTTTCGAATGACCCGGCTGTACGGAAGCGGAAACCAGATTCAGTTCACGAAGCAGATCGATCTGGTTCGGTCTTCGGCAGAGGAGTCCGATCCGATCGATTCGCCGGTGATTTATCTTCGAATTATCAAGTACGGCAATACGTATAGCGGCTATTATTCGGCTGATGGCGTCACTTATACCCAGCTGTGGTCTACGCAGCAGGCCGCTCTCGCCAATCCGAAGATCGGTCTGATCGTAGCCGGTGGAACGGGACTTACCGCGGATTTCGACTATTTCCATGTGATCACCGACGGTATCGTGCCGCCGCCTCCACCTGCGCCGGTTCCGGTATCCGGGGTTGCGCTCGATAAAACATCGTTAAGCCTCCGAGCCGGCAAGACGGCCGTGCTGAAGGCCAGCATTACGCCTTCGTATGCCGATAATAAACAGGTAACTTGGAGCTCGGACAATCCTGCCGTAGCTGCGGTGGACAATAGCGGAAAAGTAACGGCGGTAAGCAAAGGGACGGCAACGATTACCGCAACGACAGTCGATGGAGGCAAGACGGCGAATTGTGCCGTAGAAGTTACGGAGTTTCCCCCGGGTATTCTCTTCATGGATGACCTGGAAGGCGAAACGGTCGGAAAGGCGGCCAGCGAATGGACGGTCGGTTCCGGTTCGTGGATCGTGGCCGACGATGGCGGAAACAAAGCGTACCGCCAAACCAACAATACGAATAGCGGAGCTTACAGCACGGTGAATCTGAGCGCCGACAATTTGTCCTACGAAGCCAGATTCAAAGCAAATAACTTGGGAGGCAGCACATCGGAGATCTGGTTGGGTCTGCGATGGACGGATAACAATAATATGATTCAAGCCGGGTACAATGCGGCCGGCAATCGGTGGGAAATCCGCCAAAAGGCGAATGGAGCTTACACCAGCCTGGCCAGCGTCCCCGCAGCACTGAACATAGGGCAGTGGTATTCGTTGAAGGTGACGGCCTGGGAGGGAAAAATCGCGCTCTATGTGAATGGTGCCGAAACACCGACGCTGAGCACATCCTTGGCAACCGTCAAGCAAGCGGGGCGAATTGCCGTGTATGCCGGTAAAGCGGATGTCTTGTTTGACGACTTTGTGATGCGGCAAGGCCAAAAACCGGCTCCTATCCTGGTAACCGGTGTTACGGTGGCCCCATCCTCAGTGAGAATGAGAGTTGGCGAGAGCGCATCACTGACTGCCACAGTCGAGCCATTTGATGCCGACAACAAACAGGTGACGTGGAGCACGAGCAACGCTGCAGCGGCGACCGTGAACGTTTATGGCACCGTAACGGCCGTAGGACCGGGGACGGCTGTCATTACGGCGACAACTGTAGACGGAAGCAAGATAGCCTCTTCTTCCGTAGCGGTTACCCCCCTGCCTTCGGGTGTCATTTTCAGCGATTTCTTCACCAATGAAACGGTCGGCTCGAACGCCAGCAAATGGAAGGTTTTATCCGGCTCATGGCAGGTGGCTGACGATAACGGAAATTACGTATACCAGCAAAAGGTCAATACCAATTTCGGAGCATCCAGTACGGTCAATATGAAAATCGCCGATTACACCTATGAAGCCAAGTTCAAGGCAAACAGCTTCAACGGCAGCGCAGGCGAGATCTGGCTCCTTCTCCGCTATACGGACAATAGCCAATATATCCGGGTCGGGTACAATCATGCTTCGGACCAGTGGGAAATACGGGAAAGAGTCAACGCCGTCAATACCATACTGGCAACCGCGCCTGCCGCTCTAAAAGTGGGGCAATGGTATTCGTTGAAGGTTGTAGCATCGGGACCGAACATCGCTCTATATGTGAACGGCTCCCGGACCCCGACCCTATCGACGTCGTCCGCGACCAAACTGAACAAATCCTCCATTGGGGTTCTTGCAGGCCGGGTGGACGCAGAATTTGACGATATCTTGATCTGGGACGGAGTTCAGCAGGACACGACGCCGCCCGAGCTGACGGCGCCGGCCGACAAAACAGTGGAGGCGGCAGGGGCCCGAACAGGGGTCGAGATCGGGGGTGCGTCCGCAACCGATGAATCCGATGTCACGATTGCGAACGACGCGCCGGCGGGCTTCCCGCTCGGAACGACGATTGTAACCTGGACGGCGACCGACATTTACGGGAACTCGAGATCAGCCGTGCAAAAAATCACGGTGATCGATACGACGCCTCCGACCCTTACGGCGCCTGCCGACGTCACCGTCACGGCAACGGCGAAGCTCACTCCGGTTACACTCGGAGAAGCGACTGCGACAGATCTTGTTGACGGTCCCGTGACCGTCACGAATGACGCTCCGATAGCGTATCCGGTAGGCAGTACCATTGTCACTTTCACGGCTAAGGACAGCAGCGGCAACGTGGCAACGGCCCGTATGACGGTAATCGTACGGAATACTCCTCCCGTGCTCGATCCGATCGGCGATCAAACGGTAAATGAAGGGAAGACACTTGAAATCGTCATTCATGCAGCGGATCCGAATGAGGATACGGTGACTTATAGCGTTTACGGTCTGCCTGCAGGAGCGGTATTCGATCCGGCAGCGGCGAAATTCACGTGGACTCCGGGGTATTCGCAGGCGGGCAGCTACACCGTCGCGTTCAAGGCGAGCGACGGCGAACTGACGGACGGCAAGAACGTCGCGATTACCGTTCGCAATGTGACGGCGAGCGATCTGATGTCCGAAGTCGCGGAATCCGTGAGCCGCAATCTCGAAACATCCGTCAAGGCGGAGCTGCTCGCCAAGCTGGGCAATGCGATGGATTCCTGGAACAGAGGGAATAAGCGGGCGGTGTCCGGCATGCTGCATGCTTTCGCCAACAGTGTGGAAGCGCAAAGAGGGAAGAAGATTAACGACGGTCAAGCGGATGCATGGCTGCAGTCCGTTGCAACCATCGAATCCGTCATGAGTCTGGAATAGCCGATCAAACTCCGGATATCGGGGAAGGAAGGCGTACGAACGTCTCCTTCCTTCCGGTTCCGGAAGGTTACTAGCGGATAGGAGAGGGTGGAGAAAACAGATCCCGATCTTAAAAGCGGTCTCTCCAAGAAGGGAGTTGGCAGCTTTTTAAGATAAAAAAATGGATAAGGGAGGACATGTTGATGAAAGGCAAGATGAGGTTCAGGTTTTGGGGTATGCTTCTGGGATTGTTCCTCATGATGGCAAGTATGTCGCCTGTAGTCGTTCCGGCAACGGCGCTCGCCGCCGGGACCGCATACTACGTCGACTCGGCGGGCGGCAACGACGCGAATGCGGGAACATCAGCCGGGGCGGCGTGGAAGACGCTGGACAAGGTGAACGCCATCACGTTTCAACCGGGCGACACGATTCTGTTCAAGGCAGGCGGCGTGTGGACCGGCACGCTGTCCCCGCAAGGCTCCGGGTCTGCGGGCAGTCCGATCAAGATCGACATGTACGGCACCGGCAGCAAGCCGCTGATCGCTGGAGCGGGAGCTGCGTCGGCGATCTACTTCTACAACCAGGAGCAGTGGGAGCTGCGCAATCTGGAGATCACCAACGATGCGGCAACGGCAGGCGTACGCAGAGGCATTCATTTGGACGGCAGCAGCGGCACCTGGACGAATCCGAAGGTGTATCAGCATTTTGTGTTCGAGAATTTGGATATTCACAATGTGAAAGGAAATGTCGGCTCGGACTACGCCCACAACGGCGGCATTATCGTCTGGGGAACGGCCTGGGATTACCACGTATCGGACGTAACGATCAACAATTGCAAAATTTACACGGTGGACAGTGTGGGCATCTATTTGAACGGCGCCCAGACCAAGTATTCTACAGGCCTGAAGGTGACCAACAACCTGATTTACGATGTGGCGGCCGACGGAGCCTTCGTGCTGAATACGACGAACGGTCTGATTGAGAACAATATCGTGCATGACACCCACGTCAGAGCGAGCGGTTACCATGTGCCGCTGTGGGTATTTGCCGCCAAAAACAATGTGATTCAATTCAACGAGGTGTACAATACGGCGGCGGGCGGCGACGCCATGGCCTTTGACGCGGATTATAACAGCGACGGCACCATCATCCAGTACAACTACAGCCACAACAACGCCGGCGGCGGCTTCCTGGTGGTGAACGACGGGACGAAAACGAGCAATTTCAATACGAATGCCGTCGTCCGATACAACATCAGCCAGAACGACAGCGGCGCCGTATTCAATTTCAACGGAACGCCGGATACGACTTATGTGTATAACAATACCGTATATTTGCCCAGAACGTCCCAATCCAAGGTGATCAATCACTCCAACTGGGGCGGGTATGCCAAAAACACGTATTTTTACAATAACATCATCTATAATCTGGGATCGGGCGGCTACACCTTCGCCACAAGTACCAACAACGTCTTCGAGCATAACGTCTTTTACGGCAACCACCCGGCCACCGAACCGGCGGATCCTTACAAGATTACCGCAGATCCGCAGCTGGCTTCCCCGAATTCGGGCGGGATCGGCAAAACTACATTGGCCGGCTACCAGCTGTTAAACACCTCTCCGGCCATCGGGGCGGGCAAGGTGATTACTAACAACGGAGGGCGCGACTATTACGGCAATCCGGTATCCGCGACTGCCGCTCCGAATATCGGAGCTTACGGCGGCCCTGGGCTCGACCCGAATAACCTTCCTCCACTGCCGTCGCCGCCGCCGGATGTGAATCTGCTGAATAACCCCGGCTTTGAAACGGGCGATTTCACCTACTGGCCGAATCATAACAGCGGGGTGACGATCGGAGCCGTGAACGCCCATTCCGGAACGTATGCCGCCAAGCTTACGAGCGCTGCTGCGTCGGTCGAGCAAACTGTCGTGGGCCTGTATCCGAATACGATCTACAAATTGTACGGATGGGGAATCAGCGCAAGTGGCGGCGACGCGGTGCTCGGCGTGAAAAATTACGGGGGCAGCATCATAGACGCCCATGTGACATCGACTTCGTATTCGAGGAAAGAAATCACCTTCACGACAGGCAGCTCCAATACGAGCGCGACGATATATTTGTATAAAGGCGGCAGCACCGGAGAGGTTTATTTCGACGATTTGGAATTGTACCAATACAGCGCGGCGCCCGGCGGCACGGGTACCGTATTTCCCGAAGGAACGAACGACGAGTTTGGCAGCACGACGCTGAATTCGCAATGGCGTTGGATCCGGGAGAACAGCGCCAACTGGTCCTTGAGCGCGAATCCGGGCTCTATGCGGATCGTGAGCGAAGCGGGGGATCTGGCAGGCAGGGCGGATGCGAAAAACGTCCTGCTCACCGGCGCGCCTGGCGGGGACTGGACGATCGAAACGAAGCTCGACGGCAAGCCGACCTCGCAATGGTCGCAAGGCGGTCTGATCGTCTATGTGGATGACATCACGTATTTGCGCGTGACCCGGCTGTACGGCAGCGGCAATCAATTCCAGTTCGACAAACAGGTGGCCGGTGTGCGCACGCATACGGAGGTGGCCGATACGATCGCTTCGACGGTATCCTATCTCCGGCTTGTTAAGAGCGGCAACAGCTACAGCGCGTACTATTCCGCAGACGGTGTTACCTATAACCAGATCGGAACCGCGCAAACCGCCGAACTGACCAATCCGAAGGTCGGGTTGATCGCTTGTGCGGGAACGGGACTTACGGCGAATTTCGACTATTTCCATCTTACACAGCCTACTCTGTTCAGCGACGATTTCGAGGATGGCAATTCCACCGGTTGGACCACCGGGAGCGGTGCCTGGTCGGTGGTAACGGACGGAACGAAAGTATACAAACAGACGAGTTCGAGCAGCGGCGGCGAAGCGCTCGTCTACGCAGGCAATGCGGCGTGGACGAATTACGCCGTGAAAGCGGACATCAAGCTATACAATAATAATACGAGTGCCGGATCGGGCATCTTGGCCCGCTATGTCGACAACAACAATTATTACATGTTCAGGCTGCATCAGTCGGGAAAAGTGCAATTGTATAAAAAAGCAGCCGGCACTTACACCCTGCTCGGCGATGCCGATCAAGCCGTAACGGCAGGCAGCACGTATACGCTTAAGCTGGAGTTGAACGGCTCGGCGTTGACCGGGTATGTGAACGGCGCAGCCAAGATTTCCCTGACGGACACGAGCTTTAGCGGCGGCCAAATCGGCGCAAGATCGTATAGTCAAACGATCGCGATTGATAATGTCGTCGTGACTGCGATTAATTAAACCACCTATGCGAAAGTCCCCACTCCGATAACCGATAGGAGGGGGACTTTTGTCTGCAACTGCTACAGGGTAACGCGGTCCTTGAACAAAAAGGCGGAGATCGCATAATAGGCCGCTCCCCTTACGGCAGAGTGGGTTTTGAGCTCCGCGAACCGAATGTCGAGCCCTTCCCGATGGTAGGAGAGCGACCGCATTCTCACCACGCGAAGGATGGAGTTGCGCAGCCAGGCCTCCGCCCGGACCATCTGATTGCCGATCAGGATGAGCTGTGGATTGAATGTGTTGATAATATTGGCGATGCCGATCCCGAGATATTCGCCGGTCTGATGGAAGAGCTGGAGCGCTTCCGGCTGACCGGCTTCCGCCATGTCGACGAGCGCGTCGAAGCTGGCGGCGCCGATCGCGCGCGCCTGTTCCATGAGCGCCCCCTCGGAGGCGTACAGCTCCAGGCAGCCGCGATTGCCGCAGCTGCATTTTTTCCCGTTCGACTCGATCGACGTATGGCCGATCTCGCCGGAGAATCCGTGCGACCCGCGGAAGAGATGCCCGCCCAGGACAATGCCGGACCCGATCCCGGTCCCGACGCTTAAGTACACGAGATCGTCGGAAGTGCGCCCGGCACCGTATTGCTTCTCACCGAGCGCACCCGCGTTCGCTTCGTTGTCTATCGTGACCGGCAGGCCGAACTCGCGCTCCAGCCGCTCGCGGAGCGGGAACGCCTCCCAGTGCAAATTCGGGGCGAACAGGATCGTGCCTTCCGCATCGACGATGCCGGGAACGCCGATCCCGATGCCGATAATACCGTACGGGCTGACCGGCGCCCGCTCGATCAGGGTGCGCACTTGCCGCACGAGCTGCTCCAGCACCGGCTCCGGCTCCTGGACGCCAAGCGGCAGACGATGCTCCGCCACGATGTGGCCGTCCAGGTCTGTCAAGACCGTTAGAATATACGTGACCCCCAGGTCGATGCCGACCGCATACCCGGCCGTTTTGTTGAAATGAAGCATCATCGGCTTGCGCCCGCCGCTCGACTGGCCGAGGCCGATCTCGTAGACGAGATGGGCTTCGATCAGCTCGTTCACGAGCGTCGAGACGGTCCCTTTGTTCAGGCCCGTCGTCTCCGACACCTGTGCCCGCGACAAGGGGCAGTCGGTGCGGATCGTCTCCAGCACGATGGATTTGTTAATTTTTTTGACCAACTGCTGATCGCCTGTTGTCCGCACGAATGTCTACTCCTCTTAGTATATCCGTTGATCTAATAAAGCTAGTTTAGAATACAATGAAGCAAAGTACAATAATAATTCAGCGAAACTTAGTTTAATGGATATACAAAGTCGGGCCGCTTTGTTATGATTATAGCAGCAAGATTGAGGTTATATACATTTATAAACGGGAGGCTGGGCATGAGCTACTTCGCATCGATCGGGCGAATTTCCTATGAGGGAAGCCGTTCGAACAATCCGTTGGCGTTTCAACATTATCAAGCCGAGCAAGTGATAGCCGGGAAGAAGATGGAGGAACATCTTCGCTTCTCGATGGCGTATTGGCATACGCTGACCGGAGGAGGCAGCGATCCGTTCGGTACCGCGACCGCGATCCGTCCATGGGACGGCTATAGCGGGATGGATCTCGCCAAGGCTCGCGTGGAAGCGGCTTTCGAGCTAATGGAGAAGCTGGGGCTCCGGTACTTCTGCTTCCACGACCGGGACATCGCGCCCGAAGGCGAGACGCTGCAGGAGACGAACCGCAATCTCGACGTCATCGTCGATCTGATGGAGCAGCATATGAAGTCGACGGGCATTAAGCTGCTGTGGAACACGGCGTGCCTGTTTACGCACCCCCGGTTCGTGCATGGGGCGGGAACGACGAGCAATGCCGATGTATACGCTTACTCGGCGGCGCAGCTGAAGAAGAGCCTGGAGATCGGCAAGCGCCTGGGCGCCGATAACTATGTGTTCTGGGGCGGCCGGGAAGGGTATGAGTCGCTGCTGAATACCGATATGAAGCTGGAGCTGGACAATCTCGCGTTCCTGTACCGGATGGCGATCGATTACTCGCGGGAGATCGGGTTCGACGCCCAATTCCTGATCGAGCCGAAGCCGAAGGAGCCGACCAAGCATCAATACGATTTTGACGCGGCGACTACGATCGCCTTCCTGCAGCGTTATGGGCTCGAAGCTCACTTCAAGCTGAACCTGGAAGCGAACCACGCTACGCTAGCCGGCCACACGTTCGAGCACGAGCTGCGTGTCGCCCGGCTGCACGGGATGCTCGGCTCGCTCGATGCGAACCAGGGCGACCTGCTGCTCGGCTGGGACACGGATGAGTTCCCGACCGATCTGTACGCCACTACGCTGACGATGTACGAGGTACTGAAGAACGGCGGCTTGGGCAAAGGCGGCATCAATTTTGACGCGAAGGTGCGCCGTGCGTCCTTCGAGCCGGAAGACTTGTTTTATGCGCATATCGCCGGCATGGACGCTTATGCCAAGGGGCTCAAGGTCGCGGCTCGCCTGATCGAAGACCGCGTGTTCGACGAGGCGGTCGATCGTCGGTACGCCTCGTTCCGCGAAGGCATCGGACGCGATATCGCGGAAGGCCGCGCGACGCTGGCGAGCCTCGAGCAGTATGCGCTCGAGAATCGCCCGATCTCGAACATTTCCGGCCGGCAGGAAAGGCTCAAGGCCGTATTGAACCAATATTTGTTGGAGGCGGACAAGTAATGAGCTACGTCATTGGCGTCGATCTGGGGACGAGCGCGGTCAAGACGCTGCTCGTCGACGAAGCCGGACGCGTCCGGGCCGAAGCGACCAAATCGTACCCGCTGCACCAGCCCCAGTCGGGCTACAGTGAGCAGAACCCGGAGGACTGGGTCGAAGGGACGCTGACCGCACTCGGCCGGCTGATGCGAGAGAGCGGTGTCCCGGCGGACGCCGTGCAGGGGCTCAGCTTTTCCGGGCAGATGCACGGGCTCGTCCTGCTGGACCGCGACCATCGGGTGCTGCGGCCGGCCATTCTGTGGAACGACACCCGCACGACGGCGGAATGCCGCGAGATCGAGGCGGCGCTGGGCGGGGAGCTGCTCGCCATCGCCAAGAACCGCGCGCTCGAAGGCTTCACCCTGCCGAAGCTGCTCTGGGTGAAGCGGCACGAGCCGGAGGTGTACGCGCGGGCAGCGGTGTTCGTGCTGCCGAAGGACTACGTCCGCTACCGGCTGACGGGCACGCTCGCCCTGGACGTGTCCGATGCGGCGGGCACGCTGCTCCTGGACGTCGCGAGCGGCCGCTGGAGCGAGCGCATCTGCGCGGCGGTCGGCATCGACCCGGCGCTGTGCCCGCCGCTCGTCGAGCCGACGGCCGAGACGGGCGCACTCGCGCCGGACATGGCCCGGCGCGCGGGGCTGTCGCCCCGCACCCGCGTCTTCGCGGGCGGGGCGGACAATGCGTGCGGCGCGATCGGCGCCGGCATCCTGTCCGCCGGCGAGACGCTCGTGAGCATCGGCACGTCCGGCGTCGTGCTGGCGTATGAGCCGGACGGGAGCGCCGATTACGGCGGCCGGCTGCATCTGTTCAACCACGGCCAGCCGGGCGCGTATTACGCGATGGGCGTCACCCTCGCGGCGGGCTACAGCTTGCAGTGGTTCAAGGAGACGGTCGCGCCGGACGCCGGCTTCGACCGGCTGCTCGAGCCGGCCGCCCGGGTGCGGGCCGGCGCAGACGGGCTGCTGTTCACCCCGTACCTCGCGGGGGAACGCACCCCTCACGCGGATGCGAACATCCGCGCCAGCTTCATCGGCCTCGACGCTACGCACTCGCTGCCGCATCTGACCCGCGCGGTGCTGGAGGGCATCACCTTCTCCCTGCGGGAGTCGGTGGACATCCTCCGCTCGGCAGGGCACCCCGTCGCCTCGCTCGTCTCCATCGGAGGCGGCGCCAAGAACGAGGCCTGGCTGCAGATGCAGGCCGACATCTTCGGGGCCGACATCGTGAAGCTCGAGAGCGAGCAAGGCCCCGGCATGGGGGCGGCGATGCTCGCCGCCGTCGGCTGCGGCTGGTACCCGACGCTCGCGGAGTGCGCAGCCGCATTCTTGAAGCGCGCCGCCACGTACGTGCCTCGGCCGGAGGCGATCGAGACGTACGAGGCGCTGTACGGCGTTTATCGGCGCGTCTACGCGGCGACGAGAGAATTGAACGAGGCGCTCGTCCCGTTCCGGGCGGGAGTCTGAGCAGAACGAGAACCCATAGGGAGGGATCGAGATGACACGAGAAGTGCGAATCGGGATGATTGGGTACAAATTTATGGGCAAGGCGCACAGCCATGCATACCGGGATTTGCCGATGTTTTTCCCGCAGGCGGCGAAGCCGGTCATGAAGGCGATCTGCGGCCGGAACGCCGAAGGCGTGCAGCAGGCGGCCCGGCAATTCGGCTGGGAATCGGCGGAGACCGACTGGTTCGAGCTGATCCGCCGCGACGACATCGACGTCGTCGATATCAACGCGCCGAGCGATGCGCATCACGCGATCGCGGTCGCGGCCGCCAGGGCCGGCAAGCATTTGTTCTGCGAGAAGCCGCTCGCCTTGACGCTGGCGGACGCCCGCGACATGCTGCAGGTAGCGGAGGAAGCCGGCGTGAAGCATATGGTCGGCTTCAACTACCGGTTCGCACCGGCCGTCCGGCTGGCCAAGAAGCTGGTCGACGAAGGCCGGATCGGCCAAATCTATCACTTCCGCGCCTGGTTCCTCCAGGATTGGATCGTCGATCCCGAATTCCCGCTCGTCTGGCGGCTGCAGAAGGAGGTGGCCGGTTCGGGCTCGCACGGGGATCTGGGCGCCCATCTGATTGACTTGGCCCATTATCTGGTCGGCGATATGCGCGAGGTGATCGGCATGAGCGAGACGTTCATCAAAGAGCGGCCGATGCCGAGCTCGATGACCGGCCTGAGCGCCCAAGGCAGCAAGGACGGCCCTCGCGGCCCCGTCACGGTCGACGATGCGACGCTGTTCCTGACCCGATTCGAGAACGGCGCCCTGGGCAGCTTCGAGGCGACCCGCTTCGCGCCGGGACACCGGTGCACGAACTCGTTCGAGATCAACGGCAGCAAGGGCAGCATCAAGTTCGACTTCGAGCGGATGAACGAACTGCAAGTGTATTTCACAGAGGATGCTGAGGATGTACAAGGCTTCCGCCGCGTGATCGCGACTGATCCGGCTCATGCGTATGCGGAGGCTTGGTGGCCGCCGGGACATACGATCGGGTATGAGCATACGTTCGTGCATGAGGTGCTGGAGCTGATGGAAGCGCTGAAGGAGGACCGCCAGCCGGTACCCAACTTCCATGACGGCGTCAAGTGCCAGCAGGTGCTGGAAGCGGTCGACCTGTCCATCGCCGAGCGGCGTTGGGTCGGGGTGAACGAGCTGTAAGCGAGTGTCTGACAATAGAACGAGAAAGAAAGAGAGGGACCGGTGACATGCAAGCAAAACAAGCGCTGATCGTATGGGGCGGCTGGGACGGACATCAACCGAAGGAAGTGGCGGGTCTGCTCGCGGGTCTGCTGCAGGACGCCGGGTTCGAGGTGGAAATCTCCGACACGCTGGACCGGTTCAAGGATGCGGAGAGCCTGAAGGCGGTCGACTTGATCGTGCCGATCTGGACGATGGGTACAATCGGGAAGGACCAGCTCGGACCGCTGCTCCAGGCGGTGAAGGAGAATGGTACTGGCATTGCCGGCTGTCACGGCGGCATGGGGGATTCGTTCCGCATGGAGGTAGAGTACCAATTTATGGTCGGCGGCCAATGGGTGGCGCATCCGGGCAACGACGGCGTCCGCTATACGGTCAACATGCGGCAGCCGGACCATCCGCTCGTGCGGGGCATTGAAGATTTCGAAGTGTCCTCGGAAAAATATTACATGCATGTCGACCCCGCGATCGACGTGCTGGCCACGACGACGTTCGAGGGCTACGGACCGGGCGGGAGCGACGTGCTCATGCCGGTCGTCTGGACGAAGAAGTACGGAGCGGGGAAAGTGTATTACTGCTCGCTAGGCCATCAGGCCAATATCGTAGCGATGCCGCCAGTGCTGGAGCTGATGAAGCGCGGCATGGTGTGGGCGGCACGCTGACCGGGACCCGTTATAATGAAGGAGGAGTTTCCTTGAGCGCAATCTCTGCGAAGAAGCTGCGGGTCGGCGTGATCGGCTGCGGCAAAATAAGCGACGCCTATTTCAAAACATGCAAGCTGTACAGCTCGCTGGAAGTCGTCGCTGCGGCGGACTTGGATGTATCGCGCGCCCAAGCGAAGGCGGCTGAATACGGTCTCGCGCATGCGTACACCGTCGATGAGCTGCTGGCCGATGCTTCGATCGACCTTGTGATCAATCTCACCATTCCCCAGGCGCATGCGCCGGTAGGGCTTGCCGCGCTGCGCGCCGGCAAGCACGTCTATGCGGAGAAGCCGCTGTCCGTCACCCGCGAGGAAGGCCAGTCGCTGTTGCAGGCGGCCCGCGACAGTGGGCTGCGCGTCGGCAGTGCGCCTGATACGTTCCTGGGCGGCGGCATTCAGACGTGCGTGAAGCTGATCCAGGACGGGTGGATCGGGCAGCCGATCGGCGCCTCGGCGTTTATGGTCGGCCGCGGGCATGAGCATTGGCATCCCGACCCGGCGTTCTATTACAAGGCCGGAGGAGGTCCGATGTTCGACATGGGGCCGTACTACTTGACCGCGCTTATCGCGATGCTCGGACCGATTCGGCGCGTGACCGGATCCGTGAAGACGTCGTATCCGCAGCGCACCGTGCTGAGCCAGCCGAAGTTCGGGCAGCTGATCGACGTAGAAGTAGCGACGCACGTAACGGGCGTGATGGACTTCCATAACGGTGTCACCGGCACGATTATCACGAGCTTCGACGCCTTCGGCGGCGCGGATCTGCCGCGTATCGAGATCTATGGCAGCGAAGGCACGCTGAAGGTGCCCGACCCGAACACGTTCGGAGGGCCTGTGTTCATTCGCCGCAAGGACGCGAAGGATTGGAGCGAGATCCCGCTCACGCATGGCTTTGCGGAAAATGCGCGGGGGCTCGGCGTACTCGACATGGCGCGGGCAATCGCAGAAGACCGGCCGCACCGCGCGTCCGGCGAGCTCGCTTACCACGTGCTCGAGGCGATGCACGGATTCCACGACGCTTCCGACCAAGGGAAGCACTACGAAATGCAGAGCGCATGCGACAAGCCGGCGCCGATGCCAATCGGAGTGTCGCTAGAGGCATTCCGATGAAGAACCGTTAAGAATTACTAAGAGTACCGTCTGGTTGTCGGACGGTACTCTTGCCGTTTCGTTGCGGGACATACCTCCCCATTATAGAGGCCCCCGCCTCAGCCTCCGCAGATACTCCTTTGGCGTACAGCCGTTATGTCGCTTGAACAACTCATAAAAATGCGCCATATTGTGAATGCCTACTTCAGCCGCAATATCGGTGACGCTTCGGTCGCTCGTGACGAGCAGCCGCTCCGCATTGCGGATGCGCCGCAAATTCACGTAATCGGTGAAGGAGTCGCCGATCCCTTTTTTGAAATACTTGGAGAAATACGTATAGCTCATCCCGACCAGCCGGCTGACGTCCTCCATTCGGATCTTCTCCGCCAGATGCTCGTCCACATAGTCGATAATCCTCTTCATAACCGCGGCGTCCACGCCTTCATGTCCCTGCAGGAGCCCTTTTCGATCGCCACGCAGCAGCGTCAGCAGCAGATGTTTGATGTGCATGCTCGCCGCAATCTCGTATCCCTTAGGCTTCTCGCTGATCTCTTCCAGGATGGCGAGGATGATGCGGGCCACTTCCTGCTTGACCGGTTCATTCTCCAGGAAAATATAGTTGAGCGCCTCGAGCGGATGGTAAATTTCCGTAAAATGCCGATAATACATCATCATGGCGGGATCGAAATAAGGTTGCAGATCGAAATGCAACACAACGCACCGCATATCTTCGTCGCCGACCTTATGCCCGAGGTGAAGCTGCGAGGAGCCGACGGCTACGACGTCCCCGGGGTACAGGCGGTAGACGCGGTTCACGGTGTGAATCTCGTGCCTGCCTTCGCGAACGAGGACGAATTCGATTTCCTTGTGATAATGCCACCGCGAATGAAGCTGCTGCTCCTTCTCCACCACCTTGAATTCCATCACTTTAATGCACAGCTGCGGGTTCTGGTAGTGGATCGGCTCTTTGAAAATTTCCATCGGGTTTCACCGCGCTTTCGATCGGGCTCGGGGCAATGGCAAATTTGGATACAAACGGGACAAATAGCGGCATAGTCACATGCCTTGCAATCATTGTATCTTGTCACTAGTAGGGTATCATGAAATTCAGATTAGCACAAAGAAGGAGAATCGAAATGAAAGTAGCCGTAGTGGGATCCGGCGGGATGGGGCGTATTCATGCCCATGCCTATACCCGGATGGCCGGCGTCGAATTGGTCGGGGTATGCGACATCGAGTTTGCCCTGGCGGAAGAGCTGGCACGCAATACGAACTCGCGAGCGTTTCCTTCGTTTGAAGCTTTGGTGGAAGCGGTGTCGCCGGAAGCGGTCAGCTTGACGCTGCCCAGCCATCTGCACAAGGAATATGCGATCAAAGCCGCGGAGCGGGGCATTCACGTCATCAGCGAGAAGCCGATTTCATTGTCGCTGGAAGATGCGGAAGCGGTAATCCAGAGCTGCGAGAAGCATGGGGTGAAGCTGTTCGTAGGGCATGTGGTGCGGTTTTTCCCGGATTATGTACAAATGAAGAACGCGGTCGAAGCCGGCAAGCTCGGCACGATCGGCGTGGCTCACTTCAAGCGGATCGGCGGTCATCCCGGCAACGTGCGTCCTTGGTTCAAAGAGGAGGACAAAAGCGGCGGCGTGATCGTGGATTTGATGGTGCACGATATCGACTTCGCACGCTGGACGTTCGGCGAAGTGAAATCGGTGTATTGCATGAAGCATACCGACAATAACATGGACTATGCTTTGGCTACGCTCGTATTCGAGAGCGGCGCAGTGGCCAACCTCGAAGCGTATTGGGGGTACCCGGGCGCGTTCCGGACCGCCGCCGAGATCGCCGGCTCGAACGGAGTCGTCCGCGCGGACAGCGCGACCTCCAGCTCGCTGCAAGTACGCAAGGCTGCGGTCGACGGCGAAGCCGGCCGGTTCGTCGAAGTGCCGCAGAGCCCGTCGATCCATAGCCCGTATTACATTGAACTGCAGCACTTCATCGACTGCATCCGGGGGAACGCCGAGCCTGTGGTGACCGGACGCGACGCCTATAAAGCGCTGGAGATCGCGAACGCGGCGAGAGAATCCGCTCGGACCGGACGTGCCGTACTGCTGGGAGGTGCCGTAGGATGAGTAAGAAATTAAAAGTAGGGATGATCAGCTTCGCACACGGCCATGCGTTCTCCTACCTGCATTCGCTTCTGGAGCTTCCGGAGGTGGAAGTCGCGGGAATTGCGGACGAGAATGAAGCTCGTGTCGCGGACGTCGTGGCCAAGCACGGCATCGCCTATTACTCGGACTATCGGGAACTGTTGAAGACCGATATCGACGCTGTGGTGATCTGCTCGGAGAATGTGCATCACGCCCGGCTTACGATCGATTCGGCGAACGCCAAGAAGCATGTCCTGTGCGAGAAGCCGCTCGGCCTGTCGGTCGAGGAGATGCAGGCGATGATCGACGCGTGCGAGTCGAATGGCGTGCAGCTCATGACCGCCTTCCCGTGCCGGTACATCACCGCCGTCGTGCAGGCCAAAGAGGCGGTCGACCGCGGCGATATCGGCGATATCGTCGCCATCAAGGGTACGAACCGCGGCTCGTTCCCAGGCAGCTGGTTCGTCGACAAAGCCTTGTCCGGCGGTGGCGCCTTGCTCGATCACACTGTTCACGTAATGGACTTGATGAACTGGATCATCGGCTCGAAGGTGAACGAAGTGTATGCATATGCTGCCAGCGTGTTCCACCCCGAAGCCGGCATCGACGATGCGGGGATGATTCACGTCAAGTTCGCGAACGGCGCCTTCGGCGTCATCGATACGAGCTGGTCGCGGCCGAAGGCCTTCCCGACATGGGGCGACGTGACGATGGAGATCATCGGCACGAAAGGCGCTATCACGGTCGACTCGTTCGCGCAGAAGAACGAGCTGTACACGAACGATGTGGGCAAGGGCGTCTACAGCTTCTGGGGCGACGGGATGGACGAATATTTGGTCAAAGGGTTCGTCGATGCGGTGCTGCAAGGGAAGCCGGTGCCGATCAGCGGGCTAGACGGCTTGCGCTCCGCGGAAGTGGCGCTCGCCGGTTACCGCTCGGTCGAGTCCGGCCAACCCGTACAATTGTAATCGCGTTTGCGTCTTAGTGAAGCCTCCGGCGGATGCCGGGGGCTTTTTTCTCCTCCCTCGGGCTACGATCCCTTCGCACAGGATGGGCTTCACGAAATGATGGCAATGCCGCCAACCCTATGGCCTCTTCCCCTTAACTCAGGATGTGGTTAGTAGACGAGAACCCCTCCGGCTTCCTTTTAGCCACTATCCCTTTCGCTCAGGAGAGGACTCACGAAACGTTATCCATTGCGCCACCCTCTGACCACTACCCCCCTTCGCCCAGTGAGAAGTTTCGCAACAGTATGTGAACACCGGATCTAACGAAACAAGTCCATTCCACCATCCCTATAGCCACTATCCCTTTCACTCAGGATGAGGTTCACTAATCGTTGTCCATAGCGCCAACCCTGGTTCACTATTCCCTTTTGCCCAAGAGGAGGTCTTACGAAGCGAGATCGTCCCGGCACCCCTATAGCCACTATCCCTTTCACTCAGGATGAGGTTCACTAAACGTTGTCCATAGCGCCAACCCTGGTTCACTATTCCCTTTGCTCAAGAGGTGGTCTTACGAAACAAGTTGATTCCGGCATCCCTATAGCCACTATCCCATTCACTCAGGATGAAGGTTCACTTTCGTTGTCCATTCCGCCAAACCTGTTTCACTATCCCTTATGCTCAGCAGGAGGTCTTACGAAACGAGACCACCCCGGCATCCCTATAGCCACTATCCCTTTTGCTCAGGTTGAGAATTCACTAAACGTTGTCCATTCCGCAAACTCTGTTTCACTATCCCTTATGCTCAGGAAGAGGTCTTACGAAACGAGACCATCCCGGCATCCCTATAGCCACTATCCCTTTCGCTAAGGAGGAGACTCACGAAACGTTATTCATTGCGCCACCTCTAACCACTATCCTTTTCACCCATTGAAGATTTTCGCAAAACTACGTCAACACTCATCACTACCCTCACCTATCGCCTGATGATCCGATCGGTGCCGGCTACTCACGTCTTCCCGAACTCACCATCTTTTTTACTCAAAACTACGGCTTTGTTTAGGTCTATCCAGTGACCATAGGGAAGGAAATAGCCGGTGTGAAGGTAGGAGAGGATCATGGAAACGAGATCACTCTGCCTGACGATCCTGAAACCATTATCCCTCTCGCTTAAAACCGCGGTCGGGTCTATCTGAAGGGTGTACTTCTACACCGTCTAACTACCTTCATTCCCTGAGCGAAAGGGATAGTGGCCATAAGGAAGGGGAAACAGCCGGTGTGAAGGTAGGAGGGGGTAATAAAAAACGAGATACTTGCCTGACGATCCTGAACCATTATCCCTCTCGCTTAAAACCGTGGTCGGGTCTATCGGAAGGGCGTGCCCCTACACCGACTAACTGACTTTCATTCCCTGAGCGAAAGGGATAGTGGCCATAAGGAAAGAAAAACCCAACCATTAAGAAGTGACAGGTGAGCAGGAGGGGGTCATATAAACACCATCATTCCCTGAGCGAAAGGGATAGTGGTCATAAGGAAGGGAAAACCCCTGTCGATGTCAAGGGCCCGGTGTGCAGGACTAGTCGGTCTCACCGAAAAATCGGTCCCTAGAGTGAAATAGATGAACCGGGAACGCCCTAACCTTGCCTTGTGGGGCCATCCGGGTTACGATAGTAGGCAATAGGACCAAGCATGGTGATTGGATGGTAACTATAAGATGATAAACAATACGAATCTAACGCTCGACCAGGCGAGACGGGTGCTTCAGCGCATCTACGGCTATCCGGATTTCCGCGAAGGGCAGAAGTCGATCATACAAGATATTTTGCGCAATCAGGATACGCTCGGCATCATGCCGACGGGGGGCGGGAAGTCGATTTGCTACCAGGTGCCGGCGTTGTTGCTCCCGGGGACGACAATCGTCGTCTCGCCGCTTATCTCGCTGATGAAGGACCAGGTAGACGCCTTGGACGGGCTCGGAATCCCGGCGACCTACATCAATAGTTCGCTGACCGGCTCGGAGACGAGCCGCCGGCTGAGGGGAGCGGCCGCGGGCGAGTACAAGCTCATCTATGTCGCGCCCGAGCGTCTCGAGACGGACATGTTCGTCTCGCTCGCGCAGCGGATCGACGTCCCGTTCGTGGCGATCGACGAGGCGCATTGCGTCTCGCAGTGGGGCCATGACTTCCGGACGAGCTATCTGGCGGTGGCGCCGTTCCTGCGCCAGCTCGAGCGCCGGCCGCGCATCGCGGCGTTCACGGCGACGGCTACCGAGAACGTCCGCACCGACATCGTCCGGCTGCTCGGCCTCGAGTCGCCGAAGGTGCACGTGACCGGGTTCGACCGGTCGAACTTGAGCTTCTCGGTGCTGAAGGGCGTGAACCGGGAAGATTACGTAATGCAATATCTCACCCGACATGAGGATCAGGCGGGTATCATCTATGCCGCCACGCGCAAGGAAGTGGACCAGGTGCATCAGATGATCCGGCGCAAAGGTATCCCGGCCGGCAAATATCACGCCGGGCTGAGCGACGGCGAGCGCCAGGAGATGCAGAACCAGTTTCTGCGCGACGACGTCCGGGTCATGGTCGCGACCAACGCGTTCGGCATGGGCATCGATAAGTCGAATGTGCGGTACGTCCTCCACTGGAGCATGCCGAAGAACATGGAGTCGTACTATCAGGAGGCAGGACGCGCTGGGCGCGACGGCGAGCCGGGCGAATGCATCTTGCTGTACCAGCCGCAAGACATTCTGATGCAGAAGTTTCTGATCGAGCAGTCGGTGTCGGCGCCTGAGCGCAAGCAGCAGGAGTTCCGTAAGCTGCAGCTGATGATCGACTATTGCCATACGCAAAACTGTTTGCGTTCTTACATCTTGGGCTACTTCGGAGAACGGCAAGAAACCGGCGCGAAGTGCGGCAATTGCAGCAGCTGCAATGACGACAGCGAGGTCGTCGACATGACCGTGGAGGCGCAGCAGATTCTCTCTTGCATCCGCCGGATGAACGAACGATTCGGGGTGACGCTCGTCGCCCAGGTGCTGAAGGGCTCTTCGAACAAACGCGTCCTGGAGTTCCGCTTCGACCGGCTGCCGACATACGGGCTCATGAAGCACCACTCCGAGAAGACGATCATGGACATGATCCAATTGCTCATCGCCGATGGCTACATCGGGCTGACCGACAGCCAGTATCCGGTGCTGCGTCTGCTGGCCCCCGCCGCGGACGTGCTCCGCGGCGAGAAGCAAGTCTCGCGCAAGGTGCGCGAGGTCAAGAAGCGCGTGGCGCGTGCGGGCGACGCGCTGTTCGACGAGCTGCGCGCCCTGCGCAAGCAGCTGGCCGACCGCGACGGCGTGCCGCCGTACGTCGTCTTCGCCGACAGCACGCTGCGAGAGATTGCCGAGCAGCTGCCGGAGACCGAAGCGCAGCTGCTAGCGGTGAAGGGCGTCGGGCAGGCGAAACTGACGAAGTACGGCCTACCGTTCCTCGAAGCGGTTCGCGCTTATATGGCGCAGCAAGCGCTAGGCGGATAAACCAATGAAACCGGCTGTACATGCGGGACCACCCTCGCACGTACAGCCGGTTTCGTTCGTTCACAAGCGAGAGCCGCCGCTCGCGTCTATCAATTGCCCGGTCACCCAACGGCCGTCGGGGGAGGCGAGGAAGGCGGCGATGTCCGCCACGTCCTCCGGCTGTCCCCAACGACCGAAGGCGGAGAGACCGGCGGCGAATTGCCGTCCGCCCGCATCCTGCAGCGTGCCGGCGTTCATCTCGGTATCGATGATACCCGGCAGGATCGCATTCACCGTAATGCGACGGCTGCCCAGATGCTGGGCGAGGACGAAGGTGAGCGTGTTGAGCGCCCCTTTGGAAATGCTGTAGCCGAGCAAGTTCGGGAAGGCGATGCGCGTAACCGCGGACGAAGTGTGCGATGATCCGGCCTTCGTCCCTCATCCGGGGTAAAGCTTGTTGGATCAGGAAGAGCGGAGCCTTCACATGAAGATGCATCACCTCGTCGAATGATTGCTCCGTCGTTTCTTCGAGCGTGGCCATCTGTCCGATTCCCGCATTGTTCACGAGAATGTCGAATCGTTTAGCCCCAGTCCGGCTCTGCAGAACATCATCCAATGCCGCGAACAACGCATGTATACCGTTCAAGGCGGACAAGTCAGCACCGATTGCGAATGCAGCCCCTCCGTGTGCTTCAATCGTACGAACTACATCCTCGGCTTCTTGCTGCCTCGTTCCATAATGGACGCCGACCAAGGCGCCCTCCCGGGCCAATCTCAACGCGATCCCCCGGCCGATTCCCCGGCTCGCTCCAGTCACTAATGCGATTTTTCCTGCCAACTTGCTCATGGTCTCATCTCCCTATGTCGAATTCATGATTAGTTATAACACAGGGAGACAAGCGGAATGTTGCGCTCTTATTCCTTAAGCCGTCGCATACTCGAACCGGTAAGTGCCCGAGCCGAGCTCGACCTGAAGTCCTGCCGCCGACGGCTGTACCGAGAGGATGCCCGATGCCTCGGCCAGCGGGGTGCCGCTCTCGTGGACACCTGATCCCGTCCCGGATGCGCCCGGCAGCGTGACGACCGCCTCCGTATTCGCCGGGATGGTCACGGCGACGACGATCCGCCCGTCAGGGAGCGTCTCCCAGCCGGAGGCGATTTCCCCGTACATCGAGTCGTGAGCCGCTTCGACAAGCGTGAGCGACGAGGTTAATGTAGGCGCGATGCGAATCTTCTTGTAGCCCGGCCGCTCCGGGTCGGTCTCGATGCCGGCCGCCACCTGGTACAGCCAATCGCCGATCGAGCCGTAGGCGTAGTGGTTGAACGAGTTCATGTCGTCGCTCCAGAACGTCCCGTCCGGCTTGATGCCGTCCCAATGCTCCCAGATCGTCGTCGCCCCCTGCAGCACGGAGTACAGCCAAGACGGGTATTCCTGCTGCAGCACAAGTCCATACGCCTGCTCTGTATAACCATAGCGGCTCAGGGCATGGCACAAGTAAGGGGTGCCGACGAAGCCGGTTGTCAGCCGACCCTTGTTCTCCTGAATATACTCGGCCAGAATCGATGCCGCGCGTGGGCGATGCCGCTCCTCCAGCAGATCGAAGGCGAGCGCCAGCGCATAGGCGGTCTGCGTCGGCGAAGCGACTCGGCCGTTCGGCGTCACGAACTCCTGGCGGAACGCCTCCACGATCCGCTCGTACAGCTCCTCGTAGCCGGCCGCGTCCTCAGCCTTGTTCAGCACGCGGGCCGTCTTGGCCAAGAGCTGCGTGGAGTAGGCGTAGAACGCAGTTGCGATCAGGTCGCGCGGCGTCGCGCCGATATAGCTGCCTTCCTTGGCGTCGAGGGCGACCCAGTCGCCGAAGTGGAAGCCGGTGTTCCACAAATATTCGTTGTCCCCCTGCGACCTCATATAGCCGATCCACTTTTGCATGCTCTCGTATTGATTTTCCAATATGCGCGTGTCCCCATAGCATTCGTAAATCGTCCAAGGGCAGATGACGGCGGCGTCGCCCCAGGCGGCCGAAGAGTGCGAATCCGGCTTCAGCACATGCGGAATGACGAACGGTACCCCGCCGTCAGGCAGCTGCTCCGCGGCCAAGTCCTTCAGCCATTTGGTGAAAAAGGGCGCGACGTTCATATTGAACGCGGCCGTCCGGACAAACACCTGCGCATCGCCCGTCCAGCCCAGCCGCTCGTCGCGCTGAGGGCAATCGGTCGGGATGTCAAGGAAGTTGCCTTTTTGCCCCCAGACGATATTGCTCTGCAGCTTGTTCAGCAGCTCGTTCGACGTCCGGAAGCGGCTCGTCGGCTCCATGTCCGTATGAATGACGACCCCGACAAAATTGCCGTCCAGCTGTTCGGCCGGTACGCCTGTCACTCTCACATAGCGGAACCCCTGGAACGAGAAATACGGCTCGTAAGTTGCGGGTCCGTCGCCTCGGCTGATGTACGTGATCGTCTGTTTCGCCTTGCGCAGGTTGCCGATATAGAAATTGCCTTCCTTATCGAGCACTTCCGCATGATTCAGCTGGACCGTAGTTCCGGCCGGAACGTCCACAGTGAACCGCACCCACCCGACCATGTTCTGCCCCATATCGAGCACAAGATCGCCCGAAGGCGTCGTGAAGCGGCTGACCGGCCGAATTTCCTGAATCGCTCGCGTAGGATCGTTCTCTTGAGCGACTAAAATTTCCTTCGTATAGTCCAAGATGTCAACAGGCGCCCATCCCGCATCGTCATAGCCTGCCCCCAGCCAGCCTGCGGTTTCCAGACGTGCGTCGTACGTCTCTCCGTGGTAAATCTCGGACATGAGGAGCGGGCCTGCGCTTGCTTTCCAGGCGTCATCCGTGCCCAACACGTCTTCACTGCCGTCGGCGTATCGCACGTGAAGCTGAGCCAGAGCGGCGCGGTCCTCGCCATATAGGTTACGCTCGTCCACCCAGCCCAAATTGCCCTTGAACCAGCCGTTGCCCAGCATAATCCCGATCGCGTTCGCGCCTTCTAAGAGGAGGCTCGTCACATCGTAGGTCTGTACTTGAAGCCGATGCTTGTAGCTGGTCCACCCGGGGGCGAACAACGTATCGTCGGCCGGCCGCCCGTTCACGTACACCCGGTAGAGGCCGAGTGCCGTGGCGTACAGTCGGGCCGACACGACCGGCCCCTTCAGACTGAACGCGGTGCGCAGCTGGTGGCACGGCTCGGGAGCCCCTTCCGCTGTCGGCAGCTTGGCGGTAATCCATTGCGCCGTCCACTCGGACCGGTCGATCCCCGTTTCCCAATATGCCGTCTCGCTCCAGTCCGATGCTTCATCTTGGGCGTTCCATGCTTTTACCCGGTAGTAGTATCGGGTTCTGGGTTGAACCGGATCGCCTCCGTACGGGATGTGGACCGATTGGTCGGAGGCGGTTTTGCCGGTATCCCAAGTCAATGCGCTTTGAAAATCATTGTCTGTGCTCACCTGTACTTGATAGGCGGATTGACGCGCGCCGCGTTCAGAGGACTTCAGCTTCCAGCTTAGTCTCGGCTCACGTTCCCCGATGCCCAGCGGATTGCGCTTGTACTCGCATCGTAAGTCGGTTACGTTCCAATTAGGGGACATTGTCGATCTCCTTTTCACATGGGCTCTAAGGCCGCTTGCTGCTTTCAGTGTAAAAGGACGGACCCACGAATCCTACCTGCGTTCTTGACATTCTAATCCGGTATGACTGACAATGTGAGGAGTAGCACTAGGAACGGAACAGGAGGCGGGGGAGCATGGAGACCAGGCAAAATGTGCTGCTCGGGCACAAGATGTTCGGCAGCGGATCGATCTTTATCAACCGGATCGAAGAAGGCTTCGAGAACAGCTTCCACACGCACGATTTCATCGAGATCACCTACGTATCGGAAGGCCGCGGCTACCATCATATCGGCGATACGGTGCAGCCGGTGAGCAAGGGCGATCTGTTCGTGCTGCCGATCGGCGTCCCGCACGTCTTCCGGCCCGCGACGCCGGAGCGCGACCATCGGCTCGTCGTCTACAATTGCATCTTCACGGAAAGCTTGTTCGAGCATCTGCGCGATCATGTGTTGGTCGATCTCGATCTCAGCGCTCTGCTGAAGCTGGTGCCCGGACGCAACGACAACGGCTACTGGATCCGGGACCGCGACTTGGCGTGCGAGCAGTACTTTATTGCAATGCATGAGGAATACCACGCGAATCGCGGAGGGAAGCTCGCTGCGCTGTACGGGTTGCTCATCCAACTGCTCGTCGTCGTGCATCGGAAGTCCATGCTGCCCGATGAACCTGCGTTCCGGGCGGGGGACCCGCTGAGCGACGCCATCGAGTTCGTCCGCTCCCATGCGGGAGAGGCCATCACCGTACGGGAAGTCGCGGACTTGTGCCGGATGAGCGAACGGCATTTCTTCCGCTTGTTCAAACAGCGCACGGGCCAGACATTCCACGAGTTCGTCCAGCATGCCCGTATCCGCACCGCCTGCGAGCTGCTGCAGTGTACGACGCAGAAGGTCGGAGCGATCTCGGAGACGGTCGGTTATGCGGATTTGGAGAGCTTTTACCGCGTCTTCAAGCGTATAGTGGGGACTACGCCGGGGGAGTATCGCAAAGGTTGTCACTAATCGTTCGGGAGGAATCCGTATGTATGAGCTGGCACAGTCGCTCGAGCGGCTCACCTTCCGCATCAGCGGCTCCTGCGGCAAGACGAGATGCCGCCCGGGGTGGTATTGGGATCACCAGACGCCGTTCGCGGATTTCGATATTTTCTATGTGGTGTCGGGAAAAGGCACGATGCGGTTAGGCGGGGAAACGTTCGAGCTGAGCCGGAAAAGCTGCATCATTATGCGCCCCGGCGACTTGCCCAAGGCGACGCAGGACCAGACGGAGAGGCTCGTCGTGCTTTTCATACATTTCAGTCTGCTGGGCGCGGATGCGGAGCCGCTCATGGATTTCGAATTTCCCCGGCATACGCAGATCGGAGAGTCGTTCGAGGCGGAGACGGTGTTGTTCCGCATGATCGACCTGCGGGACATCCCGGTGCCTCTGCAGGCGCTCGAGTTCGACGCGCTGATGAAATGTTTCTTCGCCGGGTTGTTCCGCCACCATCTCGCACCGGCGCAAGCTCCTGCGGTAACGGGCAAGCAGCTGCAGGCCGTCCGCCGGCTAATGGCGGTCATCCGCCAGGAAGGCGGGGTCGACATCGACCTGCAGCAGCTGGCCGATCGCCTGGAGCTGTCGCCGCAATACATGAGCCGGCTGTTCAAGGCCGCGACGGGCAAAACCTTGAAGTCGTACATCGCGGTTACGAAGATGGAGACGGCGAAGGACTTGTTCATCCACACCCGCATGAACGTCACGGAGGTGGCGGAGCAGCTCGGCTACAGCGATGTGTATGCGTTCAGCAAATGCTTCAAGATGGCGTTCGGCCTGTCGCCGACACACTTCTTGACCCAAATCCGAGCCTCCGTCGAGGCGTAGGCGGCTGCACTCTATTCCGGCGGGTGGCACAGCACGACGACGAGCTCGGCATCCGGGCTCGCGCCCTCCCGGATCCAGCTCATCCGCTCCAGGCCCGCCGGCAGGAACAGCGTATCGCCTTGCTTCACGTCCAAGCTAGCCTCTCCATACGCGAGCCGGCCGCTTCCTGCGGCGATGATCGCCACCGCGAAGGCGTCCCGCTTCTCGTAGGCGTACGTGCCGGTCACGCGCAGCCGGTTCATGCGGAACCGCTCCGTATGCTTGGGCTGGATGAGGGCGATCTCCTGCCCGCCCGGCTGCTCGGCCAGCACCTCCGGCTCGACCTTCGAGCGGCGGAGTGCACCCTCCAAGTCCGTCGGCTCGTAATGGAAGCAGTCCAGCATCCGCTCGAAGCCGATCCCTTGGTGGCACGCCTTGTCCTGCAGCTTGACACCCCGGGGGGTAGTTCGCTCCGTGCGGAGCGTCAGGTCGGTCGGCTCCTGGATCTCGATCAAGAGGCAGCCGCTCCCGATCGCATGCGGCAGTCCGCCGGTGATGAGGAATACTTCGCCTTCCTTCACCTCGACCTTATGCAGGGCGTCCAGCATCGCCGGGATGTCCTGCTCCTCGAACAGCTGGCGCCACCGTTCCCTCGTCACGTCCGGCTTGAAGCCGAGCAGGACGTAAGGCGGTTCTCCGCCGATCGTCCGGCCGCCGAGAATGTACCACGCTTCCGTCTTCCCGAAGCGGGACCCAAACGCGCTCATCGCGAACTCGGGGTCGGGATGCACCTGGATCGTCAGCCGTTCGCACGAATCGAGCACTTTGACGAGCAGGGCGGGGCTGGCCTCGTGCTTCGCCGCATGGCGCGCCCCGAGAAAGGCGGCCGGGTCGGACTCGATCAGCTGCTTGAGCGTGACCGGTTCCCCCGCGTCACGTCCCGGCAGCAGCACCTTGCTCAGTCCTTCCACGGGCAAATGCTCCCGCCCGGCATTAACGGCCTGCACAGCGGATGCGACCCATTGCTCGGGGAACTCGCTGTCCTGCGGGTCGGCTTGCCCCCGCCACGCCTCCAAGGCTTGTCCGCCGCTATATGTCCGCCACACTCGATCGTCGCTCAGCTTGAGGGGAATGGCGCCTGCTTGCCGGGTTATGTTATCCATGATTGGCCTCCTAGGTTTTCTCGCTGTTTTCTGTCCTCATTGTACCTTTTTCGGAGTGGCGCGTGAATCCCCATCATTTGCGGTCCCCACCCCTATTTTTGCGCGATCCCAATATGTGAAATCCGGTATAATGAATCCCATGGCACTGCCTCAACGCCGATCTTACCGGAAGGGAACTTGAATATGGACGCATTGGTGCAAGAAAAGCTGTACCGGATTATCGCCGAGCATACGCAGGATATTATCGTCTTGGTCGACCATGAGGCGAACGTCCGTTACGTGTCCCCCTCGATTTACTCCTTGGGCGGCTATGCCATAGAAGAGTACAAGGACGCGCACGCGTTCGAAATTCTCCATCCTGAGGACCGGGAGCGGGTCAATCAAGTGTTCGTGGAGGTGCTTAAGACCAAGCGGCCGGCAGACGTGGACTATCGGGTCGTTCATAAGGAAGGGCATACCCTCTATGCCGAAGCTCGCGTCAAGCCGGTGCCGGATTCGAACGGGCAGGTCGAATACGTCGTGGCTGTAGTCAGGGATGTGACCGAGCGTCATAAAACCGGGCAGCTGTTGGAGCAAATTCTCGATAACATCAATGCCGTCGTTTTTTCCACGGATCAAAATTTCAGCCGCTACTCGCTCAGTGTGGGCAGCATCGAGAAACTGTCGGGGCTCCGCAGAGAGGAGCTCATGAACAGCCCGATTCGGCTCCATGATCATATTCATCCGGATGACAACGCGGTGCTCTTCGGCGAGACGAAGGAGAAGCTGGACCGGGGGATGCGGGTCGTCCAAGATTTTCGGTTCATTCATGTGCCGGATGAGACGCGCTGGGGGCGGCTCATTATGCAGCCTTACGTGACGCATACCGGTGTTATGGAGCGACTAGACGGCATCATCATGGACATAACGGAGAAGAAACGATCCGATCTCGCGCTCGAAGAGAGCGAGCAGCGGTATACATCGCTCTTCGAGAACAATCTGGACGGCGTGTTTACGATGGAGCTGAACGGCTTTTATTTCGTGAATGCAAACCGCGCCTTCGAAACGATTACCGGGATCCCCATGTCGCAGCTGACCGGCCGCTGCTTCATCGGCATGGTCCATGACGAAGATCATACGGTCGTGTACGAGAAGCTGTTCGAGGTGCTACGGCAGGGGAAGCCTGGAGACTGCGAATGCCGGCTCAATTCCGTCCAACCGGGGGAGAAGTTCGTCAGCCTTACGCTCGTCCCGATCTTCCTGGCCGGTCAATTAAACGGCATCCACGGCATTGTGAAGGACATTACGGTCCGGAAGCGGGAAGAGCGGGAGCTGATCGAGAGCGAGGAGCGGTACAAATTCCTGCAGCAAAGCTTAAACCGCTTCTCCAGCGATCTGGCGAACGTGATGAAGGTGAGCGAGCTGGAACGGCGGCTCCTCGAAGAAGTGAACGCCGTCCTGAAAGTCGAGGATGCGGCGATCGAGGAGGCGCCGAGCGGGCAGGAGGTCCAACAGGGCGACCCACACAAGATCCGCGTCCGCATCGGAGAGAAGCAGCAGCCCGTCTACCTGGGCATCGCCTTGAGCCAGCCGCTGCTCAAAATTGAGAAGGAATGGCTCGAAACGGCGATTCACTATGTAACGCTCCTGTACGACAACCTGCAGCGGATCGAAGACCTGATGACCCGGTTGGAGTCGCACGTCTCGGCCAATGAAACTCCCAAATGGATGCTGCGGCTCCTGTTCCAGCTCTCCGAGAAGGAGCGGGCTTCGCTGTCCAGCGATCTGCACGATTCCGTCCTGCAGGACTTGATCATCTGGTATCGAAAGCTGGAGTCGCTTCGCTCCTCCGAATCGCTCGGGGAGCCGACGGAGCGCCAATTGAAACAGATCGAGGAAGGGCTGCTCGACGCGATCCATCAGATCCGCATTACGTGCAACGAGCTGCGGCCGCCGTTTTTGCTGAAGATGGGACTTGTGGAATCGTTGAAAAGCTTGTTCGCGTATACCCGGATGTTTTCCAATTACGAAATTGAATTTACAGCCGATCCCCAAAACATCCCTTTGAATGAGGACCAGCTTCTGGGCATGTACCGGATCGTGCAGGAGCTGCTGCATAATGCGGCCAAGCATTCTCAGGCGAGCCAGGTGAAGATATCGCTTTCCGGCACGGACGAGCAGCTTCTATTCACGTATGCTGACGATGGCGTCGGGATGGATATGTCGGCGTATGAGGGCTCGTTTCAACATATGGGACTGGCCGGAATCGAGAAGAGGGTACTCAGCCTGGAAGGGCGCGTCGAGCTGCAGTCGGCACCGAATGCAGGGTTCTGCGTACGGATTCGGTTTCCCATACAATCGAGTGAGAGGGGGAGGTGGACGCCATGAGAATTTTATTGGTGGATGATCATCGGTCGGTCGTGGAAGGGACGAAAATGCTGCTCGAATCCGAGCCGGACATGCAGGTTACGATCGAGACGGACGTATACGCGGTACCGGATCTCGTGCGGCTTCATAAATTCGACGTCATGTTGTTCGATCTCTATATGCCGAATACGAACGGAGCGGACTTGACGCGCAAAGTGCTGGAGTACGTTCCAGATGCGGTGATCCTGATCTATTCGGGGTTCGAGATCGCGCCGCACTTCAATCTGCTGATGGAGTCGGGGGTCTCCGGCTTTGTCGCCAAAACTTCGACCCGCGAGCAGCTGATCCAGGCGGTTCGCTATGCCGCGAGGAAGGAAGCGATTATTCCAATGTCGCTCCTGAAGCAGCTCCGGCGTCACGAGATCCTCGTCCGGGGCACGGGCGGACAGCATGACACGTCGATCACCCAAGAGGAGGACAAGCTGCTGCGGGAGCTGGCCAAGGGCAAGAGCAACAAGGAAATCGCAGTCACGCTTATGATCAGCCAGCGGTCGCTGGAGTACAGTTTGACGGAGCTGTTCCAGAAGCTGCAGGTCGGCTCGCGCGTGGAAGTGATCAAGAAGGCGAAGAGCCTCGGCATTCTGCCGACGGAAGATTTATATTCGTAAGCAGGTTAAGCCCGGTCCGGTGAGGATCGGGCTTTTTTTGCGGGCCCAGCCCCCGGTTTTTGCGCGATTTACGCAAATTCATGCGGGCGGCTCCGTCAACCTTTGCGCGATGGCAAAGTCTCCGCCGCTTTATGATGGATACATGCCGAACGATCGTATTCGGAACAAACCACAGAAGGACGGAGATTCCATGATCAAGCTGCACCAAGCAACGAAAGTATTCGAGATGGAAGCGGGGAGCTTCACGGCGCTGAGGGAGAGCAATCTTCACATTCAGAAAGGGGAGTTCATCGCCATTATGGGGCCGAGCGGCTCGGGGAAAAGCACGATGCTCCAATTGATAGGGGGCCTGGACCTGCCGACTGCGGGCAGTGTCGTCGTGGACGGCTGCAAGCTGGAGACGCTGAGCGAGATCGAGCGAACGGTGTTCCGCCGACGGAAAGTCGGGTTCGTCTTCCAGAACTATCAGCTGCTCCCGATGATGACGGCGGCGGAGAATATCGCGCTGCCGCTCGCAGCGAACAAGACGCCGAGAGCCGAGATCGAGACGATCGTGCACCGACTGCTGCGAGAGGTCAATCTGGAAGGCAAGGGCGCGAGCTTCCCTTCCCAGCTGAGCGGCGGTCAGCAGCAGCGGGTTGCGATCGCGAGGGCGCTCGCGATGAAGCCGAGTTTGATCCTCGCGGACGAACCGACCGGGAACCTGGATCAGCAGAATGGGCACGACGTGCTGCAGCTGCTGTCGCGGCTCAAGCGGGAGGAGCAAATCACGATCGTTATGGTCACCCATGACCGGGTGGCGGCGCAGGCGGCGGACCGGGTCATCACCCTCCAGGACGGGGAAATCGTCCCTAGCGGGGACCGGGAAGGAGCGGTGGCACGGTGAATCAGTGGCAGTTAGCCTGGCGCAACCTGATGCGAAGAAAGCTCCGCACGATCCTGACGCTTCTGTCGATCGTGATCGGCGTCGCTTCCACATTCGGCGTGATCGCCGCCGTGGATACCGCGAAGCAAGCTTTTCCCCTATATCTGAAATCGGCGTTCGGCAAGGCGGACTACTCTCTATTCGGAACCGACGCTTATTACTCGGAATCGGTGCTCCATGAAGTTCGGCAGCTGGACCATGCGGAGTCGATCGCCGGCATCAAGCAAGCTACGAGTCTGAACCTCACGCAAGAAGGGATTACGTCGATTCAGCTAAGAGTCGACCTGAAGGGCTACAGCGAGATGGATACTCCGCTGCTCGACTTCCGCGTAATCGAAGGGAATGTATCGTCCGGCGGTGCAGTTATTACGGACCGGACCGCCAAAGTCTGGAAAGCCCATGTCGGAGATACGATTTCTTTGGTTACGGACAATGGGAATCGGGATATTCCGATCGGAGCGATTGTGAAGTATACGGCGGAGCTCATGGGGCCGTCCAGCTGGACGATGGCGAAATATCACCCTTGGACCGTGGCGGTTCCCTTCTCCTTCGTGCAGCAAGGCTTCAATCTTTCTGGGAAAGTCGAGGCGATCCAGATCAAGGCCATGCAGGGCGCGGATGCGGCTGCATTAGGGAAACAGCTGGACGACTTGGCGAAACGGCATGACGACCTCTACATGCAGCCGGTCATCCTTGATTTCGATTCTCAGTTCAAGGATGCGGATACGTTCTTCCTCGCGCTCTACATCGCCGGCTTCCTCGGCATCACGCTTAGCGCGGTCGTCATTTTCAATTCCATGTACGTCAGTATCCGGGAGCGCAGGGGCGAGCTCGCTACGCTCAAGACGATCGGCTACACGTCCTCGCAATTGCAGACTTCCGTCCTGCTCGAGGTTGCTGGGCTGTCCGTCATCGGCACGGCGATCGGGTTAAGTATTGGGCTGGGACTCGCAACCTTACTGAAGGCAGTTATTTTCATGGTGTTCAGCGTGCATTCGCAGGAGAGCATGGAGCTCGCCAAAGGTTTCGCGATATCGGCGGCGGCCGGCACGATCGTCCCGATAGCGGCCGCGTTGTACCCGATTCGCCAAGCGGGCAAGGCCAGCGTCATTGCGGTGCTGAAAAATAGCCAAGCCGAGCCTAAATTCAAGCATGGCTGGCGCGGCATCATCGGCGTGCTGCTCATCGTGTCCAGCTTTTGGATCAAGCATTTGCTGCTCGTTTTGCCATTGCTGATCGGCGTCACGCTTCTTTATCCGTACATGTTCCGGGGCTTTATTTTTCTGACCAAACCGGTTTACCGGCTGCTCTTCGGATTCAGCGGAGAAGTGGCGTCGCGGAATTTGAACCGGAATCTGGGCCGCACCTCGATGACTTCGGTCATCCTCTGTCTGGGCATCGCGATGATCGTGCTGATGAGCTCGCTGAACTCGGCCATTATACAAACGTACGAGAGAGTGATCTATTCGTCTTATGGCGGCAACCTGGACATTATGCTCCACCACATCGAGGATACCGATCTGGACCAGTTGAGGCGCACGGAGGGCGTGGCCGACGCACAGACGTATCCGCTTCAATCCGTCGTCTGGGACTTGATGGGGCAGAAGCGCAAGCTGCCGGTATACGGGGTTGGGGCGGATTGGATCGATCGGTTCCCGCTGTTCACTTACGAGGGGGCCTCCCGGGGAGATTTGATCCGCGGCTTGGGGGAGGACGAGCTCGTGCTGGATCGCATCGCCTTCCAAGTGTGGGGCGGGCGCATCGGGGACACCGTCACGCTCGAGACGTTGAACGGGAAACAGGCCTTCAAGGTCGTGGCGGTCGTTGATACGATGAAGAACGACGGGTACGGAGCTTTCATGAGCGACGGCCATTTCCGGGCCCGCTTCGGGCTCAAATACGAGCGGAACGCACTCGTGCTTAAGGATGAGAGGACGTCGCCGCTGCAGCTGCGGGAGAACGTCTTCAATCAATTCGGGGTAAGGATCGAGAGTATGTTCGGGCCGGAGGATTGGGTGGCGGTCGTCGGTGCGAATATAACGGGCGCATTCAGTGTCGTCAACTTCCTGATCGTCTTGTCGATCCTAATCTCCGGGATGGGGATTACGAATACGCTGCTGATGAACATTATGGAGCGCATCCGCGAGCTGGGCATGATGCGTGCGGTGGGGGTGACCCGCAAGCAAGTGGTGCGCATGGTGCTGCTCGAGGGTTTCGGTATCGGTCTCGCCTCTACGGTGATCGGTTGTTTGTTCGGGATCGTGCTGCTTTATATGACATCCACTTTCATAGAAATTTTTTCCTTAACGAATCAATTCGGGGTCTCGTGGCTCATTCTCGGGCTGATCGCCGCCTTCGGCCTTGTCATCAGCTTGATTTCCAGCTTCACGCCGGCTACTCGAGCCTCCAAAACCCGACTAAGCGAGGCGCTTCGATATGAATAAAAACCATGCTGCAGGTTTATTTGTGCTGGTTATGCTGCTGCTCGTTACCGCTTGCAGCTCGAAACCGTCATGGGACGAGGAGCACGTCCACGTGGAGAGTGAACGGCTCCTGGCGGACCTGGTCGCGGCGGACTGGAAGGTTGAGCCTCCCTCGGATGGCGGCAAGGCGTCCACGATCCGCATCCAGCTGAAGCGGGAGGACGGCCGTCCGATCGAGTCGTTCGACCGGAATCATGAGCAGCTGCTCCATCTGATGGTGATCAGCCGGGATTTGTCCTACTTCCATCACATCCATCCGGCCTATCAAGGCTCCGGCGTGTTCGAGATCGCTAACGAGTTTCCCTCCGGTGGCGATTATCGGCTCATCGCCGATTTCAAGCCGACCGGCGGAGATTCGATGACGAAGCTGACGTGGATGCGGGTGGACGGACCGACCGTACTGCCTGTGCCTGTCGTGCCGGATGCCGAACTGGCGCAGACCGCGGACGGCAATCGGGTGAAGCTGGCGATCGACCGGCTTGAGGCGAAACGCGCGGCCACCTTAACCTTCACGATCGAGGAGGAGGGTACCGGCCAGCCAGTCACCGATCTGCAGCCGTATCTCGGCGCAATTGGACATGTGGTTGTGCTCTCGGAGGACGGGGAGCGCTATGTGCACGTGCATGCCGAAGAGGGCCAAGGCTCGGGTCCCGTAGCGCTGTTCGAGACGGAGTTCCCTAAGAGCGGCGTATACAAAATCTGGGGACAGTTCATGCGGAACGATCGCGTTTTCACGGTGGCCTATGTCGTGACTGTCGCCTGAGGAGAGCTCCCATGAAAGTGATTCGAATGTTCCTAGCTTATGCGGCCAAGGAGAAGAAGCGCTATGTATGGGGATTCGTCGGCAGCTTGTTCCGATTTCTGATCCCCCTCACCGTCCCGCTCGTGGTGAAATTTTTGCTCGACGACTTGCTTCAGAACGGGGCGCTGACGGCAGGGGAGAAGACGCAGCAGGTGCTGCTCCTCGCCGCCGTCTCGCTCAGCACCTTCGTACTGCTCCGCTCCCCGATGGAATATGTGCGGCAATCGTGCATGCAGAAAGCCAACAACAACATTATCAAACATTTGCGCCAAGATACGTTCCGCAAGATTCATGCCCTGGACGCCAAATATTTCTCGAATCACAAAAGCGGGGAGATCGGCACCCGGTTCTTCGAGGATATTGAGAAAACGAAGGGCTTCATGACGGCGGTATTCGCCAACGTCTGGATTGAACTGATCGTCCTCCTGTTCGTCATCGGGACGATGTTCACGCTTAACACGAAGCTCACTCTGCTCTCGGTGCTGCTCGTCGGTCTTCAGTTCGCGATCGCCCACTGGTTGTCCCGGAAGTACAAGGTCGCTTCGAAGGACTTGATGCAATACCGCTCCACGCTGAGCGGCTTCCTGTACGAGAAAATTCAAGGCACGGTGCTCGCCAAGCTGTTCGCTACCGAGAAGCGGGACCGGGAAGAGCTGGAGCGGCATCTCGACCGCTACGAGCGATTCACCGATCGCCAGGCGCGTATTCATTCGATCTCCTTGGCTTCGGTGAACGGGTTGAGCGACATGACGCCTTTGATTGTCGTGTTCGTCGGTTGCTTATACGTCATAGACAGCAGCTTGACGATCGGCAGCCTTGTCGCGTTCTTCGCCTACGTGGACCGCATGAGAAGTCCAGTCGCCGCTCTCGTCCAAGCGATGCCGTCTATCGCCGAGGGCAATGTGGCGCTGCGCCGGGTGTTCGACTTTTTCGGCATCCCGAGCGATATCCGTGAAGCGGAGCGTCCTCTCGAACTCGATGCGTTCCGGACGGCCATCCGGTTCAACCGCGTGTCCTTCGCTTATGACGGGCAAGACAAGGTCATTCGGGAGCTGTCGTTCACGATCGAGCGCGGCAAGACGTATGCGTTCGTAGGCGCGAGCGGCGGCGGCAAGAGTACGATTCTGCATCTGCTGACCCGCATGTACGATGCGACTGCTGGGGAGGTGCTGATCGACGAGGTGAACATCCGGGACTACTCCCTGGCGAGTCTGCGGAGCCGGATGGGCATCGTCACGCAGGATAATTTCCTGTACAGCTCTTCCGTGCGGGACAACATTCGGCTGGCGAAGCCGGAAGCGACGGAGGACGAGATCGTGCGTGCCGCCAAGCTGGCTTACGCTCACGAGTTCATCCTCGCCCTGCCGCACGGCTACGACACGGAGATCGGCGAGCGCGGGGTCAAGCTGTCGGGCGGGCAGAAGCAGCGGATCGCGCTCGCGCGTGTGTTCTTGCGCCGGCCGGCGATCCTGCTGCTCGACGAGGCGACGAGTGCGCTAGACAATGAGAGCGAGCGGCTCGTACAAGCCTCGATCCAGGCGCACAACCCGGACCAGACGGTCATCATGATCGCTCACCGGCTCTCGACGGTGATTCACGCCGACCGCATCTTCGTGCTGCAGCACGGCCGGATCGTCGAGAGCGGCACCCACGGGGAGCTGCTGCAGCGGGGCGGCTGCTACCGCGAGCTGTATGCCCAGCAGCAGCCGGTGGAGCTAGGGCTCGCGGCTGCTGCGAGCAGTCC
This sequence comes from Paenibacillus sp. HJGM_3, assembly GCF_045062745.1. NCBI lineage: Bacteria > Bacillati > Bacillota > Bacilli > Caryophanales > Paenibacillaceae > Paenibacillus > Paenibacillus sp. HJGM_3. Next base: position 139,347 of record NZ_JBJGED010000013.1, read on the forward strand.
CGCTCCACAGCTCGCTACCGTAGGGGCGGGGAGGGAGAGTTAGTCGGTCCTGCCAAGCCAAGCACCTGGTCAGACCGATGTTTATTCCGCCCGTACAGGCACGCCGGGTTATTCGCCCACATACACTTTAAGTAACACTGTTTGCTGGGGTGATGATGGGTGCCTGGTTTTTTCACTGCGTTTGCTCTATTTATCAAGGAATTGCTGCTGCTCGTCTCCTATGTCAAGAACAACGCGTTCCCGCAGCCATTGGCCGAGGAAGACGAGGAGAAACATTTGCGCCGCATGGCCGCAGGCGACCAGACGTCCCGAAACTTGCTGATCGAGCACAACCTGCGGCTCGTGGCCCACATCGTCAAGAAGTTCGACAACACCGGCGAGGATCTGGAGGATCTCATCTCCATCGGCACGATCGGCCTCATCAAGGCGATCGAGTCGTTCTCCCCGGATAAGGGTACGAAGCTAGCCACCTTCGCCGCCCGCTGTATCGAGAATGAGATACTAATGCATCTCCGTTCGCTCAAGAAAACGCGCAAAGACGTATCCCTTCACGACCCGATCGGAACGGACAAGGAAGGCAACGAAATTACGCTTATCGATATCCTCGGCACGGAAGCCGACGATGTCGTCGATAAGGTGCAGTTGAAAATAGAGAAGTCCAAGATTTATAAAAACCTCGACATTTTGGACGAGCGCGAGAAGGAGGTCGTCGTCGGCCGGTTCGGCCTGGAGCACGGCGGGGAAGAGCGGACGCAGCGGGAGATTGCCAAGGAGCTCGGCATTAGCCGCTCGTACGTATCCCGGATCGAGAAGCGGGCGCTGATGAAGCTGTACCACGAGTTTTATAAGGCGAAGCGTTGAGGGAAAGAATTGTAGGGGCCTGTCGTGGCGGCAGGTCCTTTTTAATTTGTATACAACGTACAAAACTTTTAATAGATGTCACATATCTGTTGGTATGTATTGATATATCAACATTGATATCCTGCCAAGGAAACAATTACACTACCTGGATTTACAAAATATTAATTTATATATCATTGATTATGTCAGTGACATAAATTAAGCTCGTTTTAGATCACATCTCAGGTGATAGTTCCTTGCAAGGAATGCTCTGAATCCTACGCAGGCATTGATTAAATAAAACGAAGGATGACCTTAGATGAAAAATGTACGCGCATCCAAAAAACCTAGTCAGCAATTGTATATGCAGATTGCGGATAAAGTCAAAGACATCATCCAGAGCCGCAGGCTTCAACCGCATGACCCCGTCCCTTCAGAAGGAGAGCTTGCGAAGCTGTTCGGCGTAAGCCGGATGACCAGTAAGCTGGCACTGGAACGGCTGGCAGAGCAAGGTGTGGTCTATCGTTTGCCGAGAAGGGGAACCTTCCTATCCGGACAGCAGGACCGTGTGCCGGATGACGGAGGGCCTCCGCCCCAAAGAGCCCCGGCTCCGGTAGCGGACAAGCCTCGCAGGCAGATAGCCCTTATCGTGCCCCATCTTTCCGATTACACTTCAAGAATTATTGCAGCAGCCGAGTCGGAAGTACGAAAGCACGATTGCGATCTTCTTTTGAAAATCAGCAAGAATAAAGAGGATGAGGATAACTGCCTGCAGAGGCTTGTTGAAGGGAGGATTGACGGCATCGTTTTATTTCCCCAAGGACGCAAGACATGCAGTGATCAGGTGCTGAGATTGAAATTACAGCAATTTCCGATTGTGATTATCGACCGGATCTTCCGTGAGGTTCAGATTGATTGCGTATATCACGATCACTACCTGGGTTCTTACCAGATGACCAAGTATTTGATCGAAAAGGGCCACCGGGAAATCGGATATACTTCGAATGCGATCGAAAATATTACCAGTAGAGAAGAGCGGTATCAAGGCTATATTCAGGCGCTGCTCGATCATGCGATTCCCGTGAAGGTCGAATCCATTCATTTTCGAAGCGTAGCCTGCGATCCAAGCAAGTTTAACGAGAGCGACCCTGAGCAGGAACAGTTTATTAAGGAAAATCCCCAGCTCACAGCCCTTATGGGCGGGGATGATCATGTGGCCATTTCAACCTTATATACGGCCCTGCGCATGGGGATTTCCGTCCCTGATCAGCTTTCTATCGTTGGGTTCTCCGATATTCAATTAGCCGCTTTAACTCCGATTCCCCTTACAACCGTCAGACAGGATACGGAACAGCTTGCCCATTCGGCTTTTAATCTTCTTATGAAGCGGGTTAACCATTCTCTTGAGAAACCGGTAACCATCAAAATTCAAACGACGATCATAGAGAGAAAATCGGTTCTCTAGGTTTGACAAGAGGAGTTTTATATGAAAATTCATTTTCTAGGAACCGCGGCTGCGGAGGGATTTCCGAATGCATTTTGCCGCTGTGAGCATTGTCTGAAAGCAAGAGAGCTTGGAGGGAAAAACATACGAACCCGAAGCTCCGCCATCATTGACAACGTGATTAAATTCGACTATTCACCCGATTCGTATATGCAGGCGCTTCGCGACAACATTGATTTCACCACAATCGAGCACCTGCTTGTCACTCACACGCACTCCGATCATTTTAATGCCTATGACTTGGAATGCCGGAGGATAGGAATTGCTCACAACCTTCAGCATCCGATGCATATCTACGGCAATGATGCCGTGATGCACCATACGCGAGTCGCGATAGGCCGCTTTGCAGGTGAGCGTTATGCCTTCCATCTGCTGCGCCCCTTCGAGACGATCCATGTGGGTGACGCACGGGTTACGCCGCTGCTAGCGGATCATGACCGCATGGAAACTTGCTTGTTGTACGCAATCGAGAAGGGAGGCAAAAAGCTGCTGTACGGACATGATTCCGGGTGGTTTCCGGAAGCTACCTGGGCCTGGTTAAAGGGTAAAGAGCTGGACTGTGCGATTCTCGACTGTACACATGGATATACGGGAAAATCCCGCGACCGCAATCATATGTGTATTGAGACCATCCTGGAGGCTCAGCGCGAGTTTCGGAAAGAGAACATATTGAAAGAGGAAGGGCTCATCGTCGCCACGCATTTTAGCCATAACTCCAAGCTGCTTCACGACGAATTTGAGGAAATCTTCAAACCTGCCGGGATTGTTGCGGCTTATGACGGCATGATTGTTCACATCTAACCAAAAGGAGTGTCAAAAAGTATGTTAAAAAAAATGGTAGGTACCACGTTGCTTTCGATCCTGTGTCTCACGGTAACCGCTTGCGGTGGCGGCAAGACGAACGGAAATGCCACAGGGTCTCCCGCGCCGGCCAATACGCCGTCCGCAACTGCGCCGGCAACGAATGTACCGGTGAAGAATGAGAAGCTGATTGTTTATACGAATGCGAATTCCGACGGTCGCGGCGAATGGCTCATCGAGAAAGCGAAAAGCGCCGGCTTCGAGATTGAGCTCGTCGGAGCAGGCGGGGCCAATTTAACAAACCGGTTGATTGCCGAGAAGAACAATCCGATTGCAGACGTAGTGTTCGGCTTGAACAATATGCTCTATGAAAACCTGAAGAAGGAAAACGTGTTGACCAAATATGTTCCGAAATGGGCTGGAGAAGTGGAGCCGGGCTTGAACGATCCGGAGGGCTACTATCACGGACTTGTGAAGCAAGCGATTCTGCTAGGCTATAATCCGAAAAATTATACACCCGAAACGGCGCCGAAGGATTGGACGGACCTTTATAAAAATCCGGCATTCAAAGGCAAATATGAGGCTCCTACCCTTCTTGGACAAATTACGCCTCAACTCGTCGTGGCAGGAATTTTGACCCGCCACCAGGATCCGAAGGGGGAGCTAGGCATCTCCAAGGAAGGCTGGAATGAAGTGAAGCAATTGTTCGACAACGGAGTGAGAGCCGTTGAAGGCGAAGACTTCTACGCGAACCTGGCAAGCGGAAAAACGCCTCTTGGCACGGTAGTTTCCGGTACACTCGGCAAGAAGGAAGAGCAGTATAAAGTGAAGGCAGGAATCGTAACTCCACAAATCGGCGTACCGATGATTGTAGAGCATGCGGCGATTGTGAAAGGGACCAAGAAGATGGCCAGCGCAGAGCGGTTCGTCGAATGGATGGGTACGGCCGACGTTCAAGGCGAATTTGCGGCCAAGTTTAATTCCATGCCTGCCAATACGAAAGCAGCTGCCAAAGCCAATGAGTCCGTGAAGGCCTTGTATTCCAATTTGAAAGCACAGCCGCTGGATTGGGGCTTCGTTGCTAACAATATTGGCAAATGGGTAGAGAAAATCGAATTGCAGATCATGAAATAAGCAATAGGAAATGAAAAACACTGCATATTGGTGGCTCCAATATGCAGTTGTTCTATACGATTTTAAATAGGGATATAGGGGTATGGGGGATATATGATTACATTTCGAGATATTCAAATTAAATTCGGTCATTTCCATGCGATCCAAAACCTCAATCTGCAAATCAAGGAAGGGGAGTTTTTCACCTTTCTGGGTCCGTCAGGTTGCGGGAAAACGACGATTCTTCGCAGCCTCGTTGGATTTATTACTCCGACGAGCGGTCAAATCAAGCTGAGCGACCGGGATATTACCCATGTGCCTATCGAAAAAAGAGGCATCAGCATGGTGTTTCAAAGCTATGCATTGTTCCCGACAATGAATGTTTATGAGAATATCGCCTTTGGCATGCGAGTCAAGAAGGCTTCGAAGGCCGAAGTAGACCGGGAAGTGAGGGACATCGCCCAGAAGGTGGATCTGAAGGAGGAACAGCTTTTCAAAAAAGTGTCAGAGCTGTCCGGCGGCCAACAGCAGCGGGTAGCGATTGCCAGAGCGCTGGTGCTGAAACCGAGTATTCTGGCGCTGGATGAGCCTTTATCCAACTTGGACGCCAAGCTTAGGGTACAACTGCGCAATGAGCTGAAGAACCTTCAGAAGAAGTTCGGGATCACGACGATCTATGTCACTCACGATCAGGAGGAAGCGTTAACGTTGTCGGATCGGATTGCCGTGTTCAACAATGGAATCGTAGAGCAAGTCGGCACCCCGCAAGAAGTCTATAACCAATCCCAGACGGAATTTGTTTGCAACTTCATAGGCGATATCAACAAGATCGATCCGCGGATCATTCAAAATAGTCGATTGAAGGAATATATAGATCCAAACAAAGTAGCCTATATCCGCAACGAAAAGGTGAGCCTGCTTCCCTTGCCGGATCAACATGCCGTGCAACTGAAGGGGAGGATTGTCGATCAGGAGTTTTATGGACTGTATAGCAAATATGTAATCGAGGTTTCCGGCGGAGGGCTGCTGAAGACCATAGAGAAGGAAAGCGGGCTTGCTCCCAATCAAGTCGGTGACGAGATTACTGTCTATATTCAAAGCAAAGATATTCTGCAGTACTAAGGGAAGGAGGACATGTGTTGAACGCAGAGAAATGGAAAAAAACGATAGCCTCTTTTAATCCGACTGCCTTGCTTTTTTACGCTCTGATTGCCTGGTTCGTTGTTGCATTCCTGATCTATCCGAACATTAACATTTATTATGAAATTTTTTTTAAGGGCGGCAAATTTTCATTCGAGGCGGCCGAGAAGCTATTGTCATCCGAACGAGCCATGAGAAGCTTGTATAACAGCTTCATTCTAGCCATATCCCTTGTATTTACGGTCAACATTGTTGGCGTTACGCTAGTATTGATCTCGGAATATTTTGATATCAAGGGTGCAAAGGTATTAAGGCTTGGCTATTGCTCTACCCTAATCTATAGCGGCGTCGTACTAGTGTCCGGCTATAAATTCGTATATGGGGAGAACGGTTTCATGACCAAGCTTCTCGCCAGTCTGTTTCCGTCCTTTGACACGACCTGGTTTCATGGCTACTGGGCCGTACTATTCGTCATGACCTTTGCCTGTACGTCCAACCATGTCCTGTTTCTCAGCAATGCGATTCGGAAAATCGATTTTCAAACCGTAGAAGCGGCGAAAAATATGGGGGCTTCTACCTTTTACATTTTATGGCGGGTTGTTCTTCCGGTTTTGAAGCCTACGATGTTTGCTCTCACGATTCTGATCTTTCTGACCGGTCTCGCCGCAACGTCCGCTCCCTTGATCTTGGGCGGAAGAGAGTTCCAGACGATCACGCCGATGATTCTAACCTTCTCGAACAGTGTGGCATCAAGAGACCTGGCTGCACTGCTGGCGCTCATTCTCGGTCTCGCTACTTTAATTCTGTTGACCATCATGATCCGGTTTGAACGGAAAGGCAACTTCATGTCCGTTTCCAAGGTAAAGTCGGAACTGGTCAAGCAGAAGATCAACAATAAGCTTGGCAATATTGGCGCACATGTTCTGGCGTACTTCCTGTTTCTCCTTTATCTCATTCCGGTCGTTCTTATTGTGGTCTTTTCATTCACGGATGCACACAGCATATCTACAGCAACGCTGGACTCGAATAGCTTCTCCTTGAGCAATTACATTCAAGTGTTTTCCAAAATGTCGGCGTTCAAGCCTTACCTTGTGAGTATTCTGTATGCCGCTGCCGCATCGATAACCGTTGTAGCTCTGGCTTTGGCCGCGTCTCGAATTTTGCATAAGTTTAAGAATAAATGGACCTTTGCCTTGGAGTATGCGCTGCTGATTCCTTGGATGCTGCCTTCCACTTTAATCGCAATCGGGCTTATCGTCACCTTTAACACACCAAGACTGATCATTTGGAACTCCATTTTAGTGGGAACGGTCTGGATGCTGTTTCTGGCCTATGTGATCGTCCACATTCCGTTCACCCTGCGAATGGTGAAAGCGTCCTTCTTCAGCTTAGACAGCAACCTGGAGGATGCGGCGAAAAATTTGGGCGCCAAGTCCTTCCATACGTTCAGGAAGGTATTGCTACCCATCATACTTCCCTCAACGCTTGCGGTTCTTGCGTTGAATTTCAACGGAATTTTGGCGGATTACGATTTGGCCGTATTCCTCTATCATCCGCTGTACCAGCCGCTTGGTATTGTGATTAAGAACAGTACGGATGCGCAGGCTTTGGCAGATACGAAAGCCTTAACCTTGGTCTATTCCGTAGTTTTGATGATCATGTCCAGTATCACGTTATATTTCGTTTATGGAAGAAAGAGTAAATCTTAATCTTAGTTAATCGATATCGTCGGCACTGATGATAACACAATGAATCAAACCCATCTTCGGCATAACCGGAGATGGGTTTGTGTCGTTTGATGCCCGTTCAACGATGGAATGGTGTCATCGCTACAACAGTCGGCTTTTGGCCTAACCATACTAAAGTAGCTATTTTATCTTCCCTTTTCCTGCTATTTTATTACAAAAGGTAGGTATTACAGGGGAGGTTAAATATGCCATCAAACGGTAGAAGGTCTGCAGTAATTACTGGAGTGTTATTAATAGCCGGGATGGTTGCAGGTATATTTAGTGTTGTTCCTGTTATAGATGGAGCAGACTACCTTGTCAAGGCTTCTACAAATGAAAATCAGGTACTAATAGGAGCATGTTTTCAGTTGTTAATGGTTGTTGCATACGTTGGTATTCCGATTTCGATGTATCCGATTTTAAGTAAGCATAATAAAGGTTTAGCTCTTGGATCAGTTGCTTTCGGCACTATTGCGGGTGTATTCATTATTATTGGGGTAATCATTCTTCTGTTGCTATTGACATTAAGTTACGAATTTGAAAAATTTGGAACTCTGGATGTATCGTATTTTCAGACCATAGGTGGATTGTTACAGGCAGCACGTGATTTGGCGAACCATGTGGCCATCACACTGGCATTTGTTTTGGCTATGCTCTTGTTTAACTGCATATTTTACCAAACAAAACTAGTTCCGCGTTGGTTGTCTGTTTGGGGTCTTATTGGATCTACATTGTCCATATTGGCAAGCTTATTATTTATGATTCGCTTCATCGGTCTGGATGCAACTTACATGATGTTGAACATTCCAATAGCCTTTCAACAATTGGTTTTGGCTATATGGCTAATCGTTAAAGGATTCAATCGGGCGGTACAGGAATGAAATCCGTACCAATACCTTTTGCTTGAGTCCGTCCCTATTTCTAGCCATCGTTCTCCACCTCAGCCTCTTAGTTCCACACTATAATTCCTGATGAGGGGTACGACAACTATTCTGACACAGGGGCAGTCTAAGCACTTTTTCGCGATATGCGGTCGGACTCATTCCGTAGCGGGATGTGAACTGTCTGGAGAAGTAATAGGGGGACTCGAAGCCGACTTCATAGCTGATATCCTTCACCTGACGCCCGGATAATTCCAGAAGCTTCGCCGCCTTCTCGAGACGCATTCGAAGCAAGGAGCCCATGACGGTTTCACCAAGCTGCTCCTTGTACAGATGGCATAGATGAGAGACGGACAATCCGAACTGATTGGAGAGCTGCTCCAACGAATGCTGCTCGTGCAATTTTTCGGCAATGTATTTCACGACCCGATCAATTCTTTCATCCACAGCAGGGACGTACATGATCAAGTGTTCGCGATAAAGCAGGATCAGTATTTCGGACAATGCGTTCATCGCCAATTGGTGGTGCATCATTTCTTTATGAGTGCTGTCATAAATCAGTTTTTGAAAGGCGACCTGTATTCTTTGCCTCGTTTGGTTGTCTTTCACATGGAGGTTGATCAATTTTTCAGCCGTTCTAGGCAAGTGAAGCCACTCGTTCCATTCCGGCAGCGGAACGAAATGTACCCACTGAATCTCCCAAAGGCTGTCTTTGGCTGAAGCATAATGATGCGGAATGCCGGGAGAAAGAATCACGACGTCGCCTGCTCGGCAAGTTATGACCTCCTTTGTAACCCGAAACTCCCCTTCACCCGAAATGGTATAAATGAGAAGCCAATCTTTGGTTCCCGCGGATCGATGCCCACAGTATCCATATCCCCTTTGGAACTGGCTGGCCAGCAAAACGCCGTGCAGCGGCGACTCCGTCTCTTTCTCGAAACGGTGTAAATAATCGTTCATCTTGTCTATCCCCCCCCTTAAAAAATTTTAGCGCTACTCTTTTGCGACCGTCAATATCATTCTCGTAATGCATTGCAAGATTGTGTATGAGTTTGACTTCTTGCCCGAAGTAGTATTCATTCCTGGACATGCAGCACTCGAGCTTGCATGAGATCAACAGGGAACGCTTATAGGCTTGGCAGAAAAGTGAAATCGGAAACATCATTGTTACTTTAAGCTACTTACTTTCGCATACGCTTCTCTTATACTAAAGCTGAAATCGGCCGATTTGCAAAAATGATGCGTTGGGGAGAGCTGATCAAATGGCAGTGCAAAACGTAAAAATGCCGGATGTGGATGCGCTTAAGCAGGCATGCCTGACCGACGAGCAAGCGCAGTTTTTTCTCGACAACGGGTTTCTCGTCATCCGCAACGTGCTTGTCGGCGAGGAACTGAGGCTGGTGCAGGACGAAATGACGAAGCAGTACGATAAAGGAGTGGCGGGCGTAGAAGACGACCCGGATTACGCGTACGGCACAGGCGTCAAAACCGGTCAGAAAGTGATCAGACGGATCGAATACGTCATTGACAAAAGCGATCCGATGAAGGTACTGCTCGGTCATCCGTTTATTTTGCGTTCCGTCGAGAAGCTGCAGGGCAACAATTTCATTCCGACGTGGGATTCGATGGTGCTGAAAGCGCCGAACGAGGGCATTATCGTGCCGTGGCATCGCGACGGTGGAGTCATTAACGGCTGCACCGATCCTCGCCCGATTTTCAACGTCGATTTTTATTTGGACGACGCCGATCTGAAAACATGCCTGTGGGTCATCCCCGGCAGCAATTTGTGGACACAGGAGGAAGCTCTCGAGCGTTGCCGCCGTCCGAGGTTCGATACGTCGGATGCCACTCCGGTGCCGATGAAGTCGGGAGACGTCATCTTCCATAATACTCTCGTGCTGCATGGCTCGCCGGACGGCGACGGCAATCCGCTTCGCCGCACCATCTATTACGAGTTCCGTCCGGGAGAGGTCGAAGCCCAGTGGGGCCCGCACACGCTCGAATATTTGCCGTTCAAGCAGCAGGTGCTGCTGGAATGCATCGAGCGACGGAAGCAGGCGCCTTACGCTCAGCATGAAACGTCGTTCGAGTATCGTCCGACAGGCGCCCATGCCGTCTCCAGCGTGCGCAAGCCGGATACGTTCCGCTACCCGCACCAAATGTTTTGGCGACGGTAGCTCACACGAAATGAAGGGCCGTCCAGAGACTAACAGCGATTGTGAGGGAATGTTCGATGATAGACAGACGATACAACGATGTTTACAAAGACGGACGCAACACCGGATCGCCTTTCCGCTGGGGGATCGGGGCAGTTCAAAAAGTCTTATGCAGCAACCGCGAATGCCGAGGGGCTATGATAAACTAGGAGGTTTCCAATATGACAAAATTTGCATTTATCGGCGCGGGCAGTTTCGCTTTTACAAGGAAATTGGTTTGTGACATTTTATCGTTTCCCGCATTTGCAGACAGTACTATTGCGCTGATGGATATTGACGCCGAACGGCTATCATTTATCAAGCAGGCGGTGGACAAAATCGTTGAGGCCGGCAAATACCCTGCCAAGGTAATCGCAACACAAGACCGAAAAGAGGCGCTTCTGCATGCAGACGGTGTCATTTGCACCATCCTTTCCGGGAGTGTGGACGTATGGCGGCATGATATTGAAATTCCGATGAAATACGGGGTCGATATTAACGTCGGTGATACCAGGGGACCGGCGGGCATATTCAGAGCGCTCCGAACTATCCCCGTTATGCTGGATATTTGCCGGGATATTGAAAGGTATTGCCCGGATGCGGTCTTTTTAAATTACACGAACCCGATGACGATTTTGTGCGGAGCGATGCAGAGCTATACCAATGTTAATGTAACGGGTTTATGCCACAGCGTGCAGGGCACAGCCAAAATGCTGGCCGGCTGGATCGGCGCGCCGATGAATGAAATCACTTATTTATGCGGCGGTATCAATCATCAGGCCTGGTTCCTCGAGTACAAGTGGAAAGGCAAGGATGCCGTCCCGTTAATCCGCGACGCCATATTGTCCCGTAAGGAAGTTTACAACGAGGAGCCCGTCCGGAACGAAATGTTTTTGCATCTCGATTACTATGTGACGGAATCGAGCGGCCACAATTCCGAATATAACGCCTGGTTTCGAAAAAGACCCGATTTATTGCAAAAATATTGCGATATCGGCACAAGCTGGAACCCCGGAAAACATGCTTTTATTTTAAATCATTATTTGGAAAGAAAGGATACGTGGAAGGACGAAATTCTGAAATGGCTTGATCGGGAATCGATCGATATTAGCCGGGGACACGAGTATGCGGCGGACATCTTTAACGCGATACTCGGCGACGGTACGATGTTCAAATTTAACGGAAATATTCTGAATCGCGGCTATATCGAAAACCTGCCGGAGGACTCCTGCGTCGAAGTGCCGATATTAGCCTCGAAGAGCGGTCTGGAGCCGAACCATGTCGGAACACTTCCGCCTCAGCTGGCCATTCTGAACGGAATTAACGCCCAATGCGAGCAGCTCGCCGTGGAAGGATCCCTGTCAGGCGATCCGCGCAAAATATTTCATGCCATCTGCCATGATCCTCTGACATCCGCGGTTCTAAGCTTGCATGAGATCAAACAAATGGTGGATGACATGTTCAAAGCAAACGAGGATTGGCTTCCGCAGTTTAAGCATATGTCATGAACCAGTAAGTGTATCTCTCGATTTCATTCGAAGGACGAAGGGGCGTCCATCCAGACTTTCCGGGATCTCGGCTCTTTTCAAGAACTTTGCGAAAGGGTGGAAACGAAATGAAGATTACCGATATTCGAACTTATATTCTAGGAAATCCGTGGAAAAATTGGTTGTTCGTTCAGATGGATACCGACGAAGGGATCATCGGGCTCGGGGAAGGGACGTTAAACGGATTTGCCAAAACCGTGGAAGCGGCCATTCACGAGTTGAAGCATTTGGTTATCGGGACGAGTCCGTTCGATGTGGAAACGATCGGGTTGAAACTACTTCGCGATGTGTATTCGGACGGTGGGCAAATTCAAGGCTCGGCGCTTGCCGCCATCGAAACGGCTTTCTGGGATATTATGGGAAAGGCGGTGAATCAGCCGCTTTACAAATTGTTAGGCGGGCGGTGCCACGACAAATCTGCGGTGCTATGCCAACGGTTGGTATCGCGGTCCAAGGTCGCCGGAACATTTCTTCGAGAAAACGAAAGCCGTATGAAATTGGCAGGTTGACCCAATCCAATTTCAAAGGAGAGCATTGATGTGTTCTTGTTCCATAAGGCTACAGCGTCTATACAGTATCAGGGTACGCCGGCAGTTTCTCTTCGCGGTCTTGCAGTCACAGCGGTTATCGACGTCGAAGGTGAAATTGCGCTTAAGCTGAAAACGACGGAAGTGACCCCGCTTGCGGAGGCTATCGTCGAATACCGGTTGCATTATGAAGATGAAAGCGGTGATATCGGAGCCGAGCTGCGAATGTCGGGCTCGGGCCGCTTATTGACCGTATCTGTCGATGCACAGATCCGTAACTTATCCGCCTATCACACGCAGCGCAATTTTGCGGCTGAAGCCGGGATCCGCCTGACGATCGGAGGAATCGAAGGACTACGCGGGCTGATGGCGATTGCCAGGCACAAGGAATGGTGGACGCGCCCCCATTTCGAACTGGATATCCGCAAGCTCCCGTCCCGAACGCAAGCATTGTTATGGAAAACGGACGGCGGATACGGCTACCTTCTCCCCTTGTGCAATGGAAAGTACCGAACGGATTTGGCCGGAACGGATCAGGGAATGTCCATTCTTGTCTCCGCTCTTGAGGCGGGTCACGAGCGCATCCGCACTTGTGCCTTCGTGCTTGGAGCGGACGAGAATCCGTATCGGCTGGCTGCCGATGCCGTTCGGGAAGGTTATAACATACGCGAGAGCGGCGGGACGCCTCGAGCGGAGAAAGCTTATCCCGAGATCATGGAATACTTGGGGTGGTGCAGTTGGGACGCCTTCTACAGCGACATCAACGAAGAGGCAGTAACGAGGAAGGTTGCGGAGTTCAAAGCAATGGAACTGCCGGTGCTCTGGGTCATGATCGATGACGGCTGGTCGGACGCGCGTGATAAAAAGCTTTGTTCGTTCGCGGCCGACCCGGACAAATTTCCCGGAGATTTGGGGCAAACCGTCCGCCGTTTGAAGCAAGAATGCGGCGTTCGCTGGGTCGGCGCATGGCAAAATATTGCCGGATACTGGAACGGGATCGATCCGGACAGCGTCATTAACAAGGAATACGGCCAGTATTTGCATAGGACGCGGAAGGGCCTGCTGGTTCCGGATCCCGACGCAGGGAAAAGCTTCGCCTTTTGGCGGGAATGGCATTCCCGACTGAAGCGGCAAGGGATCGATTTTGTCAAGGTGGACAATCAAAGCTCGCTTCATGGCTACATTGGCGGCGATCAATCGATCGTTAAATCGGCCGAATCCGTTCATGGCGGGCTGGAAGCGTCAATTGCCCTGCATTTTGGAGGAAGCGCGATCAATTGCATGGGCATGGCAACCGAAAATGTGTGGAATCGCAGCGTCACATCCGTATCCCGCAGCAGCAACGATTTTCTTCCCAAGCTGGCGAACGGCTTCGGCGAGCATGCGCTGCAAAATGCGTATAACTCGTTTTATCATGGGCCCTTCTATTGGTGTGATTGGGATATGTTCTGGACCGAACATCACGATTCTGCACAGCATGCGGTGCTGCGCGCCGTGAGCGGCGGACCGCTCTACTTCAGCGACGGACCGGGAAAGACGAAACCCGATCTCGTTCGCCCGTTGATCTACCATGACGGGCGCATTATCCGATGCGACGGGGTCGGCCAGCCGACGGAGGACTGTCTGACCGTCAACCCGGTGCAAACGCCTTTGCCGTTAAAAATATGGAACAAGGCGGGCGGGAGCGGAGTGATCGCCGCGTTTCACATTTATGATGGAGAGGAGATAGTGGAAGGCGATGTCGGGCCCGTCGATATTCCCGATCTTGCCGGACAATCGTTTTTTCTATTCGACGCCTTGGCGAAAACGGTGCGCCGCATGACTGCCGATGAGCGTATGACGGTAAGGCTTGCTTCAAAAGAAACGAAGCTGTTCCTTATGGTGCCTGATACCGGCGATTTTACGGCGATCGGTCTCATGGATAAACTGGTCGCCTGTCATGCCGTTCTGGAAGTTCGCCAAAGCAATGGTACGGTGAAGGTCAGGCTTCGGGACGGGGGGGTCTTCTTGTTCGTTTCTGTGCGGCAGCCGATTCGCGCAAGCATCGACCGTAAGCGGGTTAGTGTTGAAAAGCTTGATGACGGAACCGTTAACAACGTATATCGGATCGATTGTTCCGCCAAGAGAGGCGAAACCTGCATCACGATCAAGTGCGATAAAACATGACCGGATGCGAATCATCAGCTAGGAATAAACCAGATTGGAACAAAACTGGGTTAAGGTTTGCCCGGTTTTTTTCTTGAACATTCGGCCAAAGGTCTGCACGTCCGAATAACCGACGCGTTCGGCAATTTCGCTGACGGTATAGTTGCTTTGAATGGCCAGCTCCTTCGCCTTGTTGACGCGAAGCCGCGTCAAGTACTGCTTTGGCGACATGCCTACATGCTTGCGGAATAGAGCGAGGAGGTAATTCCTGCTGAGACCCGACACTTGCTCCAGCTCCTTGATTTGGACGTCGCGGTTGAAATGGTCATGAAGATAATTCTTTACAAGCACCAGCTTGGGAATATTGAGCGAATGGCTGCTCGACCGGGCGTCATCATTCTCGTTCCACCGCGCCGCTTCGGCAAAAATTTGCATCAGCAGCCCTTGGCAGAGGATTTGATGAAGGAGTCCGGGTTGGCGATAATGGCTGACAAGCTGAGCGAGCATTTTATCGACCGGATGGTCGGCATAGTTGCCGAGCAAATGATTTCCGCGGAACAGATCGTCATAAGGGAACGGCTGCATACCGAAATGAAACACAATAGAGATGCATACATAAGGAACCTCGTCCACTGGGAGGATAGAGTGACGCTCATGCGGACGATGGAACAACAAATCCCCGCGCCGCGTCTCGTAATGCCGGCCGGCAACCGGATAATAGGCAAAGCCGTCAACTACATATTGCAGCACGAACTGAGTCAATTCCCGGTCGCGAACCAACCATCCCCTCGGAGCGTGGAACATGTGGGCAAGCGTTATATAAGGCGGGAAAAAATAATCCGGCAGCTTGCCGATCGTATCTGCAGGCGGCATAGAGACTAATTCAAAATGGTTCATCAGCAAATCCATCTTTCATCCGGAAAGTTCAAACCGATTATAGCACGAAGGTCGGACTGCGGTAAAAGCCCATTTCAGATAATTTGCAAGATAATGCATGGAACCAAGAAACCAATCCATTCCCGGCCATATTTCACTAAGCTACAATTGACTTAACAGAGGGAAAGGTGGTACTGGAAAGATGGATGAACAGACGGTAAAGAAGCTATCATTGGAAGAACAGGAAAAGTTTGCGCGAGAAGGTTATCTCGTTGCCAGACAGCTGCTTCGTCAAGAAGAAGTCGAGGAATTGCTGCAGGAAATGATGGGACTGAATGAACAGATGCGGCCTCAAGGACAAATCAATTCGGTTCCAGGCGCTCAAGTCGATCCGCTCATCATGTATCCCCGTATTTTATATCCGCATCGCAAAAGCGCCGTTGCGCATAAATATATGCTGCATCCAAGGGTGATGCATGTGCTCGGCGGTTTATTTGGCGAAGAGCCGCTGGCCGCACAAAGCATGATGTACTTCAAGCCTCCGGGAGCGCGAGGCCAGGCGCTGCATCAGGATAACTACTATTTGCGGGTAGAGCCGGGAACCTGTATTGCCGCTTGGGTGGCGCTCGATGCTACCGACGAAAGCAACGGGGGGTTGGTCGTCGTTCCGAGAACGAATACGCTGGAAATTCAATGCCCGCATGAGGCTGATTTGACGAAATCTTTTGTCAACGAAGAAGTGGATCTCCCTGAAGGAGCGGTTATTGTTGCAGTAACTATGCAACCGGGCGATGTATTGTTTTTCAATGGAAGCACTATCCACGGGTCGTTTCCGAACGCAACCTCCGATCGGTTTCGCCGGTCGTTTATTTGCCACTATGTGGGGGAATCGACACTCAAAATTGGCCGTCACATTAATATGGATTTATATACCCGCACTGGCGAGAGAGTATCGCGGGAAGGCAATGACAATGCCGGTCCATGCGGCACGGCGCTCGTCGGGGAAGCACACTGAGCTCCCCGTTTTTTTTCGAAGCAGGCTCAAACAAGTTCCAAGCTCCTGGGTTACAGGGGCTTTTTTTCATTTTTGCAAGATCATGTATGAGAAAAGTAATCTCGTTCATTTAAATGATTTTTTGATGAATTAAAATAGAATTAACTTTGGCGGATCAGATTACTTAGCCGTCAAGGCAGTTCAGCTGCAGGAGGTGATTCGTTCTTCCAGAGGTGTGCAGCAAAGATCGGCACAATAAATCATATTGAAAGGAACGTGTAGAAATGAACAAAAAAGGATTTCTTGCTTGGCTTTCGCTGCTGCTCTCGTCTTTATTGTTTGCATCTTATGTAAGCGCTTCAGGTGAAGTGTTGAGCGTCAATGCGAGCAGCGCGACAACAATCGAGCAAGCTACCGGGAATCAAGTTCGCAGCTTCCCTCACGCCTACTCGATCGATTCGCTCGTAAACGGCAAAATTGTCAAGAAGGTTTTCGTTTCCTTCGCCAGGAATACCGATCCTCCCCAGGGACCGTCCATTGACGCAGTCCGGGTTTCGACGGACGGCGGACAAACGTTTCCCACCGTTATCCAGGATCTCCAAACCATGAACATGATCAAGAAGCGGGATGGCTCCATTGTCTCAGTCCGATTCGATACCTTTCCGGTATCCGGCAACCCGTATCAAGTGACGTCAACGTATTTCACTTCCACTAATGACGGCGTTAATTGGGAGCAGCCGGACGGGGTAGTGCCGCTAACAGGCACTGTGACTTCGGGCAGTCAAATTGATTGGCTGAAATTCCACAGGGGAATCATTGAGCTGAATGACGGTTCGTTGCTGGCGCCGTTGTACGGCAAGTATGTAGGCGATACGAAAAGCCGCTCCGTTCTGGCCAAGTCGACGGACGGCGGAGTGAATTGGAATATTATTACGACCATAGCCTATAATCCGAATTTGTACGTTACGACTGACACAGCGTTTGAAGGCTTCGATGAAACGAGCATCGTCCGCTGCGCCGACGGTACGTTGCTTGCAGTCATGCGGGTCGGCAACACCAGATATCCGCTCTACCAAAGCCGCTCCAACGACAACGGCGCTAACTGGTCGACCCCGGTCAAGCTTCCCGGTCAACCGGACAGCAATATTTATAGTGTCGATCCCGCTCTCCTGCTGATGCCGAACGGCATTCTCGTGCTGAGCTACGGACGTCCGGACAACAAAATATTGGTGTCCGAGGACGGCAATGGAACCACCTGGACGAATATGACAACGACCTATACGGCTACGTCCAGCGACAACACGGGAATCGCCGTCCTGGATACAAACCGCCTGATTCAGGTCGGCGACACCGGCGCGAGCTGGAACTATGATTTGACCCCGTTTCCAAGTCCGAATCCGTTCAGCATATGGAAAAAGACGATCGACATTGTGCGGAATCCGCTCAATAAAATCGATTTGAAAAAGAAATACGAGCAGGGGAAAATCTCCGTCGCCACCAATATGAACCTGACGGACGCGGCGCACCCGGAAGCCAGGGTGGAAGCGGCATTCGACGGCAGCACGAATTATTGGGCCAGCGCGTTCAAGGACAATACGGCAGGTACCGCTACATTCACGATCGATCTTCAGAAAAACTACAAGCTCTCCAATCTGGGGGTCAGCCTGAAAACCGGGTATGCCGAATCGGCCAACATCTATTTCTCGCAGGACAACGTTCACTGGGGCGATCCGGTTAAAACGTTCACCAACAAAACGCATTATGCTATGGAGTACACGACGTTCGGCGTACCGATTACCGCCCGCTACGTGAAATTCGAAAGCACAAGCCCGGGAGCGGGCAGCGCATTAAACGAAATCGAGCTCTACTCGGCGGACGATACGTTCGAGAACGATTCGCTCGGGCCCCAAGGCTATACGAACTTGTCGCTTGCGATGGTGGCCGGTTTCGGCTATGAAAGCAGAAGGTCGCTGCGGTTGGATGACAACAGTACGGATGCAATGGCAAGAGCGACGAAAATCGTTAGCGACGCCACGCTGAGCAAAACGCTGGAGTTCTACGTAAATCCAAGCGCCATCTCGACCGGAATCCTCTTCGACGTCTTGGGCCAAGTCACGTCAGGCACCACAACGATTTATCATCTGTTGGTTGGCACGGACGGCAGCTTGTCGTACCATAATGGATCTGCATGGAACCTCCTTGCCGGAACCGCGGGTACGATTCCGCTTAATACATGGAGCAAAGTTCGCCTCGATGCCAAATTGACGACTGCAAGCTTGTATGTCAATGATTTGCTGAAAGGGACTATAACTACCTACGTGCCGGCTGCCAATGTATTGAAGCTCGATGGTTATACGTTTGCAAGCGGAGGAACGGGGACGACGGGAGACACTTTCTATGTAGACGACGTTTCGTTCCGGGAGTTCAACTCGACGACCGATACGTTTGAAAACGGAACGGTCGGTACTGTGCCAGCAGGCTATCAGGATGCGAGCCTGACCGCCTTCGTTTCGACGGACAGAGCTTTTGCCGGTACGAAGTCGCTGCACCTGAATGACAATTCCGCAACCGCCATAGCGGCGGTAAGCAAGTACGGGGATGCAGCCGACAGTAAGGTCTTGGAGTTCCAGTTATCCCCAGCTGCACTTGCGAGCAGTTTTCTGTTCGACATCTTGGGGCAGGTTACATCAGGCACTGCATCGGTCTATCACTTGGGCGTATTTTCGGACGGAAGCGTCCATTATTACAATGGATCCGCTTGGGTCCCAATTGCCGGCGTGAACACCGTTGCGTTAAACGCATGGAACAAAATTCGAGTGGAAGCCAATCGCACGGCCGCTAACGTTTATGTGAACGATACCTGGATAGGAACGGCAGGTATGTATGCCAATCCGGCGAACGTACAGAAGCTGAACGGAATTAAATTTACAAGCGGAGGAACTGTCCCGGTTGGCGATGACGTTTATGTCGACAATGTCATCTTTGGCGGTTATTGATAGCGAGAATTTGATTAAGCCGATGTCTCGATCGAGCGGGCGGGTGCGGCAAGCCCCGCCTCTCGCATCGCTTGGCGCATACGGATTTGCACCAAGGGTATCCGGATTTCCAGTTTGTGAATGAATCGCAAGATCGTGCATGTGTTCAAGAATCTAATCCATTTCTGCTTCCGCCCCTCTTGGGTACAATGAATGAGTAATCTATCGAACGGATCACATAAGCGGGGTGAACTACATCGAAATTCAACACGGCATTTCAGAAGAGTACGGCGCCTATCCTAAAGTCAAGCAAGCAGGGCTCCAAAAAAGTAAATGGGCGCTGTGGAAAAAGCAACGACAGCTTTTATTGATGGCTTTACCTTTTGTTTCCGTGGTTGTGTTCTCATATGGACCGCTTTGGGGATGGCTGATGGCATTCAAGAAATATTCAATCGTGAAGGGGTTGCTCGATAGTCCGTGGGTCGGGCTGTATCAGTTCCGTAAATTATTTCAGGACGATGAATTTTATCAGGTGCTGCGCAACACGCTTGCGATGAGCGCCATGAGTTTGATTTTCGGCTTCGTTTGCGCTATCGGTCTCGCGCTGCTGCTGAATGAAGTGCGCTTGATGCTGTTCAAACGGACAATCCAGACGATTACATACTTGCCGCACTTCGTATCGATGGTCGTCGTTGCCAGTATCGTGACGGTCATGTTATCCCCAGACCATGGATTGCTCAATGATCTCTTGATTTGGATGGGTATTATCGACGAGCCGATCTTCTATCTGTCCAAAGGGAACTGGTATTGGGTGATCAATACTTTAGTCGGGCTATGGAAAGAGGTTGGCTGGAGCAGTATTATTTATCTCGCGGTTTTGTCGGGAATAAGTCCGGAATTGTATGAGGCGGCGGAAGTGGACGGGGCAAGCCGATTTTCCAAAATGTGGCATATTTCGATACCAGGCATCATGCCCACCGCGATGATCCTGCTAATCTTGGCAACAGGGTCGCTCATAAACAGCGGATATGAAATGCAAATGCTGCTGGGCAACAATCTGACCATCGAGTACTCGCAGGTGCTTGATCTTTATGCACTGAATTACGCTTTCAAGCTTGGCGATTATTCTTACGGGGCCGCCATCAGCATTTTCAAATCGGTCGTCAGCGTCACGCTCGTACTGATTGTCAATGCGATTTCGAAGCGAATGGGCCAGTCCAGAGTCATCTGAGAGAGGAAGGATATAGATGAGAGGCAGCGTCGGTTTTGGCTCCGTGCTGTTCGTTATTTGCAACTACATATTTTTGATTGTATTGGGAGCGCTTACATTATACCCTTTCGTCAACTTGCTCGCCATATCGTTGAATGAATCCGCGGATGCATTGCGCGGGGGCATTTATTTTTTTCCTAGAAAGTTCACCTGGCTTAATTATCAAATCATTTTTCAAGACAAGACGTTGCTTCAGGCGACATTTGTTTCCATATCCAGAACTGTTATCGGTACAAGTCTTTCCCTTTTTATGACGACGATGGTTGCTTATGCGCTCAGCCGAAGGAACTTCGTGCTTCGAAAGACGATCAATACGATTCTTGTTGTCAGTATATATATCAACGGCGGCATTATCCCGTATTACTTGTTGATCTCGAACTTACATCTGATGAATACGTTCTTTGTGTATATTCTTCCAACCCTTATCAGCGCATTTAATGTCATTATCGTCCGCAGCTACATCGAACAACTGCCGGATGGGTTGATCGAGTCGGCACAGATTGACGGAGCGACGGATTTTCAAGTGCTTTTTCGGATTATCGTGTTTGTCAGCTTGCCTGTCCTGGCTACCATTACGCTGTTTATTGCCGTTCAACAGTGGAACGCATGGTTCGATAATTATTTGTTCAATAACAGCAATCGCTTGACGACACTCCAGTTTCAGCTGCAAAAAATATTGACGCAGTCGATTGAAGGCATGAAAGCGGAAGCATCCGGCAATATTGACGAGCAACTGCTGAAAACCATTTCCCCGCAATCGATTCGGGCCGCTTTGATCATCATCGTTACGGTTCCGATCCTGTTCGTTTATCCGTTTATGCAAAGGTACTTTATTAAAGGCTTTACTCTCGGCTCGATCAAAGGCTGATATCAAACGGAATCCATCCTTTGATATATCCAAAAACAATGGAAAGGGTGTTTAGATGAAAAAAGCAGTAAGCTTGATGGTCATCTCTATGCTTGCCATTAGCGGGGTAATCGGGTGCTCCAAGAATAACAATGAGGCGGCTTCTCCGACGAATAGCCCGGCTCCGGCAGCAGCGACACCTGCGGTAGACAAATCGCCGATTACGCTTGAGTTGTCGGGTTTGTATTCCACTTTTGTTCAAGACAACCCGGTCTGGAAGAAAATTGCGGAAAAAACAGGAGTCACGATGGTGGTGAAAGATCCGGTTACCGGCGACCGCAACCAAAAGTTCGACCTTTGGCTGGCATCGAAAGGGTATCCCGAAGACGGCTTCGTCATTCAAAAAACGACGCAGCTTGACAAATATGCGCAGGCGGGGGCGATCATTCCACTTGAAGGCTTGATCGACAAATACGGGCCGAACATCAAGAAGCAATTCGGGAAATATTATAATTTACTGAAAGATCCGAAGGACGGACATATTTATTCGATTTACTCGCCAAATCCGGTCTCAGAAACGATTGCAAACGCGCAAGGGTCATTCGCAATTCGTTATGATGTATTGAAAGAAGCCGGTTATCCGCAAATCAAAACGTTGGATCAGCTGTTCGACGTATTGCAGAAATATTATAAGGCGCATCCGACATCCGCCGACGGCAAATCGCAGATTGCATGGTCAGGGATAGGCGGAAATGAAGGGCAAATGATTTTGAACGCCCCGTCCCTCGCAGCTTCCGGAAATCAGGAGGTCGGCAACGGTGGGATCGGCTTGCGTGTCGATAACGGCGTGGTCAGCAGTAACCTCGTATCGGACAGCAATAAAAAATATTATGCATTTTTGAACAAGCTGCAAATGAGCGGTATGCTCGACCCGGAATATTTCACGATGACTCAGGACGCATCGGTTACGAAATTGGCGGAAAATCGCGTCTTAGCCGGCTTTTTTCCTTCCTGGTTTCTGCCTGGCAGCAACAATACGATCCGTGCCTCCGGCAAACTGGATAAAATGTTTGCCCCGCTGCCGATTACGTTTGAGGAAAATATGAAAGAAAATCATATTAATTCGGTTACACCTACAAGAGTCGGATGGAGTTGGGTTGTTTCCAGCAAATCCAAGCATCCGGAACGCGTTATCCAGCTTTACGACTATTTGTTCTCCGATGAAGGGCAAATCTTGCTCAACTGGGGAATTGAAGGAAAGCATTATGAAGTCGTAAATGGCAAACGTCAAGTAAAAGCGGACTATCAGGCACAGATGAATGCGGATCCCAACATTGTTTGGAAAGAAATGTATACCCCATTTGTCGGAGCGACATTCGCTATGAGCGCCGGCGTCAAATTAGGAGATGGCGATTACGCAGCCACGGTTACGCGCGATTCCGTAAATAAAAATTATGACGAGATGACGAAAGAGGTACTTTCCAAATATGGGAAGGAATTATGGGCGGATTTCCTGCCTAAAGTAGAATTCATTCCCGGCTATGTCGCAACGCTTTCCGTGCCGGATGAAATAAAGAGCGAGAATGCCAAGGTACAATCGATATGGCTGAAGGAATCGCCGAAAATCATTTATGCCAAATCGCTAGATGAATTTAACAAACAATGGGACGATTACAAAGCTCAAATGGATAAAGCCGGTTTGCCAAAAGTAGTGGATGCGATGAATAAGGCCTGGAAGGAATATACGGATGTGTACGATAAAGCGATAGGTAAATAATGTCTCAAAAGCCGGTAACTAATATTTTGAATTTTGTTTAGCAGGGTATGCAATCGTGACGATTGCATACCCTGCTTTTTGTGTGCTTGGCAGCGCAATCGACTAAGGCGTGAAAGTCTCCAGTACGCCGCGAGGTGGCGGGAAGTACATAGGAGACGCATAGTGCTTAGCCCGCAAGGGTAGGTGCGGAGGATGCGAAGGAAAACCCGGAACACGTATTCCATAACTTTGCAAAAGCTGGATCGTTTGTCGGGAGTGGCAAGCAGCTCTATTACCGTGGATGGAAATCCGTATACGGAAGGCGCATGGCTGGATTGGGCCGGTAAGCTGGGTCCGCATTGGATTCACGTCACGGTGACCGACATAGCTGGCAACAAGACGGAAGTCCAATTCAATCTTGTTGTAGAAACGTCCATTCAGTCCGTGATTCAGCTGGTGAAACGATATGCAGCGGAGGGGCAAATTCATAATCCTGCTTTGCAGCAGCTCTTAATTTCTCAGTGTTGATTACCGATATTCGGGCATTGATTACTAGATCGAACCCATAGTCAAGGAAAAATCAAAAGGGGCTGTTCCTGCGCGAAACTCATCTTGATGAGTCCGTATGGAACAGCCCTTAGTATGTACCCGACGTTCAGGAGTCGCGATGCAGCACTTTAGCCCGGTACTCCGTGGCTGTAATTCCCATCTGATCCTTGAATACTCGGGTGAAGGTGCGGAGGGATTGAAAGCCTACTTCATAAGCAACGTCAATAACGGGCATTTCCAAGCAAGTCAGCAGACTGCACGCCCGCCGGACTCTGAGGTTGTGTAAATATTCTATGAAGCTGCGGTTCAGCAATTGTTTAAAGGCTTTACTGATCAAATACTCGCTGATTCCGAAAACCGTCGAAAGCTGTTTAAGCGAGAGGGACTCATTAAGGAAGTGGACATGAACATACTCGATGATCTTCCATTCCGGGTTCTCGACGGGCTGAATGTTGCCTGCCCTATGTAATTCCGTGTGGCAGCGGATGAAATTCATGATGAGTTCGAAGAGCTTGAGCTTGAGGAAGTGATTTTTTTCGATTCCATCCTGAGCGAATTCATGGAGCAGTACTTTGAATATGGATTTTACATTTTCGAAGCTGACCGGATCCAGAACATAATGGTGGGACATCGATTGACCAAGGTTGACGAGCCATTTGCCGAGATCGTTGAATTCGGAAGCGTTCAACAAGGACATATCGAACATACAGCTGTATTTTCTGATTCCGGATGCTTGGGATTGTTCCAGGGCATGGATGTCGTAGGGCATAAGAAACGAAAAGGTACCAGGTGCAATAGGATGCATCACGCCATTGATAAAGCCTTGCGCGGTGCCCTCCAATGTCAGGGAAATCTCGGCAAATTCATGATGATGGTAAGAGTAATTATACTTGAGAATCGATTCGCAGACATAAAGGGGCAGGACGCCTTTGGGAAAGTGTGCCAGTTGATAATAGTCCTGCAGGGTGGGGAAAGGGGACATAGCAAATCGCTCCATCACTCCGTACTTTCTTCCACTATATCACAAGATTCCAGTAGATCTATACCGCTTAGATTTAATGACCAGACATTTCGGAAAATTGGCCAATCGCCCGATTGTTATTCCATTAGTATCGGTTTACATGAAGGTTGCGACGAGAGAGGAGGAAGGACTGTTGAAAAAAAGAAGCAGTTTGGAGCATTTGGCCATGAACGGTGGACCGAAGGTGAAAGTGGCTCCGTTTCCGAGCAGGCAGCATGTTGGTACGGAGGAGAAGGAAGCCATTATTGCCTATCTCGATGAAGCCATTACCCGCGGTGCTGGGCTCGGCTATAACGGTGTTCAAGAAACGGCCTACTGCAAGGAATTTGCGGAATACATGGGCGGGGGGTATGCCGATGCGGTCAATTCAGGAACGACTGCCGTTTATGTAGCGCTTCGTGCCTTGAACTTGGAGCCTTTCACCGAGGTGATTGTGAGCCCGATTACCGATCCGGGCGGGATGATGCCGATCGCCTTGCTAAACTGTATTCCGGTAGTGGCGGACTCCGCACCGGGTCGTTATAACACGGATTCGAATCAAATTGAGAAAATGATCACCCCCTTAACTAGTGCTATTCTAGTTGCGCATATTGGCGGGGAGCCTGCAGATATCGAAGCTATAGTAGAAGTCGGGAAAAAATACAACGTTCCGGTCATTGAAGATTGTGCCCAAGCGCACGGGGCCAAAATGAACGGCAAGCTGGTCGGGTCGTTCGGCGATATCGCCGCCTTCTCCACGATGTCCGGGAAGCACCACAGCACAGGCGGTCAGGGCGGGTTAGTCTTCACCAAGAACGAAGAACTATATTGGCGCGTAAGGCAAACCGCCGACAGAGGCAAACCGTTCGGACTCCCATCCGGATCAAGCAATATTACGGCATCGCTTAACTTTAACATGAGCGATCTTGCCGCCGTGATCGGCCGTGAGCAATTGAAGAAGCTGCCGGGCATCGTGGACAAGCGTCGTCAGATTGTGGAGACATTAACAGAGCGGTTGAGTGGTTTGCAAACCGTTGTCGTACCTCCGCAGCTTCCTGGCGCCGAGGCTTCCTATTGGTGGTGGCGTCTTGCCATTAACCCGGGGAAGCTTGCATGCGATAAGGACACTTACTGCAAAGCGCTGCTCGCGGAAGGGATTCCGATCACTCCCAAGTATCGTGCAATGCCGCATGAAATGGATTGGTTTAAGAACCGAAGCGTATTTGGAACAAGCGGGTATCCTTGGAGAGCTCCCGAGTATAAAGGAGATTCGGCACGTAAATTTGATTGTCCTAATGCGGTAGCAGCGACAGATGTGCAGTTTAATCTGATCCTCTTCGAAAGCTGGGGGGATGAAGAAATGGCAGACGTTGTAACCGCATTCGAGAAAATCGAACACGCTTTCAAAGCGGACTAGAAACAGATCCAATTCTGTAAAAGCATTTTGCAAAGGGGGTGATGATCGGATCGATCAAGGGTTAAGAAGGCTCGTGATGGTTACTTGTAATTAAACGGATGGAGGGATTCTCGAAACATGATTCGAAACAAAGTGTTAATCAGTGCTACGATTGCAGCTTTATTGGCAGCAGGAACAATCGGGTGTTCATCGGGAACGACTCAAGACACGGAACCGAAGAAAAACTCCGATACGCCTGCACCGACGCAAGCCTTAGACGACAAGACGAAAAAGCATACGATTTCCATTATGAAAAGCGGTTCCGGGGATTTGCCGCCGGCAGACGGACGGGGCGTCCAAATGATCAATGAAAAATTCAATATCGATTACAAAATCAATTTGATTCCGCAAGGTACGTACGATGAGAAACTTACCGCATTGCTCGCGTCCGGATCTGTGCCTGATCTGTTATATTTCACGGCCGGCGACCTGTCAGGCAAGTACAGCAAATTTGTAAAGCAGGGAGCCTTCCTTGCGCTCGATGAGTATATCGACCAATATCCGTCGCTTAAACGGATTCCAAAGTATGTGCTCGATCAATTCCGCGTAAACGGGAAGTTGTATGCCATTCCTTCTTATTACCCCAAGTTCGGTTTTACTACCGTTATTCGTAAGGATTGGCTTGATAATCTAGGCCTGCAAGTGCCTACAAGCTATGAGGAGTTGAAAAAGGTTGCGATCGCCTTCACGAAAAACGACCCCGACAAAAACGGAAAAAACGATACATACGGATTAGCGCTGGGAAAGGGTATTGCCCCAACGTTCGCACAGGGCGCCTACTGGGATCCGGGTGCGTGGTATCATAAGGATGCCCAAGGCCGCTTTATACCTGGAATGATCGGACCGGGCCGCAAGGAAATGATTCAGCTGTTTGCGGACCTGTACAAAGAAAACGCCCTTACACGCGATTTTGCGTCGATTGATTGGGCCAACACGAACAAAGAGTTTTATTCCGGCAAAGCCGGTATTTTCATAGGCACGCCTCGCGGTATGTCCCAAGCCTATATGGATGGACTGATGCAGCTGAGTCCTGAAGCCAAGTTCGTTCACTTGGAGCAGTTCAAAGCTCCGGACGGTTCGCAGGGCATGCTGTCGGGCCGCGGATTCTTAAGCTTCCTGGTCGTCTCGGCGGAAGCGGGAAAGGACAAGGGCAAAGTGAAACGCATGCTGGACCTTGTTGAAGCCGGCCGCACATTCGTTACGGATGACAAGAGGAACGACAAAAATGCTGAATATGACTGGCTGATGGGGAATGTAGGCCAAGCTTACGATATGGTGGACGGCAAACCGGTCGTGAAAAAAGATGCTGCGGTCCAAGGAAAGTATCCGCTTGTCTATATGCCGGATGGCATTGCATGGCCTAATACCGATACGGAGATCAAATATGGAGACAGCTATAAGGGACCGTTGAAAACCTTAGTAGAAGGCATCTCCAAATCGTATAGCAGTTTAAAATATTACGCTTCCCCGAACTATACGGCCTTCTCGGAAACGGAACAGACGAAAGGCGCAGATTTGAACCAGTATCTCATTGACGAGCAGACTAAGATGATTGCCGGCCAGCGTCCGGTCTCGGATTGGGACAAAATGGTAGAGGAGTGGAAAGCGAAGGGCGGCGAGCAGATCATTAAAGAAATGAACGCCGGCATTAAAATGAAGGATGCAAAAGAAGGCTGGAACTAAAAAAGAGAGGTAAGCAAATGACATCGGACACAACAAAGCGACTGACGGAACTGGGCGTTCAGGTTTGGAACGCAACTCTGCACTCGGCGACCCGCGGAATTACACGGGATGATCGTCATATCCTTTATGCCGTAATGGATGGAGCTTACGGGGCGAATGCTCATTTGGCCTGTATTGACATCAACTCCGGCAACGTATTGGAGATGCTGCCGATCCCCGGAGGAATCTCGTCCTGGGCGGCGACTACCGCGACCGACGGGTCCGTGTATATCGGTTCGACCGCAACCGGTCACTTGTACCGATACGTGCCGGGAAGCGGCTTCGTGATGGACCTGGGTGTAGCCGTCAAAGGCGAAACTTACGTATTCTGCTTGTCGGCGGGAGCGGATGGAGTTGTTTATGGAGGCACCTACAATGGGGCCTGTTTTTTCGAGTATTCTCCACAGAACGGATTCAAGGTTTTTCCAAGCGATCCGGTACGAGACCAAGAAGATTATGTAAGAACGATGCATCACGACGTGGAGCATTCGATTACGTATTTGGGAATCGGGTCTCATGCCCATCTTGTCCGCTACGATCATAAGACGGGGCAGTCGGAAAATTTGCTTCCGGAGGATCCCGACAATACGTTTGTCCATGATATTCAGATCGAGGGCGGAAAGCTGTTCGTACGGAAACTGGGCTCCATGGACCTAATGGTGTTTCAGGAGAATGACAATGCGGCCGATAACCGCTTGACGCTCGAGCAAACGATCCCCAAAGTGCAGTCATTCGGCGTTTCTCCTTTGTATGACGGCTGTGTTTATTTCACCGTCGGCTCGGTGCTGCACCGTTATGATATAGAACAGGGGACGATCCGAAATCTTGAACTCGATCTTAAGATCTGCCCTTTGTACATGATGTGGGAGAGGCTGGACGATCAATCCCGGTATCCCGGCATGACGCTCATCGGAATCAATTATATCCGGGGCATTACTTGTATGGTGCGATACAATCCGGAGAAGCACTTCGCGGATATTACGGAATTGGATATGAAAGGCGCTCCGACTAATATCAACAGTATCCTTATCGGCCCGGACGGTCTTCTTTATTCCAGCGGATATTTGGTCGGGGGCATGGGCATGCTCAATCCGGAAACCGCCGAAAACAAACAATTCAAGGGCCTGGGGCAAGCGGAAGGGATTTGCTCGTTCGGGGATAAATTGTATTTTGGCGTTTATCCGGGTGCAAGAATTTACGAAGTGGATCCTTCCCGTCCTTGGTCCGATGCGGACGGTACGAATCCCAAACTTCTGTTCTCCTTGAAGGAGAATGGGCAGGACCGCCCATTCGGAATCGCCGCCGGAGACGGAAAACTGTTTTTCGGCACCGTAGCGAGTTACGGTAAGCTTGGGGGAGCCTTGACTCTATACGATCCGGCTACAGGCGAGAGGGAAGTGTTGGAATCGCCGGCCGGAAACCTCAGTCTTCTGTCTCTCGTGTACTTGGACGGCAAAGTGTATGCAGGGACATCGATCTGGGGCGGATTGGGGATCAAGCCTTGCGAGACGGAGGCTCCGTTATTCGTTTACGACACGAGAAGCGGGATCTCGGAGTTGATCCCGTTGCCGGTGCGGGGATTTACGGCGATCACCGCGATCACGCTCGGACCTGACGGGCTGGTCTGGGGTATCGCGGAGGGATTCCTTTTTGCGTACAATCCACATACAAGCAGCTTTGAGTGGTATGAGCACGCCTTGCCAGAAATCCGGTATGTCACAGGAGCGATTTGGCGTGACGCCTATCTGTTGGCCGGATCCGACGGATTCATTTATGGAACATCACGTGCCGGGTTGTTGTTCCGAATCCATCCGATTGACAAAAAGGTGACGGTATTGGAGCGGGGCGAAGTGTTCTTCCTTCTGGCGGAGGACGACAGGAAACGTCTATATTTCACAGACGGCGGCGCCCGTTTGTTGCGATACACGCTTTAATCATAGGTTCTAAAAAGGTTAGCGGTGAGCATGGGTTGCCATCGCTCTGCAAAGGGCAGAGCGATGGCAGTTTCTTTTTGTGGTGACGGAGGCTGTGGTATAATGCCGGTAAAAAGGAGGTAAACGGAAGATGAATATCGTTTACATGCATACGCACGATACCGGGCGTTACATCCAGCCATACGGCCACGCGGTCCCAACGCCAAACCTGCAAGCCTTTTCCGAAGAAGGTTTGCTGTTCCGGCATGCCTATTGCGCGGGTCCGACCTGTTCGCCTAGCCGCACATCCCTGCTAACCGGCATGTGTCCGCATACGAACGGCATGATCGGACTGGCTCACCGAGGATTCGCCATGAAGGACCCGTCGAGGCATTTGGGCGCATTCTTGAGACAGAATGGCTATGAAACGGCTCTTAGCGGGATGAGTCATGAAGGGGAGGTGATTTTCGAGAAGTGTTATGATCGAGTACTCACGGAGCATTTCCCCGGCGGTCCGGATCAGGCGGATCTTGAAGATCGCGCGAATTCTAAGAATGCAGCCGAGTTTATTTTGTCCCGCAGCCCATCCGACCGGCCTTTCTTTCTATCATTCGGCATGAGGCATACGCATCGACCGTTCAATAAAAATCTGGGAGACGTTAAACCTCAATACGTCGTCCCGCCGTCCCCGCTGGCCGATAACGCGCGAAACCGGGAAGACATGGCCGAATTCACAGCCTCGGCGAAGGTTATGGATGAATGTGTCGGGGTCGTTCTGGACGCTTTGCGGCAAAGCGGGTTGGACAAGGACACCTTTGTATTTTTCACAACCGACCACGGAATTGCATTTCCGTTCATGAAATGCAGTTTATACGATGCCGGCATCGGGGTTTCCTTGATCATGCGTTACCCCGGGCTGAAGCGGCAAGGGGAAGCGACGGATGCCTTGGTCTCTCATCTGGATGTATTTCCAACCTTGTGCGATCTTATCGGCCTGGATAAGCCGGGGTGGCTGGAAGGACGTTCGATGCTGCCGATTCTGAACGGAGAGTCGGAGAAAATTCGCGACGAAATCTTCAGCGAGGTAACGTTTCATGCAGCCTATGAACCGAAGAGATGCATTCGTACGGAGCGTTACAAGCTCATCCGTCGCTATGATGAACATGACTCGGTTGTTCCGGCCAATATCGATGCGGGCCTGAGCAAGGAGCATGTCGTAGAACACGGGCTGCTCGCCAATGAACTGGACCGGGTGATGCTCTTTGATTTGGCGCTCGATCCGAATGAAAGGCAAAACTTGATCGGAAACCCCGCATATAGGGAGATCGGGAATGAGCTGAGTCGAAGATTGGACGGCTGGATGGAAGAGACACGAGATCCGTTGTTGAAAGGCAAGGTGCCGAAACCTCCTGGTGCCAAAGTGAACAGGCTGGACTGTTTGGAACCGAATGAGACGGATTTCGAGGATCCCGAATAAGTTATAATGATTACCATAAGGTACCAGAAGAAAGACCGCAAGGTGGGGAATACTCTGCCTCGCGGTCTTTTTTTATGGATTTTTTACTGTTTTACTTTGTAATTTACTAAATCCTATTTTGAGCTGCACAAAACCGTGTTATAGTAAAATATATAAACATTGGGGGAGTGGCAATTATGATAGGACTGAAAGACATCGCGAAGCTTGCCAATGTATCCGTTTCTACAGTCTCCAACGTTCTGAATGGACGCAAGAATGTAGGGCAGGCCACGAGGGAACGCGTTTTGCAAATTTGTTCGGAGTACGGGTACACCCATGCATCCGGTAAAACCGGGAAAACAGACAAAGCCAAAACGGTCATCTTTAATTTCAGCGACTTTGACCGGGATTTTTATATGAAAATCATTCACGGAATGAGCGATTGCCTGACGGAAAACGGGTATGATTTGATTATTTGCACGAACAAATCGAGCGGCAATTTTATGAACAGTCATTTTGCGAGCGGTTGCATCAGTCTGGATGGAAACATAACGGACCCTTATATCGTCTCGGTTGCGAAGCCCGAATTTCCAATCGTCCTGATGGACAGACTGATCGACAATGAAACCGCCAATACGAAAAGTGTTCTCGTCGACAATTATCCCGCCATGTGCGAATTGGTGCAGGCGCTGGTAGATAAGGGATTTAAACGGTACGGATATATCGGCGGATTGGAGACATTGGATAATAAAGAGCGGTTTTCCGGGCTAACCGACACCTTGCTAAACAATGGAATTGCATTCGATCGGAAACAGTATTTTCATGGCAATTATCGCGAGAAGAGCGGCTATCAGGCTGCTAAAATCATGATTTTGAGCAATGATTTGCCCGATGTGCTCGTTTGTGCGAATGACAACATGGCCATCGGGGCGATCAAGGCATTGGAAGAACACAACATCAGAGTGCCGGACGATATATCCGTTACAGGTTTCGATGACTCTGATGCAGCGGCGATGGCAGGCTTGACGACCATTTCGATTCCGCGGTATGAAAGCGGGTATTTGGCCGCCAAAGAGCTGCTCGAAATGATCCATGGGACAGCCAAGAAAGAACCGTTCAAGCTTAGTGCGGCCATCAAATGGAGAAGGACAGTAAAATAAGTAAAAATGCCAAGTAAATACTTGTCCATTTTACTGAATAATGTTCGGTTTTTATTGACTTTTTGGAGTAAACGCAATATGATGATGCTGTAAGCGTTTTACTATATAGGGAGGGGTAAACTTGAGACAAGTAAAAAAAATTGTCGGTTTATTAACGGCAACGGCACTGATCGCCGTTATGGCAGGCTGTGGGTCCTCGAATGGCAGCACCTCCGGTTCGTCGCCGGCTCCGGGTTCCCCGGGGGCAACGCAAAAGCTGAAGAAAATTTCCATTTTCCAATCCAAGGTCGAAATTGCCGGACCGCTGGAAGCGCTGGCTAAGAAGTACACATCAGAAACCGGCAACGAAGTGGAAGTGTGGGGCTCTGCAGGCGACGCTTACCTGACACAGCTTCAAGCGAAGCTGACTGCGAACCAAGGCCCGACTATATTCAGCACGAGTCCGGGACCTACCGCGGAGAAATTGAAATCGTACTTCTACGACTTGAGCAATGAACCGTATACGAAGTTTGTTGCCCCTAACATGGCATTGAAGGTCGACGGCAAAGTCGTCGGGATTCCATATGGCGTAGAGGGCTTCGGTCTGGTATACAATAAAGATTTGGTTGACCCGAAGAACGTGACTGACCTGGCTTCGTTCACCAGTACGATGGAGAAGCTGAAAGCTGACGGAAAGAACCCGCTCAGCTTGTCTCAAGAAGCTTTCTTCCTGATCGGACACATCCTGAATACTCCGTTTGCCTTGCAGCAAGATCCTCAAGCTTTTATTGATAAATTGAATAAAGGCGAAGTCAAGATGGCGACTACGAAGGAATTCCAGGAACTGGCGAAGTTTCTCGATGTGATCAAAGCGAACAGCAAAAACCCGATGGAAGTCAAATATGATACCCAGATGGGCGATTTTGCAACCGGGAAAACGGCTATGGTTCACCAGGGCAACTGGAGCTATGGGATGCTCAAGGACTACAAGAGTATGGATCCCAAGCTCGGCATGATGGCGTTTCCGCTGATGGGCAACAAAAAAATTGCCGTAGGCGTAGCAAGCGACTGGGTGATCAACTCCAAAGCGAGCCCTGATGAAATCAAGGCTGCCAGCGCATTCTTGAATTGGCTGTTCACCAGCGATTCCGGCAAGAACGCCATCGTAAAAGAGTTTAAGTTCATTCCGGCGATGACGAATATGGAAGCCAATGAACTCGATCCACTGTCCAAGGTGGTATTCGAAGCGACGAAGAGCGGGCAAACGATTCCATGGACCCATCCACTCTTCCCGGCCAACATTGTCGTCAACGATCTGGCTCCGGCAGCACAGGAATATTTCCTGAAGAAAGACATGACCGGCCAGCAATTGCTGGAAAAACTCGACGCCGCGTGGGCGAAAGCCGCAAAATAAACAAAAATGCGCAGCCTATAAGATGAATGAAACGAAAGCCCGAGCTCCGACGTGGCAACCATTGAGCGTTGGGCTTTCGTTTTTGTTTGGGACTCAAGGCTGGATTTCAGCGGAGAGAGGGATGGGGTATGAAAAAAACAAAAGATAAGGCTTGGTTCGCCTTATTTACAGTGCCGCTTGTTTTTGTCTTTACAACCGTTGTCATTATCCCCTTTGTCATCGGGATTTATTATTCTTTCGTCAAATGGGACGGCATCCCGGCCAATCCGAAGGTGTTCGTCGGTATGGACAACTACGTTCAGCTGTTCCAGGATGAACGTTTTCTAACATCGGCCTGGCATACGATCAAGTTCACCGTACTGGCTCTTCTGGCCGTGAACGTGCTGGGCGTTGCTTTTTCTCTGCTCGTCACTACGAAGCTCAGGGTGAGCAACACCGCGCGAACGTTGTTCTTCATGCCGAATCTGATCGGGGGCTTGATCCTCGGCTACATTTGGCAATTTGTGTTTACGGATGTCATGAAATATGTCGGCGAGAAAACGGGCTTTGAATCTATTTTCTTCAACTGGCTGCTAAATCCGCAATTCGCGCTTTATGCCATGGTCGTTGTCTTTACCTGGCAAATGGCGGGGTATACGATGATTATCTACATCGCCGGCATTCAAGGAATACCGGACGAATTGTTGGAAGCCGCCAAGGTGGACGGAGCGAATCTGCGGCAGCGGCTTACCCGCATTGTTTTTCCGCTGCTCATGCCCGCATTCACCATTTGCTTGTTTATGACGCTTTCCGGCGCATTCAAAATTTATGACGTCAACTTGTCGCTAACCAAAGGCGGTCCGAGCAATGCAACGGAAATGTTCGCCATGAATATTTTTAATGAAATCTTCGGGTACGGACACTACGGTCTCGGTCAGGCGAAAGCGATCGTCTTCTTCCTTATTGTTGCGTGCCTCACGTTGACCCAGGTCGCCATCACGAAGAAGAGAGAGGTGCAAATGTAATGAGAAAAACAGGCAGACTGTTGTCCGAAATCTTGCTTGTTGCTCTTGCGCTTCTGTTCCTGTCTCCGATCTATATCATGGTGGTCAACTCGTTCAAAACCCGCGCGGAGATGTATGAGAATGTACTAGCGCTGCCTTCCTCCTTCGGGTTCGGGTACTTTGCGAAAGCGATGGAAAAGATGAACTTCTGGACGGCCTTCGGCAATTCGTTATACGTAACCGCTTTGTCGGTACTGCTGGTGGTCGTTCTGGCTTCCATGACGGCCTGGATGCTGGTCCGAACAGACAATCGTTTGAGCAAAATCATCTTCATGACGTTTGTTGCGACGATGCTCATTCCGTTCCAGACGCTAATGATGCCGCTCATGCAGGTCATGGACTGGATTCGCTCGCATCTGCACATTCCCATGCTGAATACGCACGGGGGATTAATCTATATGAACGTAGGCTTCCACGCCAGCATGGCGGTGTTCCTGTATCACGGCTTCATCAAGTCGATTCCGGTTGCGCTGGAGGAAGCCGCTACGCTGGACGGGTGCAGCAAATTCGGCTTGTTCTGGCGAATCGTGTTCCCGATGCTCAAGACGATCACGATCACGATTGCCATTCTGAACGTGATCTCGTTGTGGAACGATTACTTGCTGCCGTCTCTGACGCTATCCGACAAAACATTGCGCACGATTCCGCTGTCCACGTTCTACTTCTTCGGAGAATTTACCATTGAGTGGAATCTGGCTATGGCCGGCCTGACGCTCACGATCATACCGGTAGTGGTGTTTTACGCGTTGGCGCAAAAATATATTATCAAGGGCATAGCAGCGGGAGCGGTAAAATAACACATCACGAGAAATGATGGGCTAAAGGTGGAAGGAAATGAAAAGAGCATGGTGGAAAGAAGTTGTTGTGTATCAAGTTTACTGGAGAAGCTTCTTTGATTCGAATGGCGACGGGTTTGGCGATTTAATAGGTGTGATCGAGAAATTGGACTACATTCAAAGCCTGGGCGTAGACGCCATCTGGCTCAATCCTTGTTACGAATCCCCGGATAAAGATAACGGGTACGATATTTCGGACTTCACCACAATCATGAATAAAGCCGGGACGATGGACGATTGGGAGAAGCTGCTCTCGGAGGTCCATCGGCGGGGCATGAAGCTCATCATGGATCTGGTCGTGAACCATACGTCGAACCTGCATCCCTGGTTTGTCGAATCCCGCTCCTCCCGGGACAATCCCAAGAGGGACTGGTACATTTGGCGCGGCGACGATCCGCACGAACCGCCGAACAATTGGCGCTCGTATTTCTCCCCGTCGACCTGGGAATGGGATGAGCGTACCGGCCAGTATTACTTCCATTCCTTTGCCGCGGAGCAGCCCGATCTGAACTGGGAAAACCCGGAGCTGAGGAATGAAATTTACCGGATGATGCGCTTTTGGCTCGATAAAGGCATTGACGGTTTCCGTCTGGACGCCATCGCCCTGCTGGCCAAACCGGCCTCTTATCCGAATGCGGACAATCCGGAGGACATTCGGTATTTGACCAATAATCCGGGGGTTCATGAGTATTTGCAAGAAATGAATGAGCGGGTATTCCGCCACTATGACGTGATGACGGTTGGCGAGGTAGCCTTCGTAGACCCTGAAGAAGGCTTGAAATACGTTTCAGAGGACCGAAACGAGCTGCAGTCCCTGTTTCATTTTGAAATTGCGGATGAAATGCCCTCTTGGGATATGCTGCGGTACAAATGCATACAACGAAAGTGGCATAACGCCTTTTACGGAAAAGGCTGGAACTCCCACTTCCTGAACAACCACGATCATACTCGGCAAGTGAGCCGTTACGGCAATGACCGCGAGTATCGGCTCCAATCGGCGAAGCTGTTGGCAACCTTGATCCACACGCTGCCGGGAACGCCGTATATTTATCAAGGGGAAGAAATCGGCATGACCGGAGTTCGGTTCGACCGAATCGAGGATTACCACGATATTGCGATGAAGAACAGATATGAGGAGCTGGCGGGGAAAGGGAACGATCCGGAACGCGTTCTGGACATGCTGCGCCCGCTAAGCAGGGATAATTCGCGTACGCCCATGCAGTGGGACGACTCGCCGAATGCTGGATTTACTTCCGGTGTTCCTTGGATCCGGGTAAACCCGAATTTCAAGGAAATCAATGTCGAGCAGTCGAGGAACGACCCGGACTCCATCTATGCTTATTATCAAAAGCTGATTGCACTCCGTAAGGCCAATCCGGTCATGGTTTACGGCGACTATGAAGATTTGCTGCCGGATGACGTTCATGTTTACGCCTACATCCGGAAGTGGGAGCAAACGTGCTGGCTCATCGTATTGAATCAATCCGACGAGTTCCATGAGCTCGTATTGCCGGCCCATCTAATAGCGGAACAACGGATTTTGGGCAACTATTCCGAGTCGGAGCTTGAAACGAACGATCAAGGATTGCCTCGCCGGTTAAGACCTTTTGAGGCGCTCGTATATCATATAAGTTCCTAGTTTACAAATCGAATCGATCATGCAAAAGCTCTCGGACGGGTCCGGGAGCTTTTGTATTCTGGATTAACATTAAGATTGTAGACAATCGCGGAGATGTGTTTTATACTGACGGTGTTGACTTATGGCAATCATTGCGATTGTTACAATACCGGAGAGGACTGTACCGCCAATGGATAAGCTGCAAAGCCAAAAAGTAAGGAAAATGAGCTTCGAAGGCGACGCGCTGCGCATGTCGATGGACTGGACGGTGGCGGATCTCGACAAAGTACAGGTGCTCGTGGAGAGCACGAACGGCTCCAGCCATCCGAGCTCCTATCACCTTGGGGAGCTCGTGGCGGAGATGGAGAAGGGCGTGCTGCAGGCGGGGGGCAAGCCGGCGGTCTATACGACGACCGACATTTGCGACGGCATTGCCCAAGCCCATGCGGGCATGCACTATTCGCTCGCTTCGCGCGATTTCATCGCCTCGATGGTGGAGATCCACACGCTCGCGACTCCGTTCGATGCGATGGTGCTGAGCTCTGCCGGAGATAAGGCGGTACCGGCCCACCTGATGGCGATCGCCCGCCTCAATATACCGGCGCTGCACGTGCCGGGAGGTGCGATGGGCGCCGGACCGTGCCTCAAGTCGAACGAAGAGCTGTGGCACATGAGCGTGGAGGTGCAGGAGCAAAAGATGAAGAAGGAGCAGTTCCTCGCCTTCCAGCGCTCCTGCTGCCCGACCTGCGGCGCGTGCCAATATATGGGCACGGCCGCTACGATGCAGGTGATGGCGGAGGCGCTAGGTCTTGCGCTGCCGTGGTCGGCGCTCATCCCGGCGACGAACGCCGAGATCCGGCGCATGGCCCGTGCCGCCGGCCAGCAGGTGATGAAGCTGCGCGAGCTGGATTTGACGCCGTCGCGCATCTTGACGCGGGAAGCGTTCGAGAACGCGATCATGGTGCACTCCGCGATCGGCGGCTCACTTAACGCCGTCATGCACCTGATCGCGATCGCAGGGGAAGCGGGCATCTCGATCGACGCCGAACTGTTCGACCGGATCCACCGGGAGATCCCCGTGCTCGTCGATACGAAGACGGCGGGCAAATACCCGACGGAGCTGTTCTGGTACGCGGGCGGCGTGCCGATGGTCATGAAGGAGCTGAAGAGCGTCCTGCATCTCGATTGCATGACCGTGACCGGCCATACGGTGAGGGACAATCTCGAGCAGTTCGACAAGAGCGAGATGCCGAACTATGCCGAGATGTTCCTCGCCAATTACAAGCTGAACAAACGCGACGTCATCTATCCGTTCAACAAGCCGCTGAAGCAGGAAGGCTCGACCGCGCTTCTCACCGGCAATCTCGCTCCGCAGGGCGCGACGGTCAAGAAATCGGCGGTCGTCGAGGAGATGATGGTGCACGAAGGGCCCGCCCGCGTGTTCGACGACGAGCAGTCGGCGGTCGAAGCGCTCATCGGCGGCAAGCTCTCGCCCGGCGACGTCGTCGTCATCCGCTACCAAGGCCCGCGGGCCGTTGGGATGCCGGAGATGTTCTTCATGTCCGAGCTCATCGCTTCGGACCCGGTGTTGTCGAAGACGACGGCGCTCGTGACCGACGGCCGGTTCTCCGGAGCGACGCGCGGCCCGTGCATCGGCTACTTGTGCCCGGAGGCGCTGGACGGCGGCCCGATCGCCTTCGTCGAAGAGGGCGATACGGTGCGCATCGACATTCCGACGCGAAGGCTGGATGTCGTCGGCACAGGAGGCGAGGCGCGCTCGGAGGCGGAGATCGCCGCGATCTTGGCGGAGCGCCGGTCCCGCTGGTCTCCGCCGTCTATTCGGCACGCCGGCGCGCTCGGGCAGTATACGCGATTGGCAAAGCCGGCTCTGCTCGGCGGTTCGATGTCTTGAGAGGACGAGGAGGGGCGACGGGATGCGGTTAACCAATAAAGTAGCGCTCGTGACGGGCGGATCAACGGGAATCGGGCGAGAAGTATGTCTTGCATACGCGGCGGAAGGCGCCAAGGTAGCGATCAATTATATCGGAAGCCCGGACAAGGCGGCTGAAGTCGCTGCACGCATCGAAGCGGGCGGGGGCAAGGCGATGACGGTCTATGGGGATGTCAGCCGGGAGGATCAAGTGGAGGCAATGATTCGCGCCGTGAACGAGGCTTGGGGCGGCGTGGACATCCTCGTCAACAATGCGGGCATCTATCCGCGCAAGCCGTGGTTCGAGCTGACCGGCGACGAGTGGGACCACGTGCAGGCGGTGAACGCCAAATCGTGTTTCCTGACGAGCAAGGCGGTGTTCCCTTATATGAAAGAGCGTGGGTACGGGAAGATCGTTAATGTTACGTCCGTTACTTTCTTCCGCGGTCAAAAAGGGTTCGTCCATTATGTGGCGTCCAAAGGGGCCGTCATAGGCTTCACCCGCGCGCTCGCCCGCGAGGTCGGCGAATTCGGCATCACCGTCAACGCCATCTCCCCAGGAGCAGTCATGACCGAGCAGGAGCTGCTCGACATGCCGGACCTGGCGGAGCGGGAGGCGACGCGCGTGTACTTGGAGCGGGAGCAGTCGATCCCGCGCCGGCAGCTGCCGGCCGACATGGTCGGCGCGTTCCTGTACTTGGCGTCGCCCGAGAGCGACTTCATGACCGGGCAGACGCTCAACGTCGACGGCGGCTGGGTGATGCACTAGAGGACATTTCCTAACTGTGGAAGGGGCCCATAATCATAATCGTAAATGAACAACATTAAAACGTAAGTTTCCCACTTTCGCTATGGTGCCCGATCTCCTATAATGAGGTCGAATTCTTAGAATGCGCGAGCACTATAGGATAGGAGTGAGAGTGAAATGGGGAAATCGACGACTGCTGCGAATACGACGACTGCGAATATGAATAGATTGTTAGAAGAGCGTCCGGCGGGCACCTGGACGGAAGCGTTCCCGCTCGGCAACGGCCGGCTCGGCGGCATGGTATTCGGCGGCATCCAGACCGAGCGGTTGCAGCTGAATGAAGACTCGGTCTGGTACGGGGGACCGCGGGAGCGCGACAACCCGGCCGCGATCGAGCAGCTGGGCGCCATCCGCCGGCTGCTGCGGGAAGGCCGGGTGCAGGAGGCCGAGCGGCTCGCGCTCGTGTCGATGACGAACGCGCCCCACTACTTCGGTCCGTACCAGCCGCTCGGCGATCTGGTCCTGCGGTTCGACCACGCGGCGACGGCGACGGACTATCGCCGCGAGCTCGAGCTGGCCACCGGCGTGGCGACGGTGGAGTATGTGGCGGGCGGCGTGCGGTACCGCCGCGAGCTGTTCGCAAGCGCGGTCGACCACGCGCTCGTCGTGCGCTTGACCGCATCAGAGCCGGGCGCCCTCTCCTTCACGGCCCGGTTCAACCGGCGTCCGTTCGAAGGCGAGATCGAAGGAGTGGGCGGCCGTGTGCTGACGATGCGGGGGCAGTGCGGGCCGGACGGCGTCCGCTACGCGGCCGTGCTGCAG
Source organism: Paenibacillus sp. HJGM_3 (assembly GCF_045062745.1). Taxonomy (NCBI): domain Bacteria; kingdom Bacillati; phylum Bacillota; class Bacilli; order Caryophanales; family Paenibacillaceae; genus Paenibacillus; species Paenibacillus sp. HJGM_3. The sequence continues at coordinate 180,131 of NZ_JBJGED010000013.1, forward strand.
GCTGTCGTCGAGGGCGGCCGCTCGGAGACGATCGGCAACTTCATGTCCGTCACCGGGGCGAGCGCGGTGACGCTCGTCGTGGCGGCGCAGACGTCGTTCCGCTGCGAGGACCCGATGGCGGAAGCGGAGCGGCAGGCCGAAGCGGCCGCCGGACAGCCGTTCGAGCGGCTGAAGGCGGCGCACGAGCGCGATCACCGCGCCTTGTTCGACCGCGTCTCGCTGCAGCTCGCGCCGGCCGCCGATTCGGCCCAATCGGCAACGCAAGACAAGGAGCAGCCGCCCACCTCACAGCGGCTAAAGCAGTATCGCGAGTCGGACGAAGGCGATCCCGGGCTGGAAGCGCTGTTCTTCCAGTACGGGCGCTACTTGCTCATGGCGAGCTCGCGTCCGGGCAGTCTGCCCGCCAATCTGCAGGGCATCTGGAACGAAAGCTTCACCCCGCCGTGGGAGAGCGACTTCCATCTGAACATCAATCTACAGATGAACTATTGGATCGCCGAGGTCGGCAACTTGGCCGAGTGCCATGAGCCGCTGTTCGACTTCGTCGAGCGATTGGCGGCGAACGGGCGGAGCACCGCGCAGACGATGTACGGCGCGCGAGGCTTCGTCGCCCACCTCCTGTCGAACGTGTGGGCGGAGACCGGCTTGTTCGGAGCGGTCCCGACCTCGATCTTCTGGCCGATGGGCGGCGCCTGGACGGCGCTCCATCTGTGGGAGCATTACCGCTACAACCGGAACGAAGCGTTCCTGCGCGACCGGGCGTATCCCGTGCTTCGCGAGGCCGCGCTATTCTTCCTCGACTACTTGATCGAGGACGAGGACGGCAGGCTGATCACATCGCCGTCGCTCTCGCCGGAGAACAAGTACGTGTCGACGAGCGGCCAGATCAGCGTCATCTGCGCCGGCCCTTCCATGGATGCGCAAATCCTGTACGCGCTCTTCGGCGCTTGCATAGAGGCGGCCGAGCAGCTCAAGACGGACGAGCCGCTGCGGCTGGAGTGGGCGAGCGCGCGCAGCCGGCTGCCGCAGCCGCAAATCGGGCGGCACGGCCACATCATGGAGTGGGCGGTCGACTACGAAGAGGTCGATCCGGGCCACCGCCACATCTCGCATCTGTTCGCCCTGCACCCGGGCGAGCAGATCGCCTCGCACCGCATGCCGGAGCTGGGGCAGGCGGCACGGCGCACGCTGGAGCGGCGCCTGGCGCACGGGGGCGGCCACACCGGCTGGAGCCAGGCGTGGATCGCCAACTTCTGGGCGCGGCTCGGCGACGGCGCCCATGCGCACGCCAGCCTGCAGACGCTGCTGCGCAAGGCGGTGCATCCGAATCTGTTCGGCGATCATCCGCCGTTCCAGATCGACGCGAACTTCGGCGGCGCGGCCGCGATCGCGGAGATGCTCCTGCAGTCGCATCTCGAGGAGCTCCGCTTCCTGCCGGCGCTGCCGCCGGCATGGAGCGCGGGCGTCGTCCGGGGACTGCGCGCCCGCGGCGGGTTCACCGTCGACCTCGACTGGGCCGACGGCAAGCTGGCGCATGCCCGCCTGACCGCCGATGCGGGCGGACGGGCTTGCGCCGTATACAGCGAGGCGCCGCTGGACATCCGCGACGCCCGGGGCGAAGCGGTGCCGGCCGAGTACGGCGGCAACCGGTATACATTCTTCGTAGCGGACTCGGTCGTCATCCGCTTGCTCTAGAATCGGAAATCGGAATCCACAAGATCTTAACATAAGCTTGATACTCACTTAATACTAGCCCTTTATTCTAAGACCAATCCCTTAACTTGGCCGGGACGATGAAGAGTATAGGCTTGCTTGTCGAGGAGGCGCAAGGATGAGACTGATTTTACTTGGAGATTTTCATTATTCCCGCATGGAGCAAGGCACGTCAGACATGGTGGCAGCGCGGGACAACGCATATGCGAGCATGCTGGAACGGTTCCTGGCGGAAGAGGGCGAGTACCATATTTCTTTAGGCGATTTGACGCATGAAGGCTTGCCGGAAGAGCTCGGGCACATAACCGGACAGATCGGCGGCAGCGGACGCCGGTTCATTCATGTCCTGGGCAACCATGATACGTATTCGATTCCGAAGGCCGAAATTCTGGGCATAACGGGCGGACAGCGATATAGCCGTATCGAGACGGAGGAAGCGCTGCTCCTCTTTCTCGATACGACCAAGGAGATGGTCAAGGACGACTGGGGCGGGGAGATCGACGCCGAGCAGATCGAATGGCTGCAGAACGAGCTCGAGCAGGCTGGCGACAAGCCGGTACTCGTCTTCGCCCATCATCCGGTATACGATACAACACGGCGCTCGACGCTCGACAAGCTGTCGATTCACCCGGATTATCCGATCCAGGCGGTTCTGAACCGGAAGAAGGGACCGGGCTTCTACTTCTGCGGCCACAACCACGCGAATTCGATCGTCGCGAGAGACGGCTGGCATTATATCCAGACGGCCGCCTGCCTTGACGTGCCTGCGGTGCGCATCGTAGAGTTGGCGCAAGGTAAGTTCCGTACTGAGCTTCGGCACATGAACGACCCCAAGCTCGCGCAGCATATCGCCGGATTCAACACGCGGATGAAAGGCTTCGCCCCGGTCGCCGATGCACATGGCGAACTTTCGGACCACGAGCTGGAGATCCCGCTCTAGCCAATCCGCCTATTTGGCTTGGCATGAACCTAATAGTTCTTAAGCAGCCGTTCGGGCATTCCCGGACGGTTTTTTCTATTGAATAAAGCGATTTAAGAAAGTTTTAATCGATCGTTCACAAGGGGTTTATTTTTAGCGCCTAACATAAAGCGTGTAACACATCAACTCGTATAGGAGGCAGCGTATGAAGAAGAAATGGCTAGTATTAGGCAGCGCCATCGGCGTGAGCAGCGTCGTGATGATCGCGACCGGCTTCAGCGCCTTGGCCGGAAGTTCCGGCTACGAGGCGTACAAATCGGCGCTCAAAACGACAAAATCGGCGCAAAGCGCCACGGTCCAAGCGGCAGGTTCCCTCCGCGACAACGGGAACGTGCTCGTCCAGGCGAGCGGAAGCTTCAAGGTCGCCAAGGACGAGGCCGCCAGCGGCCAAGCGGAAGTCAGCGCGAACGGCACGCCGCAATCGATCCGATTCGCCAAGCAAGCGGAAGGCACCGTGGTGAAATCAAGCGCAAGCGACGTCTACTATGTCCACCCCGACAACCAGGATCATCCCTTCAAGCACAAAGGACATGACGGCGCCGACATGTCCCAGCAAGCCGAGACCGTCATCGACGCCTTGGTCGGGAACTTGAAGAACTATGTGACCGTCGATACGCAGAGCGACGGCTCGAAGGACATTGCGGTCCAATTGGATAACGCGCAAATCCCGGCCGTCATCAATGCGATTGCGCCGATCGCGATCAAGCATGCCGCACAGGCGGATCACCGAGCCATGCACCAGAATGATCAGGCGGACATTCCGTTCAATCACGACGCGCTGAAGGACGCCGCACCGCAGCTGTCGCAGGACATCAAGATCGAGAAGGTCGCCGTGAAGGCTCATATTAACGCGGACAATTACATCGAGCATCAGGAAGCCGACATTACGGTGTCGGGCAAGGACGATCAAGGCACAGCGCACCAAGTGACGCTGCACGTGCAAGCCGACCTGTCGAACTTCAACAAGACGACGCCGGATACGATCGATCTAGCCGGGCAACAGGTGCAAACGATCCAACAAGAACGCGAACGCGTCCGCAAATTCCAGCACTAGACAGAACAAGCAACAAAACCGGCCAACGGATGGGCCTACGCACCCTGGCTCATCCGTTGCCCATTCCGCATGGAGGGATAAGGCATGAACCATCCAATCTTGGCAACGCAGCAGCTATCGAAGGTGTATCGCAATCAGCGGGGGATCCGGGACATAAGCCTGGAGCTCTATGAGGGTGACGTATATGGATTGCTCGGACCGAACGGTGCGGGGAAAACGACGTTCCTCAAGCTGGTCACCGGCTTGATCCGGCCGGATCAAGGGACGGTCCGCCTATTCGGGGCCGACCTCGCCGAGGAATTCGAGCGCGGGATGCGCCATGTAGGCTGCATGATCGAATCCGCCGATTTCCATGATTTCCTTCACGGCTCCCAATATTTGCAGCTGGTGGCCCGGTTCCATCCTCACGTGACGGCTTCCCGTATTGAGGAAGTACTGGAGCTGGTAGGGCTGAGCCATGTGCGCCGCGAGCGGATCAAGCAGTATTCCACTGGGATGAAGATGAAGCTGGCGCTGGCCGCCGCCATCCTGCCGAGTCCGAGATTGGTCATTCTCGATGAACCGACGAACGGCCTCGATATCGAAGGGACGGTTATGTTCCGCCGGCTGATCGCGCGGCTCTCCGAAGAGCAGGGTACGACCTTCCTCATTTCCAGCCACATGATTCATGAGCTGGAGCAGCTGTGCAACCGGGTCGGCATCGTCGTCGAAGGCACATTGCGGAAGGAAGGGTACGTCGAGCAGCTGCTGCAGATGAACGAGTCGCTGGAACAATATTATATCGGCCAACTGCAGGCCGCGAGGGAGGGGCAGACCCGTGCAATCGTTTAGAGCCGGTTTCGTTAATGAAGTGTGGTTGATGGTATACCGCAAGAAAGGGGCGGCATTCATCCTAGTGTCGGCGCTGCTGCCCGTGCTGCTCGCCCTAGGCTTGAGCCGGCTTCAGCCCTACTTGGGTCTGATGGCGATCAGCGGCTCGTTCCCGGTTCAAATGCTCAGTCTCTACGCTGCCTTCTGGCTGCCGCTCTTCATCATCAGCACGACCGCGGACCTATTCCCGAACGAGGTCGCCTCGCGAACGCTGAAGCTCGCGTTTTTGCGTCCGAATACGCGGCTTCAAGTGTTCCTGAGCAAGGTCGCTGCACTCGGAGCGGGAATCGCGGCGCAGCTAGCCGTGCTGGGCATCGTGACGCTTCTCATTCAGGCCATCGCAGGATCTTCCATCCCCCTGTCGGAGTGGGTTAAGATCGGGCTGGCCTATGCCGCCGCTTTCCTTGCCATGCTCGCTTTATCGGCACTGTTCGTGTTCGTCTCCCAATGGTTTCGCAGTGCGGGCGGGTTCATCGTTTTCGCCATCTTTCTATATGTTGCCGCCAAAATCGCTCCCTTCTTCGTGGGCTCCGTCTCGGCATTTTCCCCTTTTTCTTACACCGGCTGGCACGTGTTGTGGCTGAGCGGCACCGTATCCGCAGGGAAGCTAGTGACGTCCGGCTTGTTCCTGCTTTCGTGCTGCGGCTTGTTCTTTTCACTCGGTTACTATATATTTGATCGAAAAGAAGGTTAGGGGCCGATCTCCATGTCCATACGCCTCAAGCTCCTGTTGTCCTATGCGGCCATGCTCGTCATCCCGGTCGTCCTGATGGTCGTCACCGCCATGCTGCTCTTATCCGCATTCCGGGGCGACTTCCAGATGATCCACGAGACACACTGGAAAGATGCGGACCGTCCATTTATCGAGAATCACAGTCGCGAGCGGTTGCTGAAGGAATTGAAGCGGAGCACCGAGAAGGACCCGGCTCTGCTGTCCGATACCGCGTACTTGACCGATCTGGATCAAGAGCTGCAGCAGGCTCAGTCGAACCTGATCGTGCGTAAAGGGGGAGCGATCCAATTCGTTTCACCTGCCCTGGAACAGGAACAGCTGCTGACAGAGCTGCCCGCCTACGAGCGTTCCGGGCATGCGGAGGAGGAAGAGCCGATCCGATCGGGCAATAAGATGTATCAGCTGCAGCATTACGAGTTTACGTATCCGGATCAGACGCCAGGCAGCGTCATCGTAGTGACCTCGCTCGATCCGTTCGCCCAGTTTGCGCGAAAATTTTTCCCGCTGCTGTTCGGGGCGCTCATCGTCATCTTAATCTTGACACACACAACGCTCACTTATTTCGTATCCAGAAGCATTATCAAACCACTGCACAAGCTGAAGCACGCCATGGCCCGACTGGAGGCCGGAGATCTGGATTATCAGGTCGAGGCGACGGGGAAGGATGAGATCGGACAGCTCAGCGTGGCGTTCGAGCGCATGCGCAAGCAGCTTCAGCTCTCCATCCAGACTCAGCTCCAGTACGAGGAGAACCGGAAAGAATTGATTTCGAACATTTCCCACGACTTACGGACCCCGCTGACGGCGATTCAAGGCTATGTCGACGGACTGGGGGACGGCATCGCGGATACGCCGGACAAACGGGCGCGCTACTTGTCGATCATCTCCTCCAAGACCCAGGAGATGGATCATCTGATCGACGAGCTGTTCCTGTATTCGAGGCTGGACTTGAAGAAGCTGCCGTTCAATTTCGAAATCGTCGAGATGAAGCCGTTCTTGACCGATTGGGCGGATGAATTGAACTTTGATCTGAGCAAACAAGGCGTCCACTTTTCATCGGAAATCACCTTGAGGCCCATTGCGAAAGCTTCGATCGATCGCGATCAATGCCGGCGGGTATTCTCCAACATCGTGGACAATTGCCTGAAATATATGAATCGACCCGAACGAATCGTCCGTCTTCGCGCATTTGAGTCGGAGGGATATGTCGTCGTCCGGATTGCGGACAACGGTCCGGGCATTGAGGAAGAGGCGCTGCCGCACATCTTCGAACGGTTCTATCGGGCCGAGCAATCGAGGAATAGCCACACGGGCGGCAGCGGCCTCGGCCTTGCGATCGCCAAGCAGATTATGGACGGGCACGGCGGATGGATCCGCGCGGACAGTACGAGAGGGGAAGGGACCACGATTACGGTCGGATTTCCACTAAATCTTGATAAAGCTGGTGATGCGGGATGAAGCGAATCTTGATCGTGGAAGACGAGACGGTTATTGCTGAATTGGAACGGGATTATTTGCAGGTCGACGGTTACGATGTGGACATCGCGGCGGACGGGACACAGGGGCTTGAGCTGGGCTTGACCGGCGACTACGACCTCATCATCCTCGACGTGATGCTCCCGGGGATTAGCGGCTTCGAGGTGTGCCGGAAAATTCGCGAGACCCGCCATATCCCGATCCTGATGGTGACGGCCAAAAAAGAAGACATCGATATGATTCGTGGGCTGGGGCTGGGGGCGGACGATTACATCACGAAGCCGTTCAAGCCGGTTGAGCTGGTGGCTCGGGTGAAAGCGCACTTGGCGCGATACGAGCGGCTGGTGGGGGCCAAAGAGTCCAAGCAATCGAAGGACGAGGTGCGCATCCGGGGCCTGTATATCGACTATACCGCCCGGCGCGTCTATTTGCACGACCAAGAGATCGTCTTGACGACGAAGGAGTTCGAGCTGCTCTACTTCCTCGCCTTGCATCCGAATCATGTCTTCAGCAAGGATCAGCTGTTCGAGCGCGTGTGGGGCATGGATGCGCTGGGCGATGCCCAAACCGTCACGGTCCACATCCGCAAGCTGCGAGAGAAAATCGAGACCGATACCGCGAATGCTCAATATATCGAGACCGTCTGGGGCGCCGGGTATCGGTTTCGATTGTAGGGTGCAGCACCGGCCAAAATCTAAAGATTTTATCCGTTTCTCAATTATTGCTAGCTGTCGACGATCCCGAAACCGATTACAATGAGGGAGACAAGGTATCGAGGAGGACGCATCCATGACTCTCATTGGCTCGCTGACATCCAGCCCGGTCGTCACCCGCTATACCGGCAATCCGGTGCTTACGGCGAACGACGTTCCTTATAAGCCGGCGCTCGTGTTCAACGCCGGTGTTGCGAAGTATGAAGGGCAATACGTCATGATGTTTCGCAACGACTACGGCGATGTGGAGAACGAGACGCTGCTGCCGCACAACACGACCAACATGGGGCTGGCCTTCAGCAAGGACGGCAGGCATTGGGACGTGCAGCCCCAGCCGGCCTTCGGCATCGAGGACGACGAGATCATCCGCACGTACGATCCGCGACTAACTGTGATGGACGGGCGCTGCTACCTCTGTTTCGCCGTCGACACCAAGCACGGCGTTCGCGGCGGGATTGCGGTGACCGACGATTTCTCGAGCTTCGAGGTGCTAAGCCTGTCGGCGCCGGACAACCGCAACATGGTGCTGTTCCCCGAGCGGATCGGCGGCAAGTACGTGCGGCTCGAGCGCCCGTTCCCGGTGTACGGCAAGGGTGGCCGGGACAGCTTCGACATCTGGATTTCCGACTCGCCGGATTTGAAATATTGGGGCAACACCGAACTGCTGCTCGGCCTGGAGAAGGTGCCGTTCGCGAACGACAAGCTTGGTCCGGCCGCTCCGCCGGTCAAGACGCCTTACGGCTGGCTCACGTTGTTCCATGCCGTCGACATCGATCCGGCCCGGGGCAAGAACGGGTGGGAGCCGTTCTGGCGGAAGCGCTACACGGCGGGCATCATGCTGCTCGACGCGGACAACCCGTACAAGATCGTAGGCATGTACCGGGAGCCGCTGCTTGCGCCGGAGGTTAGCTACGAGACGGAGGGCGGCTTCCGCAACGACGTGATTTTCCCGGGCGGCATGATCCTGGAGGACGACGGCGAAGTCAAGATCTATTATGGCGCGGCCGATACGGTAGAATGCTTGGCGACCGCCCATGTCGACGACCTGGTCCGGCTGTGTTTGACGAAGTAAATAGGCGGGAATAGGGAAGCTGCACAGGCGGCTTCTCTACTTTCGTTTCATATCGGAGATCGGAGGAATCCCGGCCCCATGAGGCATCCATCGCTCATCCGCTACATCAATCAGCATTTCAAAGTCAAGCTGATCCTGAGCCTCTCGATCATCATCATCGTGTGCTCCCTCGTCACCGGGTATGTGTCCTATCGGATCAACCTGAACTTGTTCGAAGGCGAGATCAGCAAGCAGTACTTGAAGACGAGCGAGCAGACGATGGAGCAGATCGGCTTCAAAATCCAGGACATCTACCGGATCACCGACTTCGTGTTTTTTCATCCGATGGTGGAGCAGTACGTGCAGAGCATGCACGCCGCGCCGGCGCAGGGCGAGAGCGAAGCGTACCGGAACTTCATGCTGGAGCGCGAGCTCACTTCCGTGCTGTTCCCGCTGAAATACGAGTCGCCGCAGATCCGAGGCCTCTATATTGTCGACCTGCAAGGCCAGAACGTCTATTTCAACCAATCCACGGCATCGATTCAGATTCAATTCCCCGAATTCTACGAGCAGCTCAAGCAGGAGATGAAGCCCGGCTCGGCGGAGATCGTCTGGCGGCGCATGGAGATTACGGACTCGTCGGAGCCTTCCAAAAAGAAGAGCAACCTGGTCGCGGCGCGCTGGCTCAAGTCCACCAAACAGCAGACGGTGTACGGCATGATGATCCTGATCCTCGACGAGACATTTTTCGGGGGTTCGCTCGATCCGCTGATGGCCGGGCGCACGACGGGGGCGTATATTTACGACCAGAACAACAAGCTGCTG